>NZ_JBIEKD010000001.1:0-521294 GCF_043496955.1 Thalassobacillus sp. B23F22_16 | reverse complement strand
TAAATGAACTCGAACTTTACTCTTTTTCTTGCGTGAAGATGTGCATTGCCTTTTTTAATATTTCGGCTTCCTCCTGAGCTTCAAGCTTCTCTTGCCGTTCTTTTTCATACATCTCTTTGTACTCAGAGGCCGTTAATAGCTGGTTTTGTTCCTCTTTTTCTGCGTTCTTCTGCTTGTCACGATAGCTCCCTACCCACCGCTTAACGGTACCGTAAGGTAAATTGAGCTTGTTGCAAATATCAGTCATTTTATGTCCGTCTAGGACAATCATTTTAGCTACATACTCTTTAAATTCCGAACTGTAACTCTTCATTTTTTTAGTCAAGTGAACACGTCCTTAATTTAAGCTTTAGGTCGATTAAAACATGGCTCACTACCTGTGTCCACTTTCTATACTAGTTCCAGTATGGCGCTGGATGAGAGACGGTTTCGCGAATAAGAGAGACAATTTTTAAAAAAAGAGAGACAATATCGAAAAAAAGAGAGACAAGGCAGCTGCAAGAGAGACAACCTACGGTCGTATAAAAAGCTCAGCCCCGTAACAAGGGAGCTGAGCTTTTTTGCTACATTAACATTTCTTTCGCGCGGCTGCTCATTTTCTCTGGCGACCAGGCTGGATGCCAGACCAATTCGACGTGGACATCATTGACTTCATCAATCCCGTAAATCATCGCTTCAGCTCCACTTACGATACTGTCATGAAGGGGACAGCCCGGGGTGGTCAGTGTCATCTGGACGTGAACATCGTTCGTTTCATTCACATTTATTTGGTAAACCAGGCCGAGATCTACGATATTGATGCCAAGTTCCGGATCAATCACCTGATACAATGCTTCTTCCACTTGTTTCGTCATTTTCATTGGGAATCACTCCTTGGTTATCTAGTCAATACCCGGGCAATTGAAATTACATATAAGGCAGAGGCTACGGTCAAAATTCCCTGGGAAGCAAAAGCAAGGGCAGGGAGGCCAATCATAGCAGTGACCGCAAGTCCAATCACACCGAAGGTCATCGCTGTAAACAGGATCGTCCCCCATTTTTCCTGGATCATCGCTTTCAAGGTTGGGACGTCTTTTTTACCAACACTGCCGGAATATTTATGGGTCCACCATAAGAAGGGGACAATTTTATACAAGTAACCCATGATGCTGAAAATGATCCACATCATGATATATAAGTAAACGAGCCAGCTCCAAACGGTAGCATTGGTTACTTGTAAAACGGTCATCAGGAGGGCAGTGGTATGCAGCAGCCAGCCAAATCCGATGGCTATTAAGGAAAAAATGAAAGGCTGATCAAGCTTTTTCTTGATTCGTTTCTTTATGATTTCTTTCATATCAAGCGCATAACCGGTAAATCCTAGCCATAATAGAGCCCAGCCGATAATGGTAAACGGCCAGGTCCCGATCCATACGGCAACAACCAAAGCAATAAGTCCACTTATATAACTGCCAAGAGCTGGTTTTGCCCATTTCATCGAAAATCCGTGAGACAAGCTGAACATTGGTACCATTTTATATGAGAAGCCGAAAATCAACAGCGTAAACCAGCCGGTCAGGCCGAAAACCAAATGGGATTTGAAAAAGGCATCATAATTGCTGATTGTTCCGAACGCCAGGTTCCATGTCAAAGTCAGTCCGGCAACGATCGTCAATAAGAAAAATACCAGGGCACTTCCGACAAACCAGGTCATAACATTGACTTTTTCCTGCTTAAGGAGCGTCATGGCAATTTGGAAGAGAAACATCAGAATGCCGATGACGGTTAGAACCCCGGCGAAAATCGCGACACCAGGCTTTACCGAAAGGGCAATAGACAGTCCGGCTGCACCGATTGCAGTAACAAAAAATTGGAGAAATCCAAACTTTTCATTCCAAATCGGTGTCAAAAAGGCTACAGGAACCAGCTGATACATGGCACCCATGACGACCATCACTGCCCAGCCAAGCAACAAAAAGTGGGCAGCCATCCATAAGTCCGGCATCCGGAAAATACCATTGCTCAGAGCAGCGGTATTCATCCAGAGCAGCGACTGGGCAAGTGCGAATGAGACAAGTCCGAACAGGATGAAGGCGAGCGGCAACTTGATATTCGTTTCGGTTTTGGTCTGCGTTTGCATTTGTGGAATCATATCATTCACCAGATTTCGTTATGGTTATCCGGAAGCTTCCGTCTTCTTGCTCCTCCGTTTCATAATGGTGGCCGAGTTCATCTAGTTCCGCGAATAAGAACATCGGACGTCGGTCATTGATGATGACAAGCGCTTCCTTGGTGGTCAGGTCTTCCAAGGCAGAGAGTGTCCGCATCATTGGCTGGGGGGGTTCTAATCCACGGTTATCGAGAATCATTGCACCTCACCTGCTCGTTTATAAAACATGACCTGCCAATGTTTCGGCTCGATTTGCTCTAACTGGTGGTCGTAGCCTTTTTTGGCCATTACTTTCAAAAGTGGTATAGGCTTGAACGGGGCGTGGAGAAGCAGTGCCTCTCCGTCTTTCAGTCCCTTTACCGCATTCATGATTTTATGGAACGGATCATTCTTCAATTTTAAATCTTCGCGTACGTCCAACTCTACGATAGCAGCTTGTTCTTCCATTACGATCACCTCATCTTCACTTGATACCTACATGATAATCATTTTCAATTAATCAGGTAGTGACACATATCACAGGTTAGAAAAGTTCATCTTCTAAAGCTTCCGGATGGAGCATGAAATAACCGTCAAAATCACTGTAGACAAGGTTGTTTTTTTTCAATTGAGTCAATGTCCGGCTGACGGTTTCCCTGCTCGAGCCGATCATATTGGCAAGTTCCCGATTAGTGAAGTGGGATCGGAGTTTTACCCAGCCGTCTTTATCTTCATTGCCGTAAAGCTTACTGAGGCGAATCAGCAGCATGATGATTTGTTCATACGTATTATGAAGGATTTGTTCTTCTAAACGATTTTGCAAGTCGACGATTTTATCACCGAGCACCTTAAATAATTTGACGGAAATCTCCGGATGGTTGATTAGCGTCTGTTCAAAGGACGGGATTGGTATGTGAACGAGGGTTGCTTCATCCAGTATTTCCGCATGTGCCGGACATTCATCTTTCCGGAAAAATCCCTGGTGGGGAAACATATCACCTGGCTGGAGTACGTTGACAATCTGTTCTTTGCCGTGAAAGTCGGTTTTGTATATCTTTACTCGGCCTTTGTTGATGAAGTAGACATTCTGAAGCGGATCGCCCTGCATGAAAACATGGGTTCCGGCACGGTATTGCCGGGATCTAGCCAGCTCCAGCACCGGTTCCATTTCTATATCAGTCAAATCTTTGAATATAGGAACATTCTGTAACAATTGCTGTGTGGAATGGAATCTCACAATCAACATCCTTTCTTATCCAATTTCTACTATATAGTGTATCATCCAAAAGCTGTATTTTTGATGCTACTTTTTGAACAATTTATAACTATCTTTATACGTTGGCTGTGATGAAAATCATAGGGGCCTGTTGCTTCTTCTCACACCCCATTTGAAAAAGCAGGAGTAACATGAGGGCATACCAACGAAAGGATGTGAACGTTATGGGGGTTAAAAAGCTGGAAGAATGGCAGCAGAAAGAAGCTAAACCAACCACCAAAAACGGTCTACTTAAATCTATTTTAATTGTTACTTTATTAGCAAGCTTCACAGTCTTGATTGTCGGAGGGTTCTGGATCTTTGAAAATATGGCTCCTCGTCCGATGGAAGCGACAAATTCAGACGGCGAAGTAGTTATGACTCAGGATTCGATCATCGGCGGTCAGGCAGTTTTCCAGAAATACGGTCTGATGGATTATGGAACGGTGCTGGGACACGGTTCTTATATGGGGCCTGATTATACAGCAGAAGCACTAAAAGTTTATACATCCGGAATGCAGGACTTTTATGCAATGGAAGATCACAATCAAGCCTATGCTGATCTGAATCCTGAACAGCAGACGATCATTAAAGAAAGAGTTATCTCAGAAATGCGGGTTAACCGTTTCAATGAAGAAACAAATGAACTTCCGCTTACTGATGCGCAGGTATTCGGTCTGGAAAGAGTCGAAGCTTATTATCAGGATGTTTTCAAAAATGGAGACGGCTGGGGATTGAAGGCAGGTTTGATCCAGGAAGAGCACGTGCCTGGTGCAGGGGAGCGGCTTTACGTGGCGGACAGTGACCAGATAACCCAGATCTCCCACTTCTTCTTCTGGACTGCATGGCTTTCCAGTACCGAGCGGCCGGATGATGATATCACCTATACAAATAACTGGCCATACTTTGAAGATGCCGGCAACACGATGGCTTTCTCAGCAGTGTGGTGGAGTGGAGCCAGTGTAACCGTACTTATCCTATTTGTAGGTTTGATTTTGTTTGTGTTTTATCGTTATCACCTGGGTATGCAGGAAGCCTATACGGAAGACAACTATCCTACGTTCAACCTGGCGAAACAAAGTTTAACGAGTTCACAGGTAAAATCAGCGAAATACTTCCTGATCGTTGCCCTGTTGTTCCTCGTGCAGGTCATGTTCGGTGCCCTGATGGCGCACTATTACGTCGAACCGGATTCATTCTTCGGTATGGACTGGATATTTGAACTTCTGCCATTCAGTATCGCAAAAGGCTATCACTTGCAGCTGGCCATCTTCTGGATTGCGACAGCGTGGCTCGGTATGGGCATCTTCGTTGCACCGATTGTTGGTGGACATGAACCGAAGCGGCAAGGACTACTTGTTGATATCCTATTCTGGGCGCTTGTCGTCTTAGTAGGCGGTTCCATGATCGGTCAATGGCTTGGTGTCAACGGCTACCTTGGTAACTTGTGGTTCCTGCTTGGACATCAGGGCTGGGAGTACTTAGAGCTCGGTCGGATCTGGCAAGTAATTCTCGTTGTCGGGATGTTGATTTGGCTGTACATCGTTTATCGGGGCATTAGGAACGGTTTGAAGAAGGAGCGCGATAAAGGAGGCCTTGTTCACCTATTGTTCTACGCTTCTATTGCGGTGCCAGCGTTCTATATCTTTGCTTTCTTCATCAACCCAGGTGCCAACTTCACGATGTCTGACTACTGGCGCTGGTGGATCATCCATCTTTGGGTAGAAGGTATTTTTGAAGTATTCGCCGTAGTGGTTATTGGATTTCTGTTAGTCCGAATGAAATTGGTTACAAAAAGTTCAACAGTCAAAGCATTGTACTTCCAGCTGATCATCCTGCTTGGAAGCGGGGTTATCGGTATCGGTCACCATTATTATTATAATGGATCCGCCGAAGCCTGGATCGCTCTTGGATCTGTATTTAGTGCTTTGGAAGTTATTCCGTTAACTTTACTAGTCCTGGAAGCTTATGAACAATATAAAATGATGCGTGCCGGAGGAGTTGATTTCCCGTACAAGTCTACATTCTGGTTCCTGATTTCAACCGCAATATGGAATCTGGTTGGAGCAGGGGTCCTAGGGTTCCTGATCAACCTGCCAGCAGTAAGCTATTTCGAACACGGTCAGTTCCTGACACCAGCACATGGTCACGGTGCAATGATGGGGGTATACGGAATGTTCGCCATTGCCGTATTGCTCTACTCCTTAAGAAACATCGTCCGGCCGGATAAATGGAATGATACTTGGCTGAAAATTTCCTGCTGGGCATTAAATATCGGTCTTGCCGGAATGATTCTTATTTCCCTATTACCGATAGGATTCCTGCAGCTGAAAGAAGCTTTCGATAACGGATACTGGGCTTCACGTGATGCAGCGTTCCTGCAGCAGGATATCATCCAGGATCTGCTGACCATCCGCTCCGTACCTGATGTTATTTTTATCGCCGGTGTTGTGATTCTCGCAGTGTTCGCAGTAAGAGCTATGTTCCATCTGCGTCCTGCTACTCATAAAGAAGAAGAGCCACTGCCAATTGATGATTTGGAAGAAAATTAATTATTAGGAGGAGATTATTATGAAAAACCAGGAATTTGCCGCTAAGATTTATGCGCCTGAAATTGAGCCGAGAGTACGTCATCCAAGGATTCTTGATACTTTCGATGAGTTAGAAAGCGGTGAAGTAATGGAGCTCACCAATGACCATGATCCACGGCCGCTGCACTATCAGTTCATGGTAGAGCGGGAGAGTCAGTTTGAGTGGGAGTATTTAGAGAAAGGTCCGGAACAATGGCGGGTAGCCATAGCTAAAAAGTAATCAATAGAGAAACTCTGGCTGTTTCGAAAGTCTGCCATAGGCTTTTGGAACAGCCTGTTTTTTTATAAAGGTTTTGGTAAATTTCCGTGAGGTTTTACAGTAAAGCTCTCTTTTACTGAAGACTCAGTTTCGAGACGTTAGGTAGAGGTTATGGTGGCTGGGAAAACGGATCGCTTTCCGTGGGCATGTGGTGAGCTTCCTCAGGCTTCGCCTTGCGGGATCTCACCGCTCATGTTCATCCCACAGGACTTTGAATTAGCTTCTTGAATAGACACCGCACGAAGGAAATGCGTAGCATTTTCGAGCAGTCTCACCGTTTTCCCCGCCACCTTACGTTTGTTAGAGTCTCGAAACTTCCATCCATAATAGCGAGCTTATGGAACAGAAAGTACGATCAGATTAGCATTGTAATGGGATTCTCTCACAAAATAGAGTTGTACTTTTGTACTTTCCAAGTGCGATTTCGAGAATTTTATATGGCGAGGGGCGTAGGGGAAGGGTGAGACTCCTGCGGGAAAGGATAGACTGGCAAGACCCCGCAGAGCTTTAAGCTCGAGGAGGCTTGCCGTCTTCCCCGCGGAAAGCGAATCCTTCCCCAACGCCCCTTTTCCTCAAACAATATCTCGAAATCAAGTCTTCGACTTTTCGGTCCTATTGTTGAATAAGGAAGCTATCTTGGATAACTGCTCAATTTATGAAAACTTTATGACGAAACGAGAAAAGAGTCCATTTCTTGTGATGTATATCACAACTTACCGTCACATTATTCGCTACAATTGAACCATGATAATAGTGTTAACCAAAGTTCGAAGGTAGCACGAAGGAGGGGACGTCATGTTCAACCGTGACTATAATGAAAATCCTTTTATTGTGATATGGGAATTGACGAGAGCATGTGAGCTGAAATGTTTGCATTGCCGTGCGGAAGCTCAATACAGAAGGGATCCTCGTGAACTGTCATTCGAGGACGGGAAGAAATTAATCGATGATATATATGAAATGGAAAATCCGATGCTCGTATTTACAGGAGGAGACCCGCTAATGCGACCGGATGTGTTCGACATCGCAGCGTATGCCGTGAAAAAAGGGGTACGCGTATCGATGACCCCATCTGCTACACCAAATGTTACCAAAGAGGCGATGGAAAAAGCGAAGGAAGTTGGCCTGTCCAGATGGGCGTTCAGCCTGGATGGTCCGAATGCAGCTATTCACGACCACTTCCGGGGAACATCGGGATCCTTTGATCTGACGATGAATGCGATTAAATACTTACATGAATTAAATATGCCGATCCAGATCAATACTGTCATATCCAGGTACAACTACGATCATCTTGATGAAATGGCTGCCTTAATCGAAGAATTGGACTGTGTGTTGTGGAGTGTATTTTTCCTTGTTCCAACTGGACGCGGCCA
This sequence comes from Thalassobacillus sp. B23F22_16, assembly GCF_043496955.1. Lineage (NCBI taxonomy): Bacteria > Bacillati > Bacillota > Bacilli > Caryophanales > Bacillaceae > Thalassobacillus > Thalassobacillus sp. B23F22_16. Next base: position 513,685 of record NZ_JBIEKD010000001.1, on the reverse strand, counting down.
GGAGAAGGATATGATTACCCCCGTCGAACACGAAAAAACGTTCAAATGGCTGTATGAATTATCGAAGCGGGTTCCTTTTGATATCAAAACTACTGCAGCACAGCACTACCGCAGGGTAGTGATTCAGAACAAGATGAGGGAAAAACAGGCGACCGGTGCAGGGATCAACTACCAGGATGCTTTGATGAACGGGACAACGGGGCAAATCGATGGACTGGGAAGAGCGCCAAAGGGAGTTAATGACGGTAACGGCTTTGTGTTTATCTCCCATATCGGAGATGTCTACCCGAGCGGCCTGCTGCCGATTAAAGCCGGAAATGTTAAAGAAACACCATTGGCTGAAATCTACCGTGAGTCGGAAGTTTTTCAAAACCTCCGGAACCCGGATGCCTATAAAGGAAAGTGCGGGGTATGTGAGTTCCGCCATGTATGTGGAGGTTCCAGATCGCGGGCCTATGCTATGACCGGGGATTATATGGAAAGTGAACCATATTGCGTTTATATTCCGAAAGCTTTACGAGGTAAAAAGAAAAACGTTGTGTAAAAAGGGTCGCCCGGTACTGCCGGTCGATTATCAACACTAATAGAACGAGAACGAGGTGACACTTATGAAGTTGTTTCTCCCTAAGCAGCACGGGGCATGGGCAATGCTGACCGTTCCATTCCTGTTAGGGATGGCAGCGGGAGGATTTCATTGGTTACAACTGCTGCTATTTGTCGGCTGGATTGCCTTGTATTTAGCAACTTACCCACTGATTCTTGCTGTGAAAAAGAAGAAAGTAAGATTTCATCTAACATGGTTCCTTCGCTATTTCACTGTTGCCCTAATCTTTGCCCTGCCTGTATTAATTACAGAGCCTGCCCTATTCTTAATTGCTTTGATGATGATGCCATTTTTTATCATCAATCTCTGGTTCGGGAAAAGAAACAAGGACCGTTCGCTTTGGAACGACTTTGCTGCCATCACCGCTTTCGGCATTGGCGGACTGGGTTCCTATTACCTGGGGGCAGGATACATTGATGAAGCGGCATGGAACGTTTTCCTGTTGGCGGTATTGTTTTTCTATGGCAGTGCTTTTTTTGTAAAAACAATGATCAGGGAAAAGAAAAATCCAGCTTTCCGCTGGATTTCCTGGGCATATCATTTAATTGTGGTAGGGTTGTTCCTCGCAACAGGAGCATGGCTGGTAACATTAGCCTTCATTCCAAGTCTTGTCCGTGCCGTCTATTTACACGGAAAGCAGCTGAAACCGATGGAAATCGGGATACTTGAAATCGGAAACTCCTTGTTTTTCCTGATTATCGTATCCGCTGGTTTCATTTAATCAATACTGCATAATACAATCGGGCAGTTTTCACAATTAATTTCATCCTTTAAATACTGGAGGTCCTTGACGACGATATTATTATTTTCCATCGCAAGGACTTCTTTCTTTTTCAAGTCACTTAGTAAACGATTGACGCTTTCACGGGAGGTGCCGCAAAAGTTAGCCAGTTCCTGGTTTGTCAGTACGATATCGATAAAAATGTCATCGGCACGTTTAATTCCATAGCTGTTTGTCAGACGGATGATCGTAGAATAGAGCGCTCCTTTTTTGCCGTGTAAAACAAGGTCACGGAATTTGGTCTGTGTCTTCCGGAAATGCTCGCTCATCCATTTCATAAATTCGAAAGCCAGCTCGGTATTGGTAAGCAGCTCTTTCTCCAGGTTTTCTTTTTTGATGACTGCTACCTCGGCATCCTCCATGACTTTAGCATTCAGGAGGTAGGTCGCATCATCGGTGAATAGCGTCAGTTCCCCGATGATATCCCCTTTTTGACAGATGCGGAGCGATAATTCACGACCGTCCGGAGACATCTTGCTGATCTGGATTCTGCCGGACTGGATGATATACATCTGATCGGCATCTTCCCCTTCCTGGAATAAGAAACGGTTCTTCTTCATTTTTTGGATATGGTCGACGGATGAAAGCAGTTCTTTCAAATCGTTAGATATGGAATGTTTACTCAGTTGCTTCTCCATACGCGCAATCCCACCTTTATTATTTATCACTGATCGTGGCATGCTGGTTAATTTTAGTAAGTATTAAAGTATTACTTCTCATTTAAAATCATATCGTTAGGTACGTCAAGATAGAACTTGACAATAAGCTGTTGTCCATGAATCAGAAAAAAAGAGAATGGTTTTCACCATCCTCTTTCAGCTTATAGTGTTTATTCAGAAAATGGTGTGACATTTATCACATCACCCCAAAATAACGATGGCAATGGCCCCGACAATAAAGCAATAGAATGCGAAATATTTAAGATTTCCTTTTGCCATGATATTCATAAACCAAAGTAATGCAAAGTAAGTAGCGATGATGGAGGCGAGTACGGCAAGCATCCAGAGCACCCACATCTCTGCAATATTTTCCTGAAGCAAATCACCGATAGACATGACCATCGTTCCAAGACTGATCGGAACATATAATAAGAAAGAAAAGCGAAGCGCGGTTTCCTGTTTCATGCCAAGCAGCATCGCTGCCACAATAGTAGCACCTGAACGACTGATTCCAGGTATCAATGCTACGGATTGGGCGAGACCGATAATCAAAGCATCTTTCCTGGTTAGTCCTCCTTCGCCTTTAGAGCCACGGATATTCCGGATGATCCATAAGGCAATACCGGTAATGATCAACGTGACACCGACAAGCTGTGGTGCTTTGAATGTTGTACCGATCCAGTCTTCAAACAGAAGTCCAAGCACCCCGGCAGGAATAGTCCCGATCACGAGGTATACGATAAACATGAATTCTGATTTGTTTTTTTCTTCCTTACGTACCGCATAGCTGATACCATTTTGGGCAAGTCGGACGATGTCTTTTCGGTATACGATCAGTACTGCGATCAGTGAACCAAAATTGAGCAGTACTTCAAGCTGAAGCCCTTCAAGGTTCATGCCAAAAACTGATTGCAGCAGTGACAAATGCCCGCTCGAGGAAATCGGGATCGGTTCCGTAAATCCCTGAAATAATCCTAGAAATATGTATTTGACTAATAACCAAAATTCTGTAGAAGCTTCCATCTATCTTACCTCCTGGAGACCATCTATACTTTATTAAGAATCTCATTACTAACTTATGGCTTGTCCCAGTCTGTCATGACCTGAGATGAATGATTGGGTAAAGAATGCACATGATAACACTATATAGAATGAAAAGGAGTGTACACAATGGGCCAAAGACACCAATTTAGGGCTGGTGATCATGCACCAAACAATGGAGTTTATGTTGAAATCGGCGAAACAGGGAGCATGGTAACCGAGCCTCAGCAAATCCGGCTGAAGGCTGGCGATCGTTTTCCTGAAACCAAAAATCAGGATCGCATCTGGACATATAAACGCAAACCTTAATATACCACAACATACAAAAGGCTGTCTCCCAAAAATAGTGAACGCCACTTGAAAAAAGTGGGTCCGACTATTGGAGACAGCCCCTTATTTTTTACACTTTTGTTAAGGGTGAAAAACCAAGGCTTTCACGAAATGGCGAAAACCTTAAGTTTTTCTAAATCAATTAAAGTTGATGGCTAGGCTTCGTCGGTAATCAGAGTTTCCCCAAGAACAATCGCTGCTCCGGAGAATAGGATGGTCAATACTACGACCTGTCCCATGCTGAAGGAACCGCCGACCATATTGCTGATAACATACGTAATCATAAAGCTTAATAAGAAAGCCCAAAAAATAGTCCAAAAGAAACGCATAGCTGTTCACCTCATTTATACACATTCTTTCATTAGTTTACCAAACCCAATAAGAAAAATAAATATGAAATCGCTTTAGTTAGTTAATATTTGAATAACCGCCCCCTTTGATTGAATAAATATCATATAGCGAAGGGGGATGCACACATGGTTTATATCATCGATTCTTGTTTCCATTGGGTCGGATTCCATTTGGTACAGCATTTACTTACGGAAGGAAAAGAAGTGATTGGTATTGATCGGGTCGAAGACAGTAAACGGGAGAACCTTTATTTTTATATTGGCCGGAACAGCCGTTTCCAGCATTTCCATTCGATACAGGAAATGGATCGGCACTGTCACCAGGAACATATTGAAGCAGCTATTCGTATCGAGGATTCTGATCGGGATGCAGCAGGGGAGTTTGGCGGAATGCTCCTTTGTGAAAGTGTGGAGACGCTTATGGAGGAAAAAGGAGAGCGTCTGGATTTGCCGCCTTTATACGGAGAGTGGATGCCAAGAAATGAATCATTGGTTTATATAGGAAAAGAACCTATTTTATTCGAAGAACTACTTCAACGAGAAGATGCCTCTTATATAGAAGACTTCCTTGCTCGTTTTCTGACAAATATAACCGATAGAGGGATAGCAGCTGTTAAGGAAGTATATCGAATGAAGCAAATGACAGATACAAGCGATCGGGAAAAAATATACTCCCAATTACAGAACCACTATCAAAGACATCAGCAATTTTATGAAGATTAGGTTAATATTCCTACTAATTCATTTACTTATTACAAATAATATAGTTAAAATAAGAGTAACATAGAGACAGCCGACGCAGTAGGAGTGCTTATAGTGAAAAAAATCATCATACTTAACCTAATCGCCATAATGCTATTGGCAGGATGTAATATCGGCTTCACCGAGGGGGAAATCAGATCCGTCGGAATGCTGGTGGAGACGACGATTCATGATCAGGCCTGGGGGCAGAAAGGTTACAAAGGTTTAATGAACATCCAAGAGGAATACGATGTTGATGTTTATTTTAAAGAAGGTATTAAAAGTCAGCTTGATGTAAATAAAGCCGTAGATGAGCTCACGGACAAAGGTGTCAATGTAATTTTCGGGCATAGCAGTACGTATGGCGAATATTTTAAAGAAATCCATGAGGAGTACCCTGAAGTTCATTTTGTGTATTTCAATGGCGGCTATGCAGCCGATAACGTCACGAGTCTGAACTTCAGTGCAGTAGCCATGGGATTCTTTGGCGGCGTGGTTGCTGGTAATATGACCAGCACGGATCAAGTCGGATTGATTGCCGCCCATGAATGGCAGCCGGAAGTGGAGGGCTTTTACGAAGGCGTGAAATACAGCAATCCGGAGGCGATTGTTAATTTTTCCTTTGTCAATAGCTGGGATGACACGAATCGGGCAATGGACCTGTATGATCAGATGGCTCAGCAGGGAGCTGACGTGTTTTATCCAGCTGGTGATGCTTTCAATCCTCCAATGATCCAGCAGATCCAGAATGACGGTCTTTACGCGATCGGCTATGTCTCAGATCAATCTTCGCTTGGGGAAGGGACGGTCCTCACAAGTACGGTCCAGCATGTAGAGGAATTATATATGATAGCTATAGAAAAATTGATGGATGGGAGCCTGCCAGGCGAAGTCCTGACTTTCGATTTTCAGGATGACGCCATCTCCATGGGAAAATTCAGCCCTAATGTTCCGGAGGACGTGAGGGAAGAAGTGAATCAGATGGTGAACACCTATATCGAAACAGGAAAACTGCCTACACAGCGGTAAAATGAAGCCCTGATTTCTAATGAAGGGAAAGCAGTAGTTTATTTAATTCTCAGGACTTGGAGTTTATTGAGACAATCTAACTGTAAGAGCGACAATAAAGGAAAGAAGAGAGGCAAAGTCAAGGGTAAGTGAGACGATTTTCTTGCGAAGAGAGAAAAATTTGAAAATAAAAGAGACAATATTAAAAATATGAGAGCATTGGCGATTGTAATAGAGACAATCCGTGAGAGCACCTCCGCAAACTGGAGGTGCTCTTTTTTGTTACTTTTTATTTTGAAATTCATCGATGGTTTTGCTTAAGTTTTTGATATAAGGGTTAAACGAGTTATAGGTGTCAGACATATACTTCATAAATTCCACCCAATCGAAGGATGCCTCCTCCCAAAGTCCATTTTGCCTGCTCCGACATCCGAACAGGAAAGCATCGAATGAACCCTTTTTCTTTTTATGAGCTGTCATTTCCCCACCTCCTGCATTAGCTTATGTCAGCAGGTGTTAGGCATGTGGGCGCAGGGGTTTTATTGACTTGCTAAAATAAGGGTTATACATTAAAATTAGGACCAAGTCATAATGATTAGTATTAGATACTACCATAAGGGGATGGATATATGAAAGCTGGAATTTTAGGTACAGGTCATTTTGTACCGGAAAAAGTCCTCACGAATAAAGATTTAGAGAAAATGGTTGATACGAGTGATGAATGGATCAAGACGAGAACAGGAATAGAAGAACGCCGGATCGCTGAAGATGATATGGATTCATCGGATATGGCATTCCGTGCTTCTGAACGCGCGCTTGCCAATGCTGGTGTAAAAGCGGAAGATCTGGATATGATTCTTGTCGCTACGGTGACACCGGATACACCTTTCCCGTCGGTTTCCTGTATGATCCAGGATCGTCTCGGGGCAAAGGGAGCTGCAGCCATGGATGTCAGTGCTGCTTGTACTGGCTTCATGTACGGTTTGTCGACAGCCAAGCAGTTTATTGAATGCGGAGACTATAAAAATATTTTAGTCGTAGGTGTGGAAAAGCTTTCGAAAATCGTCGACTGGGATGATCGTAACACCGCTGTCCTGTTCGGTGACGGTGCAGGCGCTGCTGTCGTTGGACCTGTCAGTGATGGAAAAGGGATCCTTTCCTATGAACTGGGTGCAGATGGCGCTGGTGGCGAGCATCTGTACCAGGACGAAGAAGATCACCTCTATATGAACGGGCGCGAAGTCTTCAAATTCGCTGTGCGCCGGATGCCGGAAGCATCGGTTAACGTGGTAGAAAAAGCCGGATTCAATAAAGAGGATGTGGATTATTTAATCCCACACCAGGCAAATATTCGCATCATGGAAGCAGCCCGCGAACGCCTTGGTATTTCGGAAGAGAAAATGGCGATTAAAGTGAATAAATATGGAAACAATTCAGCAGCTTCCATCCCAATCGCTTTGTCTGAAGCAGTAGAAGAAGGTAAAATAAAAGAAGATGACCTGGTCGTGCTCGTCGGTTTCGGCGGCGGTTTGACTTGGGGAGCAGTCGCCCTTCGTTGGGGCAAGTAGTAGAAGGAGGAAGCAGGTATGGAAAATAAACGTGTGGTCATTACTGGACTTGGAGCGGTTTCCCCTGTTGGAAACAATGTTAAAGAAATGTGGGATAGTATCACTTCCGGCCGTTCCGGTATTGATATGATGACCAAAATTAATAAAGACGAATACCCTGCCAAAGTGGCAGCGGAAGTGAGAGATTTTGACCCGACCGATTTCATCGAAAAAAAGGAAGCGCGTAAGATGGATCCATTCACTCAGTATGCGGTAGCAGCTTCCTTGATGGCTGTCAAAGACGCCAACCTGGAAATTACCGAAGAAAATGCCTACCGTACTGGCGTATGGATTGGATCAGGAATCGGTGGAATGGGGACATATGAGGAACAGTTCGAAAAGTTCCAAAAGAAAGGCTACCGCCGTGTCAGCCCATTCTTTATTCCAATGATGATTCCAGATATGGCAGCAGGACAGGTTTCAATCACGTTGGGGGCAAAAGCGATGAACTCTTGTACCGTTACAGCATGTGCCTCCGGTGCGAACTCTATCGGTGATGCATTCAAAGTCATCCAGCGTGGTGATGCAGATATCATGATCACCGGGGGAACAGAATCTCCGATGAATAAGATGTCATTTGCTGGTTTTTCATCTGCGAAGGCTTTGTCTTTCAATGAAGATCCAAAGACAGCAAGCCGTCCGTTTGATAAAAACCGCGATGGGTTCGTTATGGGCGAAGGTGCAGGAATCCTTGTGATGGAAACATTGGAATCCGCACAGAAACGCGGGGCTCACATTTATGGAGAAATCGTCGGCTATGGTTCTACAGGCGATGCCCATCATATCACGGCACCGGCACCGGAAGGGGAAGGAGCCGTTCGTGCGATGAAGCAGGCCCTCGAAGATGCCGGTATGAGTGCGGAAGATATCGGCTACATCAATGCTCATGGGACATCTACCGAATTGAATGACAAATTTGAAACGATGGCTGCCAAGCAGGTGTTTGGAGAGCACGCACGCAAGCTGGCGATGTCGTCTACCAAATCAATGACTGGTCATTTGCTTGGTGCTGCAGGGGCTATTGAAGCCATCATTTCCTTGAAAGCGATCGAGGATGGCATCCTGCCTCCAACGATTAATTACGAAACTCCGGATCCGGATTGTGATCTGGATTATGTACCCAATGAAGCACGTAAACAGCAAGTGGATGCTGTCATGAGTAACTCACTTGGTTTCGGAGGCCATAACGCCAGCCTTGTTTTCAAAAAATACCAATAACAATCATAATAAAAGGTGCGATCCTGTAAATGGGAACGCACCTTTTTGGTTTTATATTTTAATTAGTGGTGTTTTCTTCTTTTAGCCCGAAAAACTCCTGCAAGGCTTCCCGGTTCACCTGTTCGTCATGAGCAAGAACCGATCCTGCGTTACTGTCCCTTTCATCCCAATAGGAACCTTCGACTGGGATACGTAAGGTATCGATGTTGTCAGGCGCATTAAAAATGAAATCTTTCCCAAGCCCAACCATCTTACTATTAGAGATATTGGTATCGATATACGGTTGAATTGTTCCTACCAGACGAGGTACTTTGAGCAGGCCTTTGGCAGAAACGACTTCATCTTTCATTAATTTGATAACTTCCTGCTGCCGGTTTACTCGACCGAAGTCACTGTCTGCATCACCCCGGTACCTTGCATAACCCAGCAATTCTTCTCCATGAAGTTTTTGAGTACCCGGCTGTAAATCTACGGCACCTTCATGGTACATGCGGTGATCTACATCAACTTCGATACCATCTGGAGCAACGGTATCGACAATTTGTGTAAACCCATCAAAATCGACGATGGAATAATACTCGGTACTGATACCAAAGTTTTCTTCTATTGTTTGACGTAGTAATTCAGGACCTCCAAGAGCAAAAGCAGCATTTAATTTATTATAGCCATGCCCGGGAATATTTACATAAGTGTCCCGCATTAAGGAAGCGAGTTTCGCTTTCTTTTCGCCAGGTTCATACTGGGCGATCATGATTGTATCTGTTCGTCGTACTTCTTCTTTTTCATTTTTATCAATACCTAAGAGAAGGACAGTGGTTTTTCCGTCTTTATTATCTACACCCTGAAAGTCATTTTTATATTGGCTTTCTTCAAGGTTTCCTTCTGCTTCTCCCATGGCATCTCGTTTACCGGCCATATATTCATAACTTGCAACCCCGGTCCCAATGACAAGAAAAAGTAGGAATAAGACTAAGAGGGCTTTTCTCTTTCTTCTTTTTTTCCGGTGGCGTTGTTTATATTCTGAACGTGTGGTTTCCAAAGTATCACCTCATTTTGTATCCACCACTCCTATTAATTTACCGCTTATAGAAGCTATAGTAAATAGTTTTTACGGATGATATCGTTTTCATGTCATGTTACCAGCATTTGGCTCATATATTTAACAAAATATGGACAGGCTGGAGGGATGGATATCATATACTGGTTCTTTTTTTTAATAGGCTTTGGTTTTACTGTCAGTGGGGGTATATCCTTGATTTCATACATGAATCTCCTTCCAGCAGGTTTTACCTGGATCGAATACCTCCAGTTTGTTCAGACACGCAGTGAGTGCTGGCTATTCCCCATTGGAATCATCGTGTTGCTGCTTTCGACCTTAAAAATTGGACAATCCCCTTGTCAATAATTTCATTGTGAGAATAAAACTTCCAAATTTGGCCATACTGATGGCAAAAGAAATTAAAGGGATGGAAGGTGAGTACCGGGTATGTTGTATTTACATGATGTTTGGGTGAATTGGTTCGAAGGGGAAGAAAATGGCTATAATGTTTCTCCATTTCATGAGTGGCGGAAAGAAGATGGGATTGAATTATTGGATCAGGCACCTCTGCTATATGTTACTGACGATTTGTATCAATTCATAGAAAATGACTTGCAGGATTTACCGATCAGTTTGTTAGAATCCATCCACCGAAGAGCTTACTTAAGAAAAAATCAGGAACGCAACTCCCTCGATTATGCGGCAATTGTCACCAATGGCAATGCAGTACTGGCGTTTGATACACTTGGATATACACTGCCTGTACGAAAAAGCCGTTTAATACCGCGTCAGGAACGACTTGCCTTGGAAATGGTAGAAGGGCAGAAGGTGAATGATTACGACTGGGATCCTTCGCTAAACAAAAAAGAACATCATATCCTTTCATTGTCACCGGAATATATGCTGGGATTGACAAGGAAGGAAAGGCAGTTGAAGCAATTATTGATGATGGCCCTTGATCAGCTGCAGCACAGTGACAATCCTGAGGAAATCCGCTACTGGCTGACGGAATGGGAGCCGAGTCATTACCCGATGGTAAAAGAATATACAATTGAACAAGCCTGGCATAAACTCTATGAAGGGACAACCCCAGGCTGGAGTAAAGCTCATGAAGAGCTATGCGGCAAATTGATAAAAGGACAGCCGTTCTTTGAAAAGATATGGGAAATTGAAAACCATAAAGCAGAAGAAGGAATAAAAAACCAGAATTGAAGTTTGACTTCAATTCTGGTTTTTTGATTGTCAGGTGATATCCACTATTTCTTTTTCTTAACGCGCCCCAGCCCCATCGCCTTTTTAGCTTTCCGGAGCATTTTCAAAGCTTCTTGATTAGCTCGGTCGGCACCGTTATCCAGCACGTCATCAAGTTCTTCAGAGTCAATCAATTCATGGTAGCGTTCCTGGATAGGGGAAAGTACCTGAATGACTGCGTCGGCAACCCCCTGTTTGAACTCCCCATAACCTTTACCTTCATATTTAGCTTCCAATTCTTCGACAGTTTCTCCAGTACAGCTGGAGTAAATGGTAAGCAGGTTGGAAATCCCTGGCTTGTTTTCTTTATCATATTTAACGATGCCTTCTGAATCTGTCACAGCACTCTTGATCTTTTTCTCGATTTTCTTCGGTTCGTCGAGCATCGAGATATAGGCTTTCTGGTTTTCGTCGGATTTACTCATTTTTTTCGTCGGATCCTGAAGCGACATGATTCGTGCGCCAACTTTCGGGATGCTCACCTCTGGTACAGTAAAAATATCATTGTATTTATTGTTGAAGCGCTCAGCCAGATTACGGGTAAGTTCCAGATGCTGTTTTTGGTCCTCTCCTACAGGAACGAGATCCGTTTTATAAAGCAAGATGTCTGCGGCCATTAACGGCGGGTACGTCAGCAGACCGGAAGATACCGCTTCTTTTCCACTGGACTTATCTTTAAATTGCGTCATCCGTTCCAGTTCACCAATATAGCTGACACATTGCAGCATCCAGCCCAGTTGGGTATGGGCAGAAACTTCCGATTGTATGAATAGGGTCGATTTTTCCGGATCGATCCCTGATGCAAGATAAAGGGCTGCAAGAGATTTGATATTATCACGCAGTTTCAAACGGTCCTGAGGAACTGTGATAGCATGCTCATCAACGACGCAGAAATAACAGTGGTTTTCCTCTTGCAGATCGACGAAATGTTTCATCGCTCCTAAATAGTTGCCCAGTGTCAACGTGCCACTTGGCTGAATTCCTGAAAAAATTGTCTTCATTTTCTCCACCTCATTCAATTAGTATGTTATTGCTGATCTTAGGTCAATACACGCTTTTATAGAGCATAAAAAAAGCCCATTCTCCCTCTAAAAAGAAGGGACGAATGAACCGTGGTACCACCCTTGTTACCCCGAGAAACGGTCGGGATCACTTAACCTTTAACGCAGGGATACGTCGTCTGAGACGAAGCTCCAAAGCCCAATTCCCGGATTCCTTTGTCAGCTGTTTCCACCAGCCACAGCCTCTCTATAGACAGGGAGGTCCAGTACTTCACTTTTTCATCACTAATAACTATAGATATTCTAAAAAAATTATAATGAATTTACCTAATATATGCAAATCAAGCGTAATAGAAGAACAGCAGCAATGTCATTACGACTGTAAGCAAGGCTCCTTGAAACAGAAAAACTCTAACAACGCTTTTGTTGATTTTTTGTGAGGGAAGTGATTTTTCCTTCCAACTTTCCATATAATCTGTGTTTTTTGTAAATCGGTTTACTACAGCACGAAACCCATAGGTCATAGAATCAAAGAATCCCCCTCGAATCACCCACATTAATAAACCAAATAATAAATAAAAGAGGCTGAGGTAAAACAAAACATCTATATAGTGAAACAAATTATAAACAGGAGCCAATATAAAAAATAGGAGGGTGGTCAAGCCTAAGTTAATGATAAAAAACAGCCACTTATTCTTTAATACCGCCAACAGAAATCCTTCCTTTCATTAGCCTGCCATACAACTAAAAAACCTAATAAACATTATAGCATGAAAATACCCACCGGTTATTAGAAACAGAGGAAGATTACAAACGTTTTTACAGGCTGTAACTTTAAAGTCATGATTTTCAAATTCAATCATATATATGGAAAAATTGTTGCTTTATCATCATTTTTTGTAGGTGAATAGAACTAAATTATGTCATTCAAACGTAATAATGACAAGGTTTTATAAATTTCTGTAAAATTTTCTAATGCAAAATTATTTGAAAACTTGTATAATTCATATTGTGGATTAATCATCTGCGTAAAAATTTAGAAAATTATATTTTTGGGGAGGTCATTTTTCATGAGAAAGACAAACTGGTTATTGCTGGCACTAGCACTTGTGCTAAGCATGTTCCTGGTAGCTTGCTCAGGCGGCAATGATGATAACGCCGGCGGCAACGATTCAGGAGAAGATACGTCTTCTGAAGAAGGCGGAAGTGAAGAAGCGGAAGGCGGAGAGCCTAGTGGGGAGCAAGTACTTAACTTGATCGAAGGTTCTCAAATTCCAACAATGGATTCATCCCACGCTACTGACGCCGTTGCGTTCCAATGGTTGGGAGAAACTATGGAAGGTCTTTACCGCTTGAATGAAGAAGCTCAACCTGAACCAGCAATCGCTGAAGGTGAGCCTGAAGTAAGTGAAGATGGTATGGAGTGGACAATCAAATTACGCGAAGATGCAGTTTGGTCTAACGGAGACCCTGTTACAGCAAACGACTTCGTTTTTGCTTGGCAGCGTGCGATCGATCCGGAAACAGGATCTGAGTACGGTCCATTCATGATGAACGATGTACTTAAAAACGCTACTGCTATCAACAATGGTGAAGCAGACGTTGAAGAACTAGGTGTAGAAGCTACTGGCGACTACGAATTGAAAATTACGCTTGAAAAGGAAGTTCCTTACTTCCATAGTCTATTGACATTTGGTACTTACTTGCCATTGAATGAAGATTTCGTTACAGAACAAGGTGATGACTACGCTTTGACTTCTGACAACCTACTATACAATGGTCCTTTCATCCTTGAAGACTGGGATCCAAAGGCTAATGAAAGCTGGAAGTTAACGAAGAACGAAGATTACTGGGATGCTGAAAATGTTACCCTTGAAACAATCAATGTAAACGTTGTAAAAGAAACAAGTACTGGGGTTAACCTATACGAAAATGGTGAGATCGACCGTGCCGGCCTATCTTCTGAATTTGTAGAAAAATATGCTGGTTCTGAAGATTATCGCACAATGCCTGAACCAACTCTTTTCTACTTGAAGATGAATCAGGAAAACGAAGCACTTGCTAATCCGGATATACGTAAAGCGATCGCAATGTCTATTAACAAGCAAGACTTAGTAGACGTTATCCTTGCTAACGGTTCTATCCCATCCAATGGTGCAGTTCCTGAAGATTTCGTTACTCACCCAGAATCTGGTGAAGATTTCCGTGAACTTAATGGTGACTTGATCACTTCTGATAAAGAAAAAGCAAAAGAGCATTGGGAAAAAGGCCTGGAAGCATTAGGTACTGATTCCGTAGAACTTCGCTTCCTCGGCGGTGACTCCGAAGTTGCAAAAGAAATGGATGACTATCTCATCAACCAATTGGAAGAGAACCTGGAAGGCTTGAGCTTGAGTCTTTCTTCTGTACCTTTCGAAGAGCGTATCGCTCGTGACGAAAAGTCTGACTATGATATCCAAAACTCTGGTTGGGGTCCTGACTATCTTGATGCCAGCACATGGTTGAACATGTGGATGTCTGACAGCCCGTACATGACAATGAATTACAATAGCGAGAAATATGATTCCTTAATGCAAGAAGCTAACAATGATCTATTGACAGATCTTCCTACTCGTTTCGATAAGATGCTAGAAGCTGAAAAGGTTCTTATCGAAGAAGATACAGCGATCGCTCCACTTTATCAGCGTTCCCGTGCGTATCTATGGCGTCCATCTGTGAAAGGTGTCCAGTTCAATCCAATGGGGGCAGACTTCACATATAAACACGCTTATATTGAAGAGTAATATATAAGAGTTTAATACCTCTTTGATAGAGGAGAGGGAGAGTGTACTGCCATTAAATTGGCATATACTCTCTTTTTCCATGTAAGGACGTTTTTTGAATTATTAGAACATTGAATGATTATTCATTATAAGTGAATCATTATTCGCATTATTTGAAGAATAGGAGGGATAAGGATGGCTAAATACATTTTCCAACGGCTTGTATACATGTTTATCACTTTGTTTATCATTGCAACGGCTTCATTTTTCCTGATGAAGCAGCTGCCTGGTTCTCCTTTTAAAGCCGAACAAAAGCTTTCCGCAGCGCAGCTGGAAATCTTGTATGAAAAGTATAATTTAAATGATCCATTGCCAGTTCAGTATCTTAACTATCTGGGTAACTTAGCTCAAGGTGACTTAGGAGTCTCGTTCCAAATGAATAACCAGCCAGTTACAGAGATTTTATTGAGTCGAATCCCTGTATCAGCTCATTTAGGTATTCAAGCTATGATTATCGGTACTATCATCGGTATGTTATTGGGAGTAGCAGCTGCCTTGTACAGCAATTCTATCGTTGACTACGCTTCCAATGTAATTTCGGTTATAGGTATTTCAATTCCTTCATTCATTTTCGCGGGACTACTTCAGTATTATCTTGGGGTTGAATTAGGGATTTTACCCGTAGCATTCTGGGGTTCATTTGCCCATACAATCATGCCAACGATTGCATTGGCAATATTCCCGCTGGCCATATCAGCCAGGTTTGTCCGGACAGAATTAATTGAGGTGTTAGGGTCGGATTATATTGTAACTGCCCGCGCTAAAGGTGTCAGCAACGCAACATTAATGTTCAAACATGGTTTGCGTAATGCATTAATTCCACTTGTAACTGTAATGGGGCCGATGGCGGTAAGCTTGATGACAGGTACACTTGTAATTGAACAGATTTTCGCCGTACCTGGAATTGGTGAACAGTTTGTAACTTCTATTATGACGGATGACTTTCCGATTATCATGGGAACTACACTATTCTTCGCCTTTTTCTTCATCTTAATTATTCTCGTCATCGATATTCTCTACGGAATCATCGATCCGCGTATTCGCATCGCTGGGGGTAAAGACTAATGGCAAAAGATAATTTAGACAGAGGTTTATTCGTACCTGCAAAGAAGGATGATGAAGGTAGTGAAAAAATCCAGCGTCCCAGTCTAAGCTATTGGCAGGATGCATGGATTCGACTGCGTAAGAACAAAGGTGCTATTTTTGGCATGATTGTACTCTTCATCATTTTCATTATGGCGATTATTGGTCCTTTCTTTAACGAAAAGGGGATCAATGATCAGGACTTAGGATTATCAAAATTGCCGCCAAGGGTCCAGGGACTTGAAGATGTCCGCTGGCTAGGCTTGGATGGTACAAAATCCGATACATTTGAAGCAGAAAGTGTCGAGGCTGCCAAAGAACGTTTGCGTCAACGTTATACACAGCGTGATGACGAATTTATGACATATGATGTCAAGAGGGACAAAGAAGGCAGCGCAGAAGTAAAAGGCTACTATCATATCTACGAAGCCAAGGGTTTGCAAGATCAATATTATTGGTTCGGGACAGATACCTTAGGCCGTGACCTATTCACAAGGACTTGGTATGGTACCCGTATTTCCTTATACATTGCATTCTTGGCTGCGGCCATAGATATGATCATCGGGGTCGCTTACGGTGGAATTTCTGCCTATTATGGCGGCAGGGTCGATGATGTCATGCAGCGGATTATTGAAATTCTTGTTGGTATTCCGAACTTAGTCGTGGTTATTCTGATGATTATGATTCTGGATCCCGGCATCATTTCCATAACCATAGCCCTTACGATCACCGGTTGGATAGGTATGGCACGGATTGTAAGGGGACAAGTGCTGAAATTGAAAAACCAGGAATTCGTCCTTGCATCACGGACGTTAGGTTCCTCCAATACCCGAATTCTAAGTAAACATTTGATTCCTAATACATTAGGAATGATCATCGTCAATACAATGTTCACGATTCCTTCCGCGATTTTCTTCGAAGCTTTCTTAAGCTTCATTGGTTTAGGGTTGCAGTCACCGCAAGCATCGTTGGGAACATTGATAAATGATGGGTTTAAAGCGTTACAAATCAACCCATATATTATGATTTTCCCTGCAATCGTGATTTCCCTTATCATGATCGCGTTCAACATATTGGCAGATGGACTTCGGGATGCCTTAGATCCGAAGATGCGTGAATAGGAGGCAGGTGCAACAATGGAAAATATATTAGAAGTGAAAGACTTGAATATTTCCTTCGATACCTATGGGGGAGAAGTTAAAGCGATCCGCGGTGTCTCCTTTGATTTAAAGAAAGGGGAAACACTTGCGATTGTAGGAGAATCAGGTTCAGGTAAATCTGTTACGACTAGAGCGATAGCCCGGCTGATTCCGTCACCGCCAGGACGTATCACGAGTGGAGAAATTTTGTTTGATGGTAAAGACCTAGTTAAAGCAAGTGAAAAACAAATGCAGAATATACGCGGGAAAGATATATCTACGATTTTCCAGGATCCAATGACCTCATTGAATCCTACGATGAAAATCGGCAACCAGATCATGGAAGGCTTGATCAAGCACCAAAAAATGCCGCGTGATCAGGCGAAAAAGCGGACGATTGAACTGTTGGAATTGGTCGGTTTGCCTAATGCGTCTGAAAGGGTTGATCAATATCCACACCAATTTTCTGGGGGTCAGCGTCAGCGGGTCGTAGTCGCAATCGCGCTGGCTTGTAACCCGAAAATTCTTATTGCTGATGAGCCGACAACCGCATTGGATGTTACAATCCAGGCGCAAATTCTGGAATTAATGAAAGATATTCAGAAGAAAACTGATAGTTCCATTATTTTTATTACGCATGACCTTGGTGTCGTAGCTAACGTTGCCGATCGCGTAGCGGTCATGTATGCCGGAAAAATTATAGAGGTAGGTACCGTTGATGATATTTTCTATAATCCGAAGCATCCATATACATGGGGGCTGCTAGGTTCCATGCCGACACTGGATAGTAACGAAGAAGAACTTGTCGCTATTCCTGGGTCGCCTCCGGACATGCTTAAGCCGCCGAAAGGCGATGCTTTCGCACCACGTAACGAATACGCTTTGGAAATTGATAAGGTCGAAGAGCCCCCAATGTTCAAAGTATCGGATACCCATTATGCAGCAACATGGCTATTGCATGAGTATGCTCCTGATATCGAACCACCTGAGGCCGTCAAGAAACGGATGAAAGGGTTCGCCAAAACAGGAACCATCCGTACATCTGAGGAAGGTGAAAAATCATGAGCAAAGAAAAATTACTCGAAGTAAAAAACCTGAAACAGCATTTCCGTACTGGAAGACATAGCGTCGTAAAGGCGGTTGATGGGATCAGCTTTGAGATTTATGAAGGGGAAACGTTTGGCCTCGTAGGAGAGTCTGGTTGTGGCAAATCTACAACTGGTCGTACGATTATCCGCTTGTATAATGCTACAGACGGGGAAGTGAAGTTCCAGGGAGAAGATGTCCATGGGAAAAAGTCTGCGAAGGATCTGAAGAAATTCAATCGCAGAATGCAAATGATTTTCCAGGATCCATACGCTTCCCTGAATCCTCGTATGACAGTCATGGATATCATTGCGGAAGGTATCGATATCCATGGTCTGGCTGATTCTCAGCAAGCACGCAAAAAACGCGTTTACGATTTATTGGAAACCGTAGGGTTAAATAAAGAACACGCCAACCGTTATCCCCATGAATTCAGTGGCGGTCAGCGCCAGAGAATTGGTATTGCCAGGGCACTTGCAGTTGATCCAAGCTTCATCATTGCTGATGAGCCGATATCAGCACTTGACGTGTCTATTCAGGCTCAGGTAGTCAACTTGATGAAAAAATTACAAAAAGAAAATAATTTAACCTATTTGTTCATTGCGCATGACTTATCGATGGTCAAGTATATCAGTGACCGCATTGGGGTTATGTATTTTGGGAGAATCGTTGAACTGGCTGATTCCGATGAATTGTATGCTAATCCGATGCACCCTTATACAAAATCATTACTATCCGCTATCCCGCTACCGGATCCGGACTATGAGCGTAATCGTGTCCGGACAACCTATGATCCAAGCCAGCACGACACCAGTGAAGAGCCTGAATTTCGTGAGGTACGCCCTGGTCATTGGGTATTATGTACAACGAAGGAATTCGAGCATTATAAAAAAGAATATGCGCCCGTTTAACAGCGGCTGGATTAAGGCAAGGTACATTCTTTTAAGAATGTCGCCTTGTCTTTTTGTATATATTTAGGTAGGAATAAGGAAGAAATTAGTTCATATGATATATTTTGGTGCAATTCTACAATATTTCACAAAATAGTCTACCAATATGTAGTAATCCTCTTTTATAATAGAAGATAGTAAAAAAATGGGGGAGTAGGATTTAATATGGGAAAAACTTTCAGACAGCTTAAGAGATTCATGACCATCAGTTTGTTGACAATTCTGGCACTAATTCCGGTACATACGCTGCACGCAGAAGAAAACGAAGGCGAAGGTGAAGTATTGCCAGTAAAGGATTTACAAGTACGGGAAATGTCATTGGAGCTATTGAACAATGAGAAACCAGCAGCCAGGTTCGTTTATAATTCAGGATTGACGTTTGAGTACCCGGATGCTGTACGTGGAATCTATGTAACGGGAAATTCAGCCGGAGGCAGTCGTTTCGAGTCCTTGCTTGATCTGGTTGAATCGACTGATTTGAACGCGATGGTAATCGATATTAAAGAAGATCATGGGAATATCACATTCAAACCTGATGAAGATTCCCCATATTATGATATCGCTCAGCCGTATATTAAAAAACCAAGAAAAATGCTCGAAGTCCTTGAAGATAAAGGCATCTATCCGATTGCCCGGGTGGTAGTGTTCAAGGATTCTATTTTGGCAAAAGAGCGTCCGGAGCTTTCTTTTAAGCAAAACGGCCAGGTATGGGTGAATGGGCGAGGAGAAGCCTTCGTCAATCCATTTATGAAAGAAGTATGGGAGTACAACGTAGAAATTGCCAAAATGGCAGCAGAGCTTGGTTTTATGGATATCCAGTTCGATTACGTACGCTTTCCGGAAGGATTCGAGAATCGTGATGATGAATTAGAATACGGTCAGGGTGAATATGCAGATTTAGAGGGAGATAATGTACAAAAACGAGTGACAGCCGTGACTGACTTCGTCGCTTATGCGAGAGAACAGCTTCACAGCTATGGTGTTGATGTATCGGTTGATATCTTTGGGTATTCAGCTACGATTCCGGAAGCACCGGGGATTGGACAGAATTTCTCAAAAATCAGTTCAAATGTCGATGTCATCTCATCGATGATCTATCCGAGCCATTGGACTTCCTACTTCGGAATTGAAAAACCGGACACGCAGCCATACAAGCTTACTGTGGAATATGCCAAGGTGGAAAATGAAGTGTTAGGCAAGCTGGATAACGCGCCAACTTCACGTCCTTGGATACAGGACTTTGAAGCACCATGGCTTTACTCTGGACCTCCAACACAATATGGTGTGAAAGAAGTGGAGGATCAGATCAGGGCATTAAATGAAAATGGTATTCATGAGTATTTGATTTGGAATCCAGGCAACAGCTATACCGAGGGCGTCGATTACACACCTCTCGATTAAAAAAGATAAAAAAACATGGAAGCAATATTGCTTCCATGCTTTTTTATGCAGCTTAGCTTATTTAGGAGTTCCTCCGACTTTACGCCACGTATCCTGGTACGCGCGCGACTTGCCTATAAACTCATCCTTTTTACCCCGGCTGAATAACTTGTTTCCAATACCGTTGACAGCAACACCGAGAAACGCGGTTGCTCCGATAATCCCTAACCCTAACAATGTAATATCGAGTAGCAGTGCACCCATAGGTTCCCCTCCTTTACCGGTTACTTTTATTTTAGTTGATGTTTAAAGAAAAGAAAAGCGGGAAAAGGTAATGTTGAAAATGCTTTCAAACATCAGTTAACAATTTTGAAAAAATTCGTTATAATGAGAACGACTAACTTGTAAGGGAGCAGATTTATGAATTGGTATGAAAAGTTGAAACAATACTTTCCGATTGAAGAAATGAAATCACGCGAGCATATGGAAACTTTACTCAAAGAAAAAGGCGATGTTTATTTTAAGGACGAAGGTCCTCATCATGTATTAATGTATGCGGAGTTTCCATCGTTTATTTTCATCGATTATGTGTATGTATCAGCGGCGTCCCGCGGTCAGGGACTCGGACATAAGCTGATGGAGAAGATGAAAGAGAAAGAGAAGCCGATCATCCTGGAAGTGGAACCTGTTGATTATGATGATACCGATACGGAGAAGCGACTCCGCTTCTATCAACGTGAAGGATTCAAGCATGCCCAATCGATTGGCTATACAAGAAAATCACTGGCTACAAATGAACCGAACTCTATGGAAATCCTCTATTGGTCCCCTGAAGATGCATCCGAAGAACAAATTTATGAGCAAATGAAAAAGATGTACGAAGAAATCCACACCTATAAAGATACTCAATTTTATGGCAAGTCCTATGAGCCTGTCGACGAAGCAATTACCTATGATGAAGATAAAGACAACGATGATATTTTGGCTAGACTAGAAAAAGAAAAAGCATAAGAATGAATAGATGGGGTTGTCTCCTCACGAGCTTCCAGACATGTAATGCAACTGTTAGTCCTAATTCTTGTCTGATAAGCCGTCATAAGGGACAACCTTTTTTCAATTTCGTTGGGCTAAATGAAAATGGAATAAAAAAATCTTATTAAAGTGAAACTTTGTTAAAACTTGAACGTATGGAAATAGTGAATCCCCATCAAAAGGGCATAAAAACAAGGGGAAAATTTATATAAAAATATGTTTAATAGATGAAAATGAGGGTATATTACAAGTGTCAGAATAATAATGAGTTGTTTGTATAAGTTTTGTGCAAAATAATTACAATCACTACTAGCTATCACTTGACAGTTATGGTATAGTATACATAGACTGTTATTTAAACTTATTTTAAACTGGCAAGCAAATAACAACCTTGTATGATAAATACATTTTGAGGAGTGAAGTTCCCATGGTAACTCTATATACCTCACCAAGCTGTACATCATGCCGCAAAGCGAAAGCGTGGCTGGAAGAACATAATATTCCTTTTAAGGAACGTAATATTTTCTCAGAGTCTTTAACGCTGGATGAAATAAAAGAAATCCTGCGTATGACGGAGGATGGTACGGAAGAGATTATCTCTACCCGATCAAAAGTATTCCAGAAACTGGACGTCGATTTTGAACAAATGCCTTTGAAAGATTTGTTTGATTTAATTCAGGAAAACCCTGGATTGTTGCGTCGCCCAATTATTATTGATGAAAAGCGTCTGCAAGTCGGCTACAACGAAGATGAGATTCGCCGCTTCCTGCCAAGAAGCGTTCGTACTTTCCAGCTTCGTGAAGCGCAGCGTCTTGTAAACTAATAGGAAAAGACCGCATACATAGCGGTCTTTTTTTGTAATTTTTACAACTTTTCCTAATATCTGATTAAGCTTGAGAGGCCGGGTTATTATTCCGGTAGCCCCAGGCAATGACGAGAAAAATTGTTACAAGTGGCATGACGTATTGAAGTGAGTCGAATTGTTCAAAAAATATCCGAAGGCGACGTTCTTCCAGAATCATTTCGGCAGCCGTGTAGGCGAGTATCCCAGCTCCGATGTATACAAGGGAAGGAAAACGTTCCATCAGCCGCAAGATGATTTTGCTGCCCCAGATGATAATCGGGACTGATACTAAAAGCCCCATAGCCACTAACAAAATATTGTCGTGCGAGGCGCCGGCGATGGCGAGTACATTATCAAAGCCCATCACAATATCGGCAAACACAATTGTCTTGATCGCCGAGAGCAGGCTGTCACTTGCTTTGATATCCGGCTCTTCTTCTTCTTCGGTCAATAACTTGATAGCGATATAAATAAGCAGCACACCCCCGATCAGCCTCAAAAATGGAATATGCAATAAATAGAGGGCAACCGCTGTTAGCAGGACACGCACAATGATAGCAAGGCCTGTCCCAAAAAGAATCGCTTTATTGCGCTGTTTCTCCGGTAGGTTCCTGCTGGCAAGTGCAATGACAATGGCGTTATCCCCGCCGAGGACGATATCAATACCGATAATGATCAACATTGCCTGAATCAATTCCCATTCCATAAAAAAGCCTCCTGACATGTAGTGACAAATGACTAGAAATAAGCTAAAATAGACAACTAACCATAGATTTATCATTCAATAAATTTACCGGATGCAGGCAAATGCCGAATCACATGTTACATGGGTCGTGACATTCGTTTGTTTTTAGTAAAATGAAGCATTTTGTTTTCCGAAAAGACGCTCCTGTCATACAATAGAATTAAGAGATGCCTATCCCCATATTCCTAAGATTAAATGAAAGAAATATAGGGTAAGGTATACTATAAAATAACAACAAGGGTGAAGCAGTCCCTTCCGCATATCCGAAAATAGAAGGGAGAGAAAATGCATGGAAATTGAAAGAATAAATGAAAATACAATTAAGTTTTATGTCTCGTACCATGATGTAGAACAACGTGGATTCGATCGGGAAGATATCTGGTATAACCGTGACCGAAGTGAGCAGCTGTTCTGGGAAATGATGGACGAAGTCAATGATAAAGAAAATTTCCACGCTGACGGTCCCCTATGGATCCAGGTGCAGGCGATGGAAAAAGGTCTGGAAGTCATTGTTACAAAAGCACAGCTTTCATCTGATGGTCAAAAGCTTGAACTCCCGACTGAAAATGGAAAAACCATCGATATGCCGGTGGATGAAAAAATAGAATCTATGCTTGATGAAAAACTGAATGAAGCAGACAATGAATCAGAGGACGACGAGGCAGACAGTTTTGAAAATGACCTGGAGCCGATGCAGTTCATGATCCGCTTCCATGAATTCGAAGATGCTATTCAGTTAAGCTACCGATTCGATAACACCGATGGTTTTGAGCAGAGCATGTACCATTTTGAAAATGCCTACTATCTATATATTCAGTTTGATGATGAAAATATGAGTGATGATGAGCAGGAAAATATTTTGAGTAAGATTCTGGAGTACGGTAATGAATCCGAACTCACCATCCATCGTCTGCAGGAGTATGGTAAAACAATTTTTGCAGAAGATGCCTTGAACCAGATAAAAACTTACTTTCCTCAATAATTAGAAAGCATGCCGCGCTGGTGGTATGCTTTTTATTTTTTGAGTAGCGGCTCTAAATGAGACAACACCTCTGGATGAGAGACAACCCATTACATATATGCGTTTGTAGGTCCATTTAAGAGACAATTCCAGAAGAAAGAGAGACAATATCAAAATTAAGAGAGACAAATTTGAAAATAAAAGAGAAAGAACGAGCGTAAGAGAGACAATCATAAAATGCTACCCTGAGCAGGAATTTTGTCGTTCTATGTCGAATAAGTAATGTATGCTAAAGAAAATTCACCAATTTTTTTAAGGTGAAAACTTTTTAAGTTACCAAAGGAGGTGGACTATTGCTTAGTGCCGTAAATGATGACGGTCGATTGATCCAGCTGGCAGGCCGGCATACATCAGAACTGCTTCAGGCGGAGAAAGACAGCTATTTTTGTCCGCAGTGTCAGGAGCGTGTTTTAATTAGGGCAGGGGCAAAAGTAACTCCGCATTTTGCTCATTATCCCAATAGTGACTGCCCATCCAGTAAGGGTGGGGAGGGGAGTTACCACCATCAGGGTAAGGTACGGTTATGGGAATGGCTGCAAGCTCAAGGGTATGAGGCAGAGCTGGAACCATACATACCTGAAATCCAGCAGCGTCCGGATATTTTGCTACAGATGAAAACGAAGCGTGTGGCCATTGAGTATCAATGTGCCCGGATACCAGAAATTGAAATAGCAAAACGTACCACAGAATATCACCGTGTCGGTGTCTTCCCATTATGGGTCCTTGGAGGTAACCGTTTGGCCAGAAAATGGACAGACAGCATCCAATTGACCTCGTTTGAAAGAAACTTCATCTATCATTTCCATGACTACCGTATTTATTTTTACGATCCTTCCACCGATCAATTGTTAATTGCAAGTCATCTTCAGGCAAGCGGGAGAACCCGCATATTCACGTCATTCCATTTTGTTCCCTTGCAACAGCTTTCTTTCCCCCAGTTATTTACTTCTGATATTCATCCTCTTAATCATATGCCTTCAGGATGGAAAAGTTTCATTAAAACTAAGCGGCTTCGCTCCCCGGGTCATGTATCGGTGCAGGAAAAAAGGTGGCGGCAGTATTTGTACCAGGCTGGCCTTCACCCTTCGTTATTACCAACTCTCGCTTACCTTCCAGTCACAAGCCAGTTACAGATCGCCGAGGCACCATGGGTCTGGCAGAGCCGTTATTTGTTGGATACCTTTATGCCTGCTTCAATAGGAACACTTCTCGCCCATCGTACTGCCCCAAGGCTAAGCACCTTATTACATGTTTCATCTACACCTTCTCCTATTGAGGAATACTTGAATCTCTTAACTCAACTTGGTTTTACTGAAAAGGTCTCACCACAACATTATCGGAAAACGAAAGCGTTGGCCTTGCCGCATACGATCGAGGAAGCCCTCCAACAGGATGAAATTTTATTTAATTCATTGAAAAAGGGGTAAAATGTTTCGAAATATCATAAAATAGGGAGGTATTTCCTATTTTTTGGAGAAATCAGTTATGGTGAAGACATGGACTAAAGGAGGAAGCAGGTATGAGTACCTCAAGTAAAGAACTGCCTAAACGTGAAGAACTTCCAGTGGAACGGACCTGGAAGCTTGAAAATATTTTTGCATCAGATGATGAATGGAAACAGGAACTCGAGGCTGTCAAGGAAATGATCCCTGAAGTCTCCCAATACAAAGGAAAGCTCGGTGAATCAGCCGATCAGTTATACCAGTTGCTAGTGAAACAAGATGAACTATCACACAGGTTCGGGACATTATTTACTTACGCCCATATGCGTGCGGATCAGGATACGACAAATTCCTTTTACCAGGAATTGAATGCCAAAGCGGAAAACCTGTATACAAAAGTTGCCTCGGCCATGAGTTGGATTGTGCCGGAAATCCTCTCGCTTGAGGAAGGTACCATCGACAAATACTTAGAAGAAAAAGAGGAGTTAGGCTTATATAAGCATGCCCTTGATGAAATTACACGAAAACGTGACCATGTATTGAGTGAGAAAGAAGAAGCCTTACTTGCAGGTTTCTCTGAGATCGCAGCTAATCCGCAGCAGACATTCGGCATGCTGAATAATGCCGATATGACCTTCCCATCCATTAAAGATGAAGAAGGAAATGAAGTGGATCTGACGCATGGGAGATACATTAATTTTCTGGAATCCAAGGACCGCAATGTAAGGAAAGAAGCATTCCAGGCGATGTATGATACATTTGAAAATTTCAAGAACACATTCTCTTCTACCTTGAGCGGAAACGTGAAAAAGGATAACTATTTTGCGGAAGTGAAGAATTACAATTCGGCACGGGAAAAAGCTCTCGACAGCAATAAGATTCCTGAAAAAGTGTATGATAACCTGGTGGAGGCAGTAAATGACAGACTTCCGCTGCTTCACCGTTATATTGCGTTAAGGAAAAAAGTGCTCGAGCTTGATGAACTGCACATGTATGATTTGTATACGCCTCTTGTCAAAGAAGTGGATATGAAATTCAGCTATGACGAAGCGAAGGACCTTGTGGTGGAAGGGCTGAATCCGCTTGGGGAAGAGTATACGAACATCATCAAAGAAGGCTATGAAAACCGCTGGATTGATGTGGATGAAAACAAAGGCAAGCGGAGTGGAGCTTATTCTTCCGGTCATTACGGAACGAATCCTTATATTTTGATGAACTGGCAGGATAACGTAAATAACTTATTTACACTCGCCCATGAACTGGGCCATTCGCTGCACAGCTACTATACCCACGCCAATCAGCCATATCGGTATGGCAACTATTCGATTTTTGTAGCGGAAGTAGCGTCGACATGCAATGAAGCGTTGCTGAACGATCATATGCTGAAAAGCACGGATGATAACAAAGAAAAGCTTTATTTGTTGAATCATTTCCTTGAAGGATTCCGTGGTACTGTTTTCCGTCAGACGATGTTTGCTGAATTCGAACATGATATTCATGTTTTGGCTCAAAAAGGAGAAGCATTGACTGCTGATAAGCTGACCGAGATTTATTATGATCTTAACAAAAAATATTTTGGGGATGATCTCGTCATTGATGATGAAATTGGTTTGGAATGGGCGAGGATTCCGCATTTCTATTACAACTATTATGTTTACCAGTATGCGACAGGATACTCCGCTGCCACTGCACTGGCCGCTCAGATTTTGGAAGAAGGTGAACCGGCAGTTGACCGTTATAAGAAATTCCTGAAAGCAGGAAGCAGTGACTATCCGATTGAAGTGCTGAAGCAGGCTGGTGTTGATATGACATCAAAAGAGCCAATCCTTGCAGCTTTGGATGTATTTGAAGAAAAGCTGAATGAAATGGAAGAATTATTGAAGTAAATAGAGTTCTCTCGATCAAAGATTAAAGAAAGTTCAAGGTGGAACAGGTTGTTCCCATCTTGAACTTTTTTAATAGAAGTCGGAGGCTTCATGTACATAGATTGTTTCCAGATTGCTCATAATAAGGGTAATGCTGAATAGTGAAAAGGAGACCTTGACGTGCGGAAATATGCAGTAGTTATTATTGTTTTAATATTGTTATTGCTTGTTAGCATGAAAGGCAATAAATATAAATACTGGTCCTATTATATTCGTAGAAAATGGGCTGTTTTTTGGCGAAAGACGGTGCAATCGCTCAAACGTGCATTAACTTCCCTTCGAGACCAAAATTACATAATGGATGAGCCGGATAAGCGTAAGGAACCCCATTATGAGGAAGGGAGGTAAATAGTCATGAAAAAACATAAGCATGAGGAAAACATACAGTTTAACAATCATCTGACTTCGGCAGAGATGGGTAAATTGTGGGCGACATATCAGGGGAATACGATGGGGAAGTGCGTGCTTAGTTACTTTTTGCGTCATTTGGAAGATGCTGAGATTAAGAAGGTAGTAGAAGGTGCCTTGGATTTAACAAATACGTTCATGAAGGATATCAAAAGAATTTTTAATGATGCTGATTTTCCTCTACCAGTGGGCTTCACGGAGGAAGATGTCAACCTGGAGGCACCGCGATTATTTTATGATGAATTTTATCTGCATTATCTCCGGTATCTTACGAAAGCTGGCACCAGTATTTACAGTGCAGCAATTCCTATCATGACCAGAAAAGATACCCGTGATTTTTTTGTGGAAAGTCTGAAAAAGACGACCAAATTAATGACGGATGTTCATGACGTACTGGCAGTTAAGGGGGTATTGGGGAATGCTCCGGCATCACCAAGCCCGGCTGGAGTTGATTTTGTAAACCGGCAAAGTTTTTTGCATGGTTATTTCGGCGAGGTGCGGCCACTCCATGGACTGGAGGTAGCGCATTTGTACGATAACCTTCATAACGACATTACAAGTAAAGCGGTGATTCTTGGTTTCAGCCAGGGTGCAAGGGACCGGAAAGTGCTTAAGTTTTTGAATCGCGGCAGAAAATTAAATACGAGCCATATTGACAAGTTTACTAACAAACTGAAGAAGGATAATATTGCAGCTCCCAGTCTGCTTGATCATTTGGTGACACCTTCGACTATCCCGCCGTTTTCCGATAAGCTGATGGTATTTCATAAAATCGATATGTTTTCAATGAAAATAAGAAATTATGCTAATGGGGCCTCCCTTAATGGAAGAAAAGATATCGGAGCATTATATGCTCGATGTCTCCTCGATGTCTCGTTGTATGTAGAGGATGGAGCAAATATCATGATCGATAATGGCTGGATGGAACAGCCGCCGATCATGATTGATCGTGATCAACTTTCATCCTATCGTTGAGAGCTTACCTATTTTAAGGTAAGCTTTTTTTAGTAGGGGTGTTACAGAAGAAGTCAGGGGGAGATAGGG
The DNA here is from genome assembly GCF_043496955.1 of Thalassobacillus sp. B23F22_16. Classification (NCBI taxonomy): domain Bacteria; kingdom Bacillati; phylum Bacillota; class Bacilli; order Caryophanales; family Bacillaceae; genus Thalassobacillus; species Thalassobacillus sp. B23F22_16. The sequence goes on along the minus strand of NZ_JBIEKD010000001.1, from coordinate 485,134 downwards.
ATGGAACCACCGAAGCACATTGTATCTGCAGCCGCTGTCATTTTGAATAACGAAGGCGAAGTACTATTGATCAAAGGACCGAAACGGGGCTGGGAAATGCCAGGCGGGCAGGTGGAAATAGGGGAATCGCTGGCAGAAGCGGCAGTCAGAGAAACGAAAGAGGAATGTGGTCTGGATATTGAGGTAATCAGATTTTGTGGAATTTTCCAAAATATAAGCCGCAGTATCTGCAATACCTTATTTCTGGGAAAGCCGGTAGGAGGAGAGCTGACAACGACACCAGAAGCACTGGAAGCAGGCTTTTTTCCTGTCGATCAAGCTTTGGAAATGGTGACCTGGGGTAATTTCCACCAGCGCATAGCGTATTGCTTAAAAGAAGAAGAACAGCCTTTTTATGTAAGCTTTTAAATGAATCAGCAAAGGAGCACCCATTTACAGGCTGCTCCTTTTTCAATGGTAGCTCTTGAATCCTTTGAACTTTTTTCGATGAAACAGGCTTTTGATGGTGAAGAAGATGACTAGAAATAATAGAGGCGATGTGATATAGATGGGGTAAAGCCGCATTAATCCGAATAGGTTCATTAAGAATGCTGTCAGTACCAGTGCTGTGAAAATGATGACCCCTATGATCTTCATGTCCAACCCTCCTTACTTCAAGATTATGCTTGGAAACGGCAGTTAGAACATTGTGACAAACTCGTGAAATATTGAACAAGTGTATTGCGCAAGGTGTTCCGGCTTGCTATATTATAGATGTGAAAGAAATCCCATTAACCCCCCAACAAGTTTGACAGGGAACTTTCTCCCATCCTCCTTTATTATATAAAGGGATCTTGATAACCAGCCGATGCTGGTTATTTTTTTCTCTAAAATTAATTTGGAAAATTCATACTGTTTTCGGTATGATAAACATAGTCTTGCTGTTGTTTACAGTTTGGCGTGACTATATCAGGTGAAGGATGTCTTGAGATGATGAAGCTATGGAAGTTCCTTTGGTATTACTTATTAGGGGTTGCGGGGATAGTTGCGCTGAGCACGGCTCCTTTTCTAGTAAGAGGAGAGGGCCTGTTTGATGCTACCCTCTATTTAGAAGAAACCGGGAGGCTGATTGAACAATTTCTCCAGCCGGGGTCCTGGACGTATCAATTCCGGGGAGAAGAACTGAATGCGTTCATTTTTTTGTGGGATCCCTTTTTGTATTCGATGACTATTTTGTTCGGAGCATTGGCGATAGGATTCAGCCTGGCCGCACTAATGGCTTTCCTGACGGTTTTTCTTCCTAACACTTTTCGGACATCAATTAAACGGCTCCTAGGGTTTATGGAGGCGATCCCGGATTTGATGGTTGCTTTTTTGCTGCAATTTTTAGTCGTCCTCATTTATAAGCAGACAGGCGTTCATTTGTTTCCGTTTGTTACCTTAGGTGAAAACCGACTATATGCGGCGCCAATGGCGGTACTTGCGATTCTGCCAATGATAGCCTTATTTCGTATAATAGTGCTTTTGATTGAGGAAGAGATGACCAAGCACTATGTATTCTTTGCTCAAAGTAAAGGACTTCGCTATAAGACACTTATTATTACGCACATTTTCCGAAACATCACGAACAGCGCTTTCTATCATTCTAAAATGATTGTTTGGGGCTCGCTTTCCAGTTTGTTTGTAATTGAATACATGTTTAATATCAATGGAATCTCCAACTACATATTAGAAGATTTCCGGCCAATTGTCATTGCCACGGTACTGATCATGGTGTTCACTCCCTTTTATATCATTTATCAGGGGGCTGAACTTTTCACACCTCCCCCTGCGGCTACAGGGGTCGCCATAAAGCCGACAGCTATTTGGGGGAAAAGCTTGAAGACCGGCACATGGCGTACTGCTGTTCGGAAGGGTTTGGTGGAAGTCGGGGCTTATTTTAAAAATAAAAAATTCCTGCTTGGTTTTTCGGTTATTTTTCTAATTCTGGTGATCAGTATCGGGCACTCATGGATCCAGGAGGAAGACGTAAGGAATTTTACGCTGATCTATGATGAAGAAGGGAAACTTGTCAGCAGCAAGCCACATCCGCCTTCCGAATACCTCTTGCTTGGAACCGACTGGCTTGGTTACAGTATTTTGGACCAGCTGCTTGCTGGGGCGAAGTTTACGATTTTGTTCGGGGGTCTGATTGCTTTCCTGCGGGTTTTTCTCGGATTTCTACTGGCTATTCCGTATGCATTATTTGTACCTGAGGCTATTAAAAAAGGAGTGGAGCGCTTCGTTGATGGATTTCACTATTTGCCGCTAAGTATCATCGCTCTGATTTTACTGCGCCCGGTTCTTATAGGCTCTACGTCAGGATTTGAATATACGCTAACAGAACGGCTCGTCTTTGAGGTGCTAGTTCTTACGCTGCTCGTCTTCCCGTTAGTAATGGTGTTGATTGGGAATGAGATAAGCCTGGTCATGAGGCAGGATTTCATGACGAGCGCGGTTGTCCTCGGTGGCAGTGCCAGGCATGTAATGGGCAGGCACATTATGCCTCACCTGCGATCGAAGTTAGGCATCATCTTTGGTCAGCAATTTATCCAGACTTTATTGATTTTCATCCATCTTGGCTTGTTTCAATTATTTCTTGGCGGGACAAGTGTCATGTATGATGCGAGCTACCGGTCCCCGCCCCATTCCGTGACGTTTGAATGGGCCGGGCTGGTCAGTAACACCAGGGAAGCGTTCATGACCGGTCATTATTGGGTGGTCGTTCCAGTATTTTTGGCATTTATTCTTGTAATAATCGCGATGCAGTTGATCGTGGAAGGAATTCAGGAGGTTCAGCAGCAGCGCGTTGGAATCTATTTGGATAGAACGAGCTATTGGGAGAGATTCCGGTTTTGGAGAAAAGATCGTGGGAAGAAAAAGAATGCTGAAGTTGCTGAAGTAAGGCGGGACCAGTTTGAACGCGTGAAGAAAATATCCTCCTGATCGGATGCTTGCTGTAGAAGCGGTTTTAGAAGTGAAAGAGAGACAAATCCTTTGGTTGAGAGACAACTTGTCAATAATTGCGCTTCATAGACGTGAAGAGAGATAATTTGAAAGATAAGAGAGACAAAATCGAAAATAAGAGTGACAATTTTAAAAATAAAAGAGACACAACAGACGTTAGGGAGACAATCAAAAAGGCAGAGGGGCAACATTAGCTCCTCTGCCTTAATCTTTATGCGGCGGATGATATTTTCCTGGATTGGCGTGCATAAATACGGAACAATATCAGGGCGATCACAGATAAGAGGATGCCTGAAATATAAGGAAGACCGATCGCGATGGAAAACAGCCAGCCGCCAAGGGGAGGACCGATGATTCTTCCTAGTGAATCAAAGGAAGATAACAATCCGGTTGCACTGCCGTAGCCGGCAGTCGCTTTTTTCGTGAGCAAGGCAGCTACACTCGGTCGGATGACACCGTTTCCGATGCCGAAGATGGATAAAAATATGGTAGCGGTCAGGAAATCATCCACGAACAGGATCAGAAAGAAACCGAGCGCGGAGACGGCGACCCCAAGCTGGATGACGAACGGTTCGCCGAATTTTTTCGTAAGTCGTCCGACCAGTCCGCCTTGGACAATAGCGCCGGCGAGTCCCATGATCATAAAAATATAGCCAAGCTCGACAGTTCCGAGTCCTGCCGTGTCTGCGGCAAAGTAGGCGAATGTCGCTTCGAGACCGGATAAGGACAGCGAAACGAACAACTGCAGGAAGAACAGCATGGAGGATGGACCGTTCAGAGCCTCACGCATAGGTGGCCGTTTACCGGCATGCTGGCCTCTTGCTTCTTCCGTCAGTGATTCTTTCAAAACGAACAGTACAAGTAAAAACGTGATCAAGGAAGAAATTCCTGCTATGTAAAACGGCATTTCCAGGCTTGTTTTGGAAAATACTCCGCCGATTGCCGGTCCAAACACGAAACCGAGCCCGATGGCAGCGCCGATGATTCCCATTCCTTTTCCGCGATCTTCCTCTGACGTGATATCGGCAACATAAGCCATGATGGTCGGCATGTTGGCGGAAGATAAGAAGCCGCCAATAATCCGGGCAGCGAACAGCATCCATAATTGGGTGGCCAGTGCCATCAAAAAGAACGACAGGGCAAGACCGGCGATACCGAGTGCGATGACAGGCTTACGGCCAATCCGGTCGGAAATACGCCCCCACATCGGAGCGAATAATAACTGCATCAATGAATAGACAGCCATCAATAGACCAAGTTCGGTCGGCGTCGCTCCGATTTCTTCTGCATAGAAAGGAAGAACCGGGATGATGATGCCGAATCCTACCATGACAAAAAACATGATTGCAAATAAGATAGGTAATGCTTTTTTTATATCCAGAGCCACGTTCACTCCTTTTCTGACAAATAATACTACGGAAAATATCATAACACTAGTAATTAGCAAAATAAATGTTTTCTTTGCAAACGCTCGCCAAAGTATGAAAGCGGCTGTCTCAAAATGAAAGTCTGCACCTGGTCAGACCCTTTTGAGACAGCCGCTTTTACGCTTGCCCGGCAGGCTGGTATTTCCAGAACACTCCGTGTTTCACCGGGACTTCCTGGACGATTTGCTTCAGGACGAGCTTTTTCATCTCCCGTTTTGCTTGTTGTTCCGTCCAGTCATAGACGACGGCGATTTCTTTTGTAGCAACAAATCTATAATGCTGAAGGAATTCTTCAAGCGGTGGCTTCTTCGCGGGATTTGGATCCTTCTGGAGCATCTCCTTCAAAACATTGACATAGATTTCATACGGGTACGTGCCGGCAATCTTTAAACCTGCGTCTTCTTCCGACTGATTGAACAGGACTAGCGTTGGGATGGTGTCGACATCCATTTCCCGTGTCAGATTGAAGTCACACTGCAGGGCACGGCGGGCTGTATCGGAATAAAGGTCTTTCCGGAATTCGTCGACGTCCAGTCTGCTTTTTTCAGCACATTCCACGAGAACTTCTTCGTCCGAGATGTTTTTCTTATCAAGAAAAACGTACTCCTGGACTTTTCGTAAAAAACGGATACCTGACTTTTTCCCTTGAAGCTCTGCTGCTTTAACAGCGAGCGATGTGATGAGAGGAGAGGAGACAGGATTCTCCAGCCAGATATCGCCATCGCAGCACATGCCGGTACGATTCGCGGTCTTATCCCATTCCTTCTTCAATTTATAAGGCTTATCCACGCTTTTTTTATGAAGGGAAGTCATTTTCCCGCTGATAATCGGCTTAATGGTGAAAAAGCGGCCATATTCGATAGTGAGCTTTTTGATGATCGGCTCGATGGACCAGCATTCCGGACATAGGGGATCTACGAACAGATAGAGCTCCAATGGCCGTTTCAATAAATCGAAAAAACCGAACTGGGCACTTGTTTGTTCCTGGGATGCTCCAGTACCTTTCCAACTCACATCGATTCTCCTTTCTCATCCTCTGGTGTATTCATCATATGATTGGCTGTCATGGTCAGACGTTCGAAAATCGCCGTGCGGTATGGCTCCTCGATATTCGCTTCTTCCAGTGCTGCGGCCATGCAATTCAGCCAGGCATCCCTTCTGGTCGGTGTAATGGGAAAAGGGAGATGTCTTGCGCGCAGCATCGGATGTCCGTGCTCTTCCGTATATAAGGCGGGGCCGCCAAAAAACTGGGTTAAGAATTGTTTTTGCTTTCGGGCAGTCTCTGTCAAATCATCCGGAAAAATAGGAGTTAAATCGGGATGTTTGCCTACCCGTGCATAAAACGCGTCAACAAGCGTTGCTACCGCTTCCCTGCCTCCAATTGCTTCATAAATTGTTCCTGGTACGTTCATGATCAGAACCCCTTCTGCTTGTTATTCATTGTAGCAACGGCGGGGGTGGCCTTCAACTAATCTGACTCACGGCCTCGCCTGAAAAAATCGTTTGATTTTATTATCGGTTTCCCGTTCCGGGATTTCATGATCCGTCAATAACTGGTGAAAAACTTTTTCTCCATGTGCCCGGTCTGTCGCCTCCAGTTCCAGCTCATAATCTTCCGTCTCATGATACAGACTATGATCAAGTACGAGCAGGGTATCCTGATAGCGAATCTCCTGACGGTTAGTTTTCAATGCGCCCTGATAGTTCAGCTCATCCGGGTTGATGCCAAGTTTCTGCAGCTGATGGTAGACATTTTCTTTGGCGATCGGTGCACCGGAAATCCAGCTTTCGCAGTCGTCCGTAGTCAGTGTGGCGTGGGTTTCTAACAGTCCGTCCGGGTGCGGCTGCTTCAATGTCAGTGTATACCCGCCGTTTTTCTCACGAATCCTAAGGGCGGCACCATTCTGTTTTAAGTCGAAATTTTCCGTCTCAAAATAATGATTTGTCTGCTCCTGAACGTTCGCTTTCTCGAAAGGAAGCGTGTTTTTTAGGCGGTCAAATTCTTCCTTCGTCAGTATATTTTTGAATTCAATTTCGATTTCCTGGTTCATCGTATCCCTCCAGCTCTGCAATCATTATGAGGAAGAAAGGTGCTGATTGCAAAGATTATCGCCTGTCATATTTTATGATACAATGAAGGGGTACGTAATATCACATATTTACTACATAGACGTTGTTAAAGGTGGGGATGACAAGATGGACTGGGAGGTATTTCTGGCACCCTATACCCAGGTGGTCGATGAACTGAAAGTCAAGCTGAAAGGGATGCGGGCCCAATTTGAGTACGAACTGGAGCATTCTCCAATTGAGTTTGTGACTGGCCGCGTCAAACCCAGATCCAGCATTTTAGGAAAGATGCAGCGAAGGGGCATATCTCCGGTCGAGGTTGAAAAGGAAATCCAGGATATAGCCGGGGTCCGGGTCGTCTGTCAATTCGTCGATGATATCTATGTCATCGCCAGTATGCTGCATAACCGCCATGATTTTGAAATCATAGAAGAAAAGGATTATGTGTCCCAGAAGAAGGATAGCGGATACCGCTCTTATCATCTTATTATCAACTATCCGGTAGAGACGATACATGGGGAGAAAAAGGTACTGGCTGAAATCCAGATTAGGACGCTCGCTATGAATTTCTGGGCAACCAACGAACATTCGCTGAATTATAAATATTCCGGTCAGATTCCCGGGGAAGTAAAGGCCAGGCTGAAACGGGCAGCCGAAGCGGCATTCCGACTTGATGAAGAAATGTCGAAAATCAAAAATGAAATCCAGGATGCAAAGAAAGCGTTTAATAGAAAAGAACAAGGGAAACATCCAGACTAATGGACAGTTGCTGGGAAGGAGTGGGGTTCGATTATGAAATTCGCGATACTATCGAGAGGCGACAGTAATTCGAACGAAATCCGTTCGAAAATCAAAAACTATCTGAAAGAATTCAATATGGAATACTGTGAGGACGAACCGGAAGTTGCCATATCGGTCGGCGGCGACGGAACGTTTCTGGAAGCCTTCCATACATACAACCATCGCTTGGACAAGACAGCTTTCATCGGGATACATACAGGCCATTTAGGCTTTTATGCGGACTGGACGCCGGATGAAGTAGAGAAATTGATCATCGATGTTGCCCGGACTCCTTTCCAGGTGGTCGAATATCCGATATTGGAAGTGATTATTCGCTTGAAAAACGGTGGCGAAGAAGGCCGGTATCTGGCACTCAACGAATGTACCATCAAGACATCAGAAGGGTCGGTCGTGCTTGATGTAGATATTAAAGGGGAGCATTTTGAGACCTTCCGGGGCGACGGTCTGTGCATCTCGACGCCATCCGGAAGTACCGCCTACAACAAAGCGCTTGGCGGCGCAATTATCCATCCGTCTCTGGAGTCGATTCAGATTGCAGAAATGGCTTCAATCAATAATCGCGTTTTCCGTACGATTGGTTCCCCGTTGATTTTGCCAAGCCATCACACCTGCCTGTTGAAACCGACAGCGGATAAAAGTTTTATGATCACGGTCGATCATTATACGCATACGTATAAAGAGGTAAAATCGATCCAATGCCGGGTCGCCAAAGAAAAAGTTCGATTTGCGAGATTCCGTCCGTTTCCATTTTGGAAGCGGGTCCGGGATTCATTCGTGGCGGATGATAAAGAATGAAGCAGTGGAGCTGGACGTGGAAAGTTACAGATCAGCAGGAAGAAATGCTCGTACGGGACTATCTGGTTTCCGTGCGGGCATTTTCACGTCAATTGCTGAAACAGATCAAGCATTCGCAGGGGCTTCAGGTAAATGGAGCTGAGGTAACGGTCAGAAAAGTGTTACATGCCGGTGACTTGGTGGAAGTGACGCTGCCAATTGTGAAGCCTGCGGAGCGGCTTGAACCAATACCCATGGAGCTTGTTATTGTTTACGAAGATGATGATCTATTGATTCTTGACAAACCGGCGGGACTCGCCGTCATGCCATCCATGAACCATCATGTGACACTTGCGAACGGTATCGTTGCTTATTATGAAAAGCAAGGTGTACCAAGCACCGTCCATATTGTCACCCGGCTCGATAAAGATACCTCCGGACTTGTGCTGGTGGCAAAGCATGCCTACAGCCATTCTCTGTTATCTACAGGCTTTACCGGTCCGATTGAAAAAACATACTGGGCACTTGTCGAAGGTCATTTGAAACATAAGAACGGAATGATTGAAGCACCGATTAGAAGAAAAGAGGGGTCTATCATCGAGCGGGAGGTTAAGGAAAAAGGCCAGCCGGCAGCCACCCGCTATAAAGTGCTGAGGGCATTGCGCGCACATTCGCTAGTCGAGCTTGAACTCCTTACAGGAAGGACTCACCAAATCCGGATCCATATGAGCCACAGGGGGCATCCGCTTGCCGGGGATGATCTGTACGGTGGGTCACTCGGCATAATGAAAAGGCAAGCGCTGCATTGCCGCAGGCTTGTCTTTACCCATCCGCTTACTGGTGAAGTTGTCAGTTGTGAAGCGGAACTTCCGGCGGATATCAAGAGGGCTATCGGGAATATTTGATAGGATGTATCTCAATCGAGCCGGAATTTTTCTTCCACGAATGGCTGCCGGGAAGGAACACTAACGATTTCCTTTTCCGGAAGCCGAAATGCCGTGAGTTTGTTTCCAAACACGCAGCCGGTATCTATGTTGACTGTGTTGTTGACGAACCGGGGCTCCCGTACTGGCGTATGGCCGTAGATGATCCAGCGGCTCCCTTCATACATTTGTGCCCAGTCGCGACGTACCGGCCGTCCATCATCATGTTTTTCGCCCGTGATATCACCATAAAGCACAAACGTCCGCACCTTTTTTCCCTGCTGACCGATAAAACTTTCCTTAATGCCGGCATGAGCGATGACAGCATTGGCCTCCGGCACTTCCAGATATAATGGCGACTCTTCATATAATTTCATAAAATGATGGCGGATTGCTTTTTGTTCTTTGGAAGAAAGGGAACGATATTCAGCAGTCGTCGTCTCGAGGCCATGTTTTTCCTGCACCTTGTTACCAAGAAAAAAACGATATAACTTATTACAATGGTTCCCCGGCACATATTTACCCTTATTTGTTTCCACGACAATGTTATAGACATACCGAATACAGCCGATCGAATCAGGCCCTCTGTCAGTGATGTCACCCAGAAAAACAGGCACCCTGCCATCGGGATGAACAGGGACGCCATCTTCCTCCACGTAGCCAAGTTCACGAAAAAGTTCTCTCATCTCATCAAGACATCCATGCACATCTCCAATAATATCTATTTTCATAAAAGCCCTCCTTTTATGTGAAAGTTACTCCCGTTAGTATTCCCATTCCCAGGTTTTTGGAATCATATTTTTATTATAAAAGGGTTGTTCCATTAAAGGTCCGAAAAGTCAAAGGCTTGATTTCGAGATATTGTGTGAGGGGAAGGGTCGTTTCCCAGCCAATCCCTTATTTTTTAGGTAACGGACCTCACTATCTCGAAACTGAGTCTTCAGCAGTTGGGAGCTTTATTGTAAGACCAACAAAGAGATTTCAAAAAGCCTTTTCAATAAGAAATAGAAGATGGGCAACACTAAAAAGTACACGAGACTTCACCAAAGAAATGTTCATTTCAGTTCCATTGTTATACGATAATTTGATAAACTACTACCATGCATTTGAAAGAATAATTTTTATTGACAAAGCGTATTCAGGCAATTACGATATAACGGTCAAAATGAATCGGCTTGAATAAGGGGAGGGATTTCTGATGGAACATTTAGAAGTAGATGAACGGGAAGAAATGTGGGAAAAAGTGCAGGTGGCCCTGCTGAACGATCAGATTGATCAGTTCCGTGCTGAATTCCTGGAAATGCATCCTTATGATCAAGCCAGCCTGTTTGAAGAAATGGTTGTCGAAGTACGTAAGAAAGTCTACATGTATCTGTCTCCGGAAGAAATATCCGAAGTAATGGAGCACATCGATCATGAAGATGTTGAACCGTTCTTCGCCGAGATGGATCCGCGGCTTGCTTCACAGGTATTGGCAGATATGTCGACGGATGATGCGGTTGATATTCTGAATATGTTAGATAAAAACAAAGTGGCGAGTTTCTTGACGATCATGGATGATGACGATTCCGATGAGATCAAAGACTTGCTCCACTATGAAGAGAAAACAGCCGGTAGTATTATGACTACCGAGTTCGTCGTCGTGAAAGCGAATATGACTGTCCGGGAAGCGATGCTTCATCTTCGTAGGGAAGCTCCGGATGCGGAAACGATCTATTATACGTATGTGATCGATGAAGATAAGCACCTGGTCGGTGTAATTTCTTTGCGTGATTTGATTATTGCAGAGGATGACTGGCTGATATCAGAGGTAATGAACGAGCGGCTTGTATCCGTTGCTGTTGGGGAAGATCAGGAAGAAATCGCCCGCATGTTCCGGGACTATGATTTCCTGGCACTTCCGGTCGTCGATTTCCAGAACCACTTATTAGGTATCATTACGGTCGATGACGTCCTGGATGTCATGGAAGAAGAAGCAAGTGATGACTATTCCAAGCTGGCGGCGATCTCTGACGTCGACAGTCCTGATGATCATGCTTTTGCTTCAGCCAAAAAAAGGCTGCCGTGGCTGGTTATCCTGTTATTTTTAGGGAGCTTGACGGCAAGCCTGATCGGCCGGTTCGAAGATACACTAGATGTCGTGCCGATACTTGCTATTTTCATCCCGCTTATTGCCGGGATGGCTGGTAATACTGGAACACAGGCACTCGCAGTCGCAGTACGTGGTATGGCAACAGGAGAGATCGATAAGCAAGGAAAAAGAAAAATGATTATGAGGGAAGCGGCAACAGGTATTATTACCGGAGCTTCCTGTGGATTATTGATCATGGTTATCATTTATTTCTGGCAAAACTCCATTTATCTTGGCTTACTGGTCGGATTATCGATTTTTGCTACATTGATTGTCGCTACGCTGGCGGGTTCGCTCGTTCCCTTAGTCATGGATAAACTGAACATCGACCCGGCTGTTGCTTCCGGACCGTTCATCACGACGATCAACGATATCATCTCGATTCTTATTTACTTCGGGATGGCGACGGCTTTTATGAATTTACTGATATAAATGGAAAGGGGGACGAGTGAATGGAGCACGGCGCTTCCGTCACCTCATTAGTTATTGTAATTTTAGCAGCATTCCTTACACCAATTCTCATGCATCGGCTTAAGTTGAAAGTGATCCCAGTGGTTGTAGCTGAAATCATCATCGGTCTTATCATTGGTAAAAGTGGTTTTGATCTCGTCGATACGCATGGAAGCTGGATTGAAATATTATCAACGCTTGGTTTTATTTTTCTGATGTTCCTTAGTGGTCTGGAGATCGATTTCTCGATTTTCGGTAAGAAAAAGCAATCCAGGCAGGCGGTAAACAAAGATGCTAACCCGCCAAACCCTGTATGGGTAGCTACAAATGTTTTTGTCGCTATTTTTATCGTTTCCTTAGGTCTATCGTATATATTCGTGCTGGCAGGTTTCATTGATAACCTGTTCCTAATGACCTTGATTATCTCGACGATTTCCCTGGGTGTTGTCGTCCCAACCTTGAAGGACGCACAAATGATGAAGTCGACGATCGGTCAGACGATCCTGCTGATTGCTGTCATCGCCGATCTTGTAACGATGATCCTGCTTGCCGTCTTCGTTTCTATTTACGGAGAAGGCGGAGGAAACATGTGGCTGTTGCTGTTATTATTCGGAGCTGGTGTCCTGCTTTACTTTGTCGGAAAACATTATCGTCACCAATCGTTTATGGAGACAATGACAAAAGGGACGATCCAGATCGACACCCGGGCCGTTTTCACGTTAATTATCCTGCTCGTCGCTATTTCTGAAACGGTGGGTGCGGAGAATATTCTCGGAGCTTTCCTTGCTGGAACACTTGTATCCCTGCTGTCTCCGAACCCGGAGCTGGTAAAGCGGATGGACAGTTTTGGCTACGGATTCCTGATTCCGATTTTCTTTGTGATGGTCGGTGTGGAAATTGATATTTGGGAACTATTCAGTGACAGCCAAGTAATGCTTTTGATTCCATTGCTATTGCTTGCGCTGTTCATTTCAAAAATCGTACCGGCGTTCATTTTACGAAAATGGTACGACTGGAAGACTGTAATGGGTTCTGGTTTCCTATTGACTTCCACGCTTTCACTTGTGATTGCAGCAGCGACCATCGGGGAGCGGGAAGGCATGATCGACAAGCAGATGGAAGGGGCTCTTATCCTTGTTGCCGTACTGACTTGTCTGATTACACCGATCGCTTTCAAAAAGATTTACGGACGGTTTGAAGAAGAAAGTCATAAGCAGCTGGTTTCCTTTATTGGTTCCAACCGGATGACTTTGCCTGTGGTCCGCGAATTAGATGAATCACAATATGAAACACACCTGTATCATACGAAAGTCGATAAAGTAGATGAAAATATCAGCCGCTCCTGCTTTGACATTCGCGAGCTGGAAGATTATGATCTCGAGCGGATGAAAGAGATGGATGTCTTTAATGTGGATATTCTCGTTGTCTCCACTGGTGACCAGGCGAAAAACGCAGAAATCGCCAAGTTTGCGAAAAACGATGGCGTAGAAAGAGTCATCGCCCGCGCCGAGTCGCCGGATTTGGAAAAAGAATTGACTGAGCTTGGCATCGATGTCTTCTCGGTGATGCTGTCTACAAAAGCATTATTGAAAGCGATGATCGTCGCACCGGATGTCGTCGAGATTTTAACCGATCAGGACAGTGCCCTCTTCCAGATCAATATGAACAATCCGATGTACCACCGGATGCGCCTCCGGGAGTTTCCATTCACCGGCGACGTCATCATGGTCCGGATTTTCCGTGGCGAAGATTCGATCGTGCCTCATGGCGATACCGAACTTAAGCTTGGCGATCACTTGATCGTCACGGGGTCCACTGAGTATGTGGAAGAATTGAAAATGCAGTTGGAATTCTGTGAATACTGCTAACCTCTGAAGTAAACCGCAGCTGTCAGCACAGCTGCGGTTTTTCTATAGATAAGGGAATAGATTATTTTTTGTTTCCGATTAATCATGATTTGTATTTGTGTAATCTTTCCGCTAAAATAGTAGCAGGTACTAATAACAAACCATAATACTAATAAAAATCACCTCAAGGAGGTTAATAGGATGAATTTTTCTTTAGAGGGTCGTACATACGTCGTGATGGGCGTAGCGAACAAACGAAGCATTGCGTGGGGGATTGCACGTTCTTTGCATGATGCGGGCGCACGTCTGATTTTCACTTACGCGAATGAACGTTTTGAGAAGCCGGTAAGAGATCTTGGTGATTCATTAGAAGGCCAGGAATCATTGTATTACGAATGTGACGTCACAGACGATGAAGCAATCAAGAAGACATTCGCTGACATTAAAAACGATGTGGGGACGATTCATGGTCTTGCTCACTGTATCGCGTTCGCAAATCGCGACGAGTTGAACGGCGAGTATATGAACGTGACACGCGACGGCTTCAAGCTGGCACACGATATCAGTGCTTATTCATTGACGGCCGTAGCCAAAGAAGCGTATCCGCTGATGACCGAAGGCGGCGGCATCGTTACTATGACTTATCTTGGCGGAGAAAAAGTCGTGAACAACTATAATGTTATGGGTGTTGCAAAAGCGAGCCTGGATGCGAGCATGCGCTACCTGGCTAACGACCTTGGAAAGCATGGCATCCGCGTCAATGCGATTTCTGCTGGTCCGATTCGTACGGTTTCTGCAAAAGGCGTCGGCAGCTTCAACACGATTTTGAAAGAGATCGAAGAACGCGCACCACTGCGCCGTCCGGTTTCCCAGGAAGAAGTAGGCGATACGGCTTACTACCTGTTGAGTGATCTGTCCCGCGGTGTAACCGGGGAAATCATTCACGTCGATTCCGGTTTCAATATCATCGGATTCTAAATTTGATTAGGAAAGCTTGAGGTGAATCCACCTCAGGCTTTTTTTATTACCAAATTAACAGCTGAGAACAAACTCAAATTTGCAGAATAGCCCCACGTTTTTAAAAATCTAATTCGATAGCACATTTTCTGAAATCTGGGCATATATATGAAAAGACGGAGAACAGGCTAAGGAGGGAGTACATCTATGGGCAAGCAGCAGAAGCTTGTACAGAAGCCTATGCTTTATATTACCCAGCCGGAATTCGCTCCGAGCGAAGCGCCGATGCAGACGACGTATCATGGAAAAAAGCGAGTGAAAGAGGAAGGGAAACAGGCAGAAAATAAATCGGCAGATGCAGGAGTAAAGCGGGAGCGGCAGCACAGCAAGAAGGAAGCTCAGATGCACCAGGAGCCGCAGGAAAAAGCCGAAACAGAAGCTAAGCAGTCAAGAGCCGGGTCAGCTCGGGACCGTAGACAGCGTTTCCGGGATATGACGTTAGAAGAAAAAGTGACTTACTTTGTCAATCTCCCGTCCCAGATTCCAAAGATGAAATGTGAAGTTGTGACTGCCGAAGAAAAGTACCGCGGTTATATAAACAATTATCAGGATGGTATCGTTTATATGAAAACATTTAAGCGTCCATTCCAAAAAGAAATCGACTTTAGAGAGATAGAAGATATAAGTCTGATCGGTTTTTAAATGAAAAAGCCGCGCCCTTAACGGACGCGGCTTTGTTCATGGTTCCATTAATCGAATGCGTCGATTGCTGGAAGGCAAGTCACGTGGCAGAAGCAGTCAAGATCAACGCTGATGCAGATGCCTGTCGTGCGCAGGTTGCCTGTTTTTTGTTCAACTGGATCACACGGATTGTCGTCGCTGTCACCTGGTGTACGCAGTAGTTCAAGTGTAGCACAGCAATCTTTGTCAACATCTTTCACGCGGAAGTAGAAGCTTCCTACGATATCGCCGATGTTGTTGCGTGGTGCACCGAACCCTTTAAATGGTTTGCAGTTCCCTTTGCAGTATAGCAGTACTGGAACAGTGTCCAGGTTATTGCCTCCGGTTTCTCCCAGTAAGTCATTAATGGATTGCTCGCAACTCGTGTCACAGCACATAGATACGACATCTTCCTGAGCATCTACGATTTCACGCAGGATGTCGCATACACAGTTACCTGAGTCATGTTTTTTTCCACAGCCCATTGATATTCCCCTTTCGTCTGGTATTGACGTATTGTCTTTAATAGAATATGAACTCTTGCCCTGATGGTGTGGGCATTTGTCGAGTTTTTATCGATTCGTCTGGGGAATTTGTGGAACTGAAGCCCATACATATGTACCGAAGCCACATAGACTAATAAGGAATATTAGTAGTTAAAGGAGAGGAAACATATGTGTGATAACTGCAGCCATAAACACTATTATAAAGTGAACGAATTAATCGTTAAGGCTGATAAAGTCATCATCAAATCGGATAAAGATCATCACCACGATCGTCGTGGACGTGATGACCGCCGTGATGACCACCATGATCGTCGCCGGGCTCCATTGTTCGGAGGGCGTCGTCACGATCACATGGAGAGCAGTTCAAGAAGAGGACACGATGACAGATTTGACCCGATCTTAGGTCGTCGTCGCCATCACGATGGCATGGAAAGCAGCTCAAGAAGAGGGCGCCGTCATGATGACCACATGGAGAGCAGCTCAAGAAGAGGGCGCCGTCATGATGACCACATGGAAAGCAGCTCAAGAAGAGGGCGCGGTCACCATGACCACATGGAAAGCAGTTCGAGAAGAGGCGACGACGATCGCCGTGGAGGCAGAGAGGACCGCAAACACCGTCGCGGCCCTTGGTTCTAAGATTCGCCCCATCCACTGGATGGGCTACATACATCTGTTCATCAGGAGGATGATCGTTTGGAATGGACTTGGATGCACCTTATTTTACTGACATTGGCCTGTTTCCGTCTGACCCGGCTAATCGTCGATGACAGCATCACCGAGTGGCTGCGTGCGCCTTTTCATCATTATATAGAAGAAACAGATGAAGCAGGCAATGTGGAAGTTTATGTGGAAGCGAAAGGAACGGGACTGCGTGCGTTTATTGGAGAATTACTAAGCTGCCACTGGTGTACAGGCGTTTGGGCGAGCGGAATGCTGCTAACCGGCTGGGCATTCCTTCCTTATTTTGACTGGGTGGTCGTATGGCTGGCTATCGCTGGAGCTGCTGCCATTCTCCGCGTCGCTTTGGATATATGAACTACATCGATTTGCCAGAAGGGAATAGGATGTAGTAAAAAAGGAATGACTCCTATGCATAAACAATCAGGCAAGCAAGTGAAGCCAGCGAAAAGGCCGCGTAAAAAGAAAGGATGCGGCTGTGGAAAGAAGGCGAGAACATGAATTTCCGTCACATGCGTAAAATGATCGATGAAATTGATTATATGATCACGTCCAAGCCGAATTTAAAAAAACCGGAAAAGACGATGGCAGAGTTTGAGCAGATGATGGTCTCTCTGGAAAAACTGCTGACGAAACAGATTGGCGAGTTCGAAAAGAAGACAGAAAGTAAGCATGACCGGATCAGGAAATTTTTTGAATAGCCCCCGTAAAAGGGAGCGCTTCCACGTATATATCTAGTAAGTTATGGGTATGTATTCTGTAAGGAGGGGAGCTCCATGGGCTACATGTTACCAGTATCGATGTATCAGTATGATGATTACCAAGAGCGAACCGTTAAACCGAAGGCATCACCTTTCCAATATGCCAACGTCCACAAAGTGACGTTGGATAACCGTCATCTGCAGATGCGGGAAATGGTGAGGACGAACGGGAAATTACCGAATAAAAATAAAAAGCTGCATGCACCGGATGATCTGCATGCAGCTTACTCGGAAAAAGTTTATGCCGAGATGACAGGAAAAGGACGACACTTCAGCGAAACTATTTAATAGGTTTGCTGAAAGGAGTCGTTCTTTTTTATGGAAATGAACCAAATCAATGCGCATTGCTATTATTTTCATAGTGCGGTTAATATCGGATACGTCCATAACGGGGAAGAAGGGATGATCATCGATGCCGGGATTGATAAATCGGCGATCAAGAAAGTGATCAAGGGTTTGAAAGAGCATTCCCTGCCAATCACCCACTTGTTCATCACCCATGCCCATGCGGATCATTATGGGGGAGCACAGTACCTTCAGGAAAACTTCGATGTCCGTACGATAGCCCCGAAGTTCGAAGCGGCTATCCTTGAAAATCCGTCGCTCGAACCGTTGTACTTGTTCGGGGGCAATGACCCGCTCGATGAATTAAGGAATAAGTTTCTGGAAGGACCTCCCGTCCGGATTGATGACCAGGTGAGGGAAGGAAGTTTTACATTCGGAACATTCGAGTTGGAGACGTACTTGCTTCCTGGACACAGCTATCACCAGCTGGCTGTAAAGGTTTTTGATGTGTTATATGCGGCGGACAGCTATTTTGAAGCGGCTCAACTGGAGAAACACAAGATCCCTTATATTACGGATGCCGCTTTGACGATTGAAAGTCTGGAGCGTCTGAAAGAGATCCCGTCTGATGGTGCTGTGCCCGGTCATGGAGAGTATGAAACGGATTTCAAAACAACCGTCCAGAAAAATATTGATTACCATG
Organism: Thalassobacillus sp. B23F22_16; assembly: GCF_043496955.1. NCBI lineage: Bacteria > Bacillati > Bacillota > Bacilli > Caryophanales > Bacillaceae > Thalassobacillus > Thalassobacillus sp. B23F22_16. Next base: position 467,119 of record NZ_JBIEKD010000001.1, on the reverse strand, counting down.
TCGTGCTGCTGACGTGGCTTGAGAATTATATCGGCGAGCATCCGAATGGGGTCAGTCATGAAAACATTATCGCTGCGATGTGTGATTCGTTTGGTGTAGAAAATAACCAGCTGGGCCAGTGGCTGTTGTACCGGACCGCTGTAACTGCTTATTTGATAGGTGCTGTTAAAGAAGAAACGATTAATTATGCCATCGAAGGAAACCGGTGGGTGTTCAAAACTTTATAAATAAAAGTACCCCGGGGCCTCCAGATATTGGAGGGCTCCGGGGTGCTTTTCTCAGTTGTAGGGGAGGACATACAGGTCCTCTCCTTCTTTATATTCGGCGAATAGAACATCGGTATAATCGGTGATTTCCTGCTGCTGCAGCTGGGTCAGCAGCCAGTTTTTATCAAACCCTGCTTCTTTTAGATTGTCCCAAAGTACTTCGCCATCACTGATGAACGCCATCGGCAGTGGGGTCGGCTGGGGGGCAAGGTTCAAGTCACTGCGCGTCGGGTTTTGATCCATCGATTTCTTCAAAACAGAAATCGACCCATCTGTTTCCATCACGGCGTACTCTACTTCTTGAATCGAAAACACATCTTTAGCTCTCAGCAAATGCTGAAGCTGATTTATATCAAGCTTATTTTGTTTCAATTCGTCATAGGCAATTTTTCCTTTATGGATAACAATCGACGGCTGACCCTCCAGGAATCCCCGTGTACCTTTCAGTTTTTGTGTGATCAGTTCTGTCACATACATGAGCACACCCCAGGTCAATATCGCAAATCCAATTTGTAACACACCGACATCAGGGTCATAGAGCGCATTACCGACCAGCTCACCAAGAAGGATGGCTGAAATAAAATCGAACGGGGTAATTTGGTTGAATTGGGACTTTCCTAGCACTTTGGTCAAAAGGAATAAAGCAGCGAAGCCGAATGAGGCTTCTATGAATATGCGTAAATAATCCATCATGATCACGTTCCTTCTCCTCTGCTTTTAACCATTGTAGACAGAGAACGACGGACCTATACAAAAAACCTGGAAGATCTTGCTCTTCCAGGTCGAAAATCAGTCTAATTTTTTTATCATGGTTACGTGAGGAATGCCGGCATCCATAAATTCCCCGGAAATCGTTTCATAACCAAGGGCTCGGTAAAATTCTTCGGCATGGGTTTGAGCGTTCAATTTCGCCTGTTTCAACCCTTCTTTTCGGATGCGTTTCTCCATCGCTTCGATCATCTGTTTACCAAAAGACTGTCCGCGGAAATCCTTCTGGACGCAAATCCGTTCCAGCTTTCCGTTTTCATTAACAAACCGGAGGCGGGCAGCTGCGATCGGCTGTTTATTTTCATAGCCGATGAAGTGGACGGCTGTATCATCATGCTCATCCAGTTCCAGGTCTTCCGGTACCTGCTGTTCCTCGATGAAAACCGTGCGGCGTACGCCGAAGGCATCTTTCAATTGCTGCTCATTCTCGACGTTTTCAATTAACATTCTATCACCCTTCACCAAGGACGAATGTTTCATAGACCGTCCAGGAGCCATTTTCCAATTGATATAGCAGCTGGAAACGATCGACCGTTTCTTTCAGTTCAAATCCACCCATTCGAAGACTTCCGTATACATCAGAGAATTCATCATCCGAAAGCTTCTGTGCGATCGTAATATGAGGGACGAAAGAATGCTCGGATTTACCTGGCAGCTTTGCCTCAAGTTTTTCATTAACCGTCATGATTTCCTCCGAAGGCTCTACTTTCAAATAGATAGCATTCGTGACAGGAGCAAACGAGCTGACCTTATTGATTTCAATTTCAATTGGTTTCGTTTCTTTTGCAATCTCCTTCAAATGCGGTACCACTTCCTTGATTTCGCTATCCTCTGCCTCAAATGGCTCCTTCAAGGTAATATGTGGTGGAATCAATGCATAATGCGGATCGTAACGTTTCCGGTAGGAGTTTGCGACATCCTGGATTTTTTTCGGTGGAAAAATGGCGATACCATATTTCATTGGAAAACCCTCCTAAATATAATGTTGCTGATTATATTTCGTGTTGAATGCAAAGTCGATTGGTCAGTTTTAAGCTGTTATTATTATACCAAAAATTACTTTCTCGTACATAGGTTTACGGTCGGAACATCGTCACAAGAGCCCGCTCCATACCCTGCTGCCAATATTTCCAAGTGTGCTTGCCATCAAGCTCGTGGAAAAAGTAGGTGAGCGGCTTCCTGTTGAGGACGTCGCGAAGCTCATGATTCGGTGTCACAAAATCCTTCCGATCCCCATCTGTTGTCGGTACATCAGTTTCTTCATTTCCGATTGTATGGTAGATGGCGAGGGAGGAAAGATCCTTGCTGTTCTGGACTTTTTTCATTACACGTTCATTGACGAACGGCGACTGCATGATGACATTACCGAACGTGCTTGGATATTTAAGTGCCGTCATCAGGGACACTGTCCCGCCGAGCGAATCTCCCATCAGCGTGCGGCCGCTGCCCATATGGTAGCCCGGAAGCTCTTCATCCAGGAGCGGGGCGGCCTCATTGACGAGAAACTTGATATAAGCGTCCTGTTTCTCACCATTCGGGTGATATTTGTCCTGACGGTCATATTTATCCTTATAATGAATGCCGACAAAAATTGTATCAGCAATTCGCTTCTTTTCATGAAGTTTATCACTCAACGTCGCGACCCGGCCCATTTGAAAATAGTCATCACCATCCTGCATGATCGCGATATGATACTTATAAAGCGGCGAGTAATTCTCCGGCAGATAAACCTTCAGGGTCAATGTTTCATCTAAGTAGGAACTATTGATTTCAAAATCCTTGAACGTACCAGCACGTCCCAAAACGAACACCTCCAAAAAACGACAACTTATCTATAAATGTAACATACCCATTTTATCATATCATTTTCAAAAAAGTAGAACAGGTCTGACGATTGTCATCGAATTGAAAACTACTCTACGGAAGCGTAAGGTCCTGGGGTTCCCGCGGAACGGAGGTTTCTCGAAATGATAAAAAAATTGTCGATAAGTTATTGACACATAAATGAAATCATATTATATTAGTACATGTCCCATTCACGACAACTTCATCCCATGATTCCGTAGCTCAGCTGGGAGAGCGCCACCTTGACAGGGTGGAGGTCGTTGGTTCGAGCCCAATCGGAATCACTAAGTTCTAAAAGTCTCTGGCTGTTGATGCTGCAACGGTCAGGGGCTTTTTATTTTGCCCTCGGTTACTGGCAGGTTAGGAGCAGCCGAGATTTTACTGCCCTATCTTAATCATATACTGACATAACACGTTCCTATACCTTACTAACTCGCAGAGATACCCAACATAACGACTTAACATCTAGGTTGAATTTCCATTCGTACAAGCAAATTTAATATTGAAATCTCAGTTTTTTATGTAATAATGGAAAAATACCTAAAAGTTGTTAGAAAATTGCATCAAGGAGGAATCGGTATGTCTGATACCAGGACGGCGTTGATCGTCGGCGGGGGGATTGGCGGGCTTGTGACTGCTCTTAAACTTCACCGCGTTGGCGTGTCAGTGCGTGTATTTGAAAGCGTAGAAACGATTAAGGCATTAGGCGTGGGGATTAATCTTTTACCTCATGCGGTGAAGGTTCTGACAGAACTGGGTCTGGATGATGAGCTAAAAGAGGCAGGACTTCCAACTGCAGAGCTGATGTATGTTAATAAATTCGGCCAGAAGATTTGGCAGGAGGACCGGGGCTTGAATGCCGGCTACAAATGGCCGCAATACTCCATCCATCGGGGACGTCTGCAGATGTTATTACTGAATGCAGTCAAACAACGATTGGGCGAGAATGCAGTACATACCGGTCATCATCTGACGTCATTTCAAATGTTTGGTGACAAGGTGACCGCTCATTTTGAAAATAAAAAAACGGGAAAACATGCCGGTACGTATAGTGCCGATACAATGATTGCAGCGGATGGCATCCATTCTGCCGTGCGTAAATTCTATTACCCTAATGAGGGAGAGCCGAAATTCAGCGGCAGGATTTTATGGCGTGGCATAACAGAATCTACTCCGTTTTTAACTGGCAAGTCGATGATTATGGCAGGCTATCAGGATCAGAAGTTTGTTGCTTATCCTGTTTGTCCTAAGGCTGACGAAAAAGGGCGCTCCCTGGTCAACTGGATTGCTGAACTTACGGTTGGTGATGAGCTGTTATCGCGTGCCGACTGGAACAGGAAAATAGATAAGGAGAAATTTGCCCCTCATTTTGCCGGATGGGATTTTGGCTGGTTGGATGTACCGCAGCTGATTGAGGAGACAGATGCGGTTTATGAATTTCCGATGGTAGACCGTGACCCGGTGCCTCGCTGGACATTCGGTCGTGTAACGTTGCTTGGAGATGCTGCCCACCCGATGTATCCGATTGGGTCAAATGGAGCTTCACAGGCGATTCTTGACGCTGATGCTTTAGCAAAGTCTATGGCAGAACAGCCGAATACAGAATCTGCTTTGCGGGCTTATGAACAGGAAAGACTGGAACCTACTTCGAATATTGTCCGGACCAACCGGCAAAACGGGCCGGAAGTGGTCATGCAAATTGTTGAAGAACGTGCGCCTCAGGGATTTAATCAATTAGAAGATGTAATCACTTATGAGGAACTAGCAGGAATCGCAAATAAATATAAGAAACTTGCCGGCTTTGACCGGGAGACTTTGAATAGTAAATAGGAGTGCAGTTATGATAGAACACATTGTATTAGTGAAGTTCTCTGAGGAAACCACAAAGGAACAAAAGCAGGAGTTGATCCGCCGGACACTTAATTTGAAGCATATCATTCCTGGGATTGTGGATATTCAGCAGGGACTCAATTTTTCAGATCGGAGCCAGGGATATGAAGTCGGGCTGACGGTGCGGTTTAAGGACAGGGAGTCTTTGGAAAACTATGGTCCACATCCCGCGCACCAGGAAATAGTCTCATATTTGAAGCGAATTGGTATGAAGGACAGTATCATCGTCGATTTTGAAATTTAAGCTTATTTTTTTATTCAGTTACTTTAATGCTTAAACGCGTTTTAGCTTTTAAGTATTAATTCGCACATCGCAGGGGGGATTTGATGAAAGCTTTACATGCAGGGCAGATCATTGATAACAGCCGCTTCCGTTCGTTTCATTCTTCTATTATTTTCTGGTGTTTCTTTATCATTTTGATGGATGGTTATGATGTAGTCATTTATGGCTCCGTTGTCCCTTCGTTAATGGAAGAGTGGAATATATCTTCCGTGACAGCAGGGGCAATCGGGAGCTACACCGCTGCCGGGACAGCTGTCGGGGCTGTCCTGTTCGGATTATTGGCAGACAAGCTTGGCCGAAAGAACGTAATCATCCTATGTACCGTCCTGTTTAGTTTATTTACCGCGATAGCGGCGTTTGCGACAGGTCCTGTGATGTTCACGGTATTCCGGGTGATTGCGGGACTGGGACTTGGCGGCGTGATGCCGAACGTGATCGCGTTATCCACGGAATATGCGCCGAAAAAAATCAGGGCTGCGATGGTATCGTTCATTTTTTGCGGGTACTCCATCGGGGCGATTGCGGCAGCGATGTTCAGTAAATCTATTTTGCCTTCACTCGGCTGGCAGCCGGTTTTCTGGATTGCCGGGCTACCGTTATTGCTCATTCCTTTTATAGCAAAAAGCCTTCCAGAATCCGCAGGCTTTCTATTAGCCAAGGGAAAGGAAGAAGAGTTGAAGAAAGTTTTGCAAAAAATAGAGCCGGGAGTACAGTTGGATGGCAGTACTACCTTTGTTAAGCCGGAACCTGCCAAGAAAGGATTGCCGCTGGTGAAACTTTTTGAAAACAAACGTGCCATCAGTACGATTATGTTCTGGATCTCCTGCTTTTCCTGTTTTGTTCTGATATATGCCATGAATACCTGGCTTCCGAAATTGATGATCGAAGCTGGGTACAGCTTAGGTTCTAGTCTGGTTTTTGTTGCCATGATGAATGTCGGTGCCATCGTCGGAACCATTATATTCGGACGGCTGGCAGATAAGTGGGGCTTTAAAAAGGTAATGGTGCCGCTTTATATTATCGGAGCGATTGCCCTTTCCAGTATTGGGCTGACGCAGAACATTTTACTGGCTTATCTGTTGATCGGAATGATTGGTGCTGCATCTGTTGGTGTGCAGAATATCAGCAACGCCTTCGTCTCGCAATACTATCCGCCTTCGATGCGTTCCACGGGGATAGGAGCCGCCATGGCATTCGGACGGGTCGGCGGCATCTTCGCGCCAACATTTGTCGGTATTCTGCTGACTATGAATCTTTCCTCTCAAATGAACTTTACGATCATCGCCATGGCTGCCGTGCTCGGGGGCATCGCGATACTATTTGTTCAGGAGAAGCATGCGCATTATAGTGGGGAAAGCGAAGAAGCGGATGTGGATGCTGCAAGGGAGAAAGTAGTATAAATTCAATACAAATGAGTGAGCTGGGCTGTTGTAGCCCAGCTTTTTCATTTTGGTCATGTCGATATTATTCCAAGTAAGAAAATCCATAGTTAATGAAGTTATTGATCATCACGGCCATCTCTTTGGGGGAGCGATCCATATCGTTGGCGATCCAGTCTTTGATGACGTGGATGGCTCCGCTGATGACGAAGGTGCTCAAGTATTGTACTTCTTCCTTTTCCAAACGATTGTCGTTCATCCAGTTGTTCATCATAAAACCTCTGGTCAACTCCATCATTCTTTTTTCAAAGGTAGGGGCAGCGTCTTGTTTCAACAGGGTCTGGAACATGAATTTATTTTCAATCACATATTGCAAAATCTTCTCGGTCATCTGGATCGATTCTTCTTCGACGGGATAGTTGTAGCTATGCAGGTATTCATTCATATCTGCTGTAATTTCTTCTTCAATTTTACTCAGTAAGTCATAGTGATCGGTATAATGGGTGTAGAAGGTGGACCGGTTGATATCGGCGAGTTCGCAGATTTCTTTTACGGTGATGTCTGAAATTGGTTTCGTTGCCAGCAACGTAATCAGGCTGTCCTTCAATACTTTTCGCGTATATTTCTTCCGACGGTCCAGTTTTTCTTGCACAGGACACGCCTCCTTTTGTTAAATTTTTGTGACAATCCAACATAATCCAACGATGTGTTGGGGAACTGACAGATTTTATAAAACTGTTTGTTGTAAATCCAACACGGTGTCAATACAATATTAGAATGTGTAAAAGCGTTTTGCAAGAGAGGATGAAGCCTTATCGACTGGACATCACGAATCATTAAACATAAAAAAAGTATTGTCATTATATTTACGATTATTACATTGCTCAGTGCGGTAGCGCAGTTTGCCGTTTCGGTCAATTACAATATGGCAGATTATCTGCCCGATGATTCTCCTTCGATGCAAGCGGTGGATTTGATGGAGGAGGAGTTTGACGAACCGATTGCCAACGCCCGGGTGATGGTGAAGGATGTATCGGTAACGAAGGCGCTTGAGTATAAGAAAGAATTAGAAGCGATCGATGGGGTCAGCGGAGTGATGTGGCTTGATGATGTGGTAGATGTGAAAGAACCGCTGGAGGTAGCCAACGAAGATACCGTAGAAACTTATTACCAGGATCAAAATGCGTTGATTTCACTGAACATCCGAGAAGGTGACGAGGTTGAAGTGACCAATAAGATATATGATTTGATCGGAGAAGAGAATGCCATCGCCGGCGAAGCGGTAACGACGGCAACTTCCCAGCAAATGGCTGGGAGTGAGTCACTGAATGCGGCTGCTTTGCTCGTACCGATCATTATTATCATTTTGGTCTTATCTACGAATTCCTGGATGGAACCGGTGTTCTTTTTGATTGCGATCGGAGTTTCTATCGTGATCAATCTAGGAACGAATATTTTTATCGGGGAAATATCATTCATTACCCAGTCGGTGGCGCCGATTCTGCAACTGGCGGTTTCTCTGGACTATGCGATATTCCTGCTGCATAGCTTTTCCGATTACCGTAAGGATGTGGACGATCCGGCTAAAGCAATGCGGCTTGCGATGAAGCGGTCATTTCCGGCGATTGTCGCCAGTGCGTCGACGACATTCTTCGGATTTATGGCACTCACATTTATGGAGTTCGGGATCGGGGCTGACCTAGGTCTTAATCTTGTAAAAGGGATCCTGCTCAGCTTCATTAGTGTCATGGTGTTTTTGCCTGCATTGACGCTGATGTTCTATCGCTGGATTGACCGTACCAAGCACCGTCAGCTTGTCCCGGATTTTAAGAACGTCGGTACATTTGTGATGAAACTCAGGATTCCGAGTTTACTCTTGATACTCGTCCTGATTGTTCCTGCGTTTTTAGCTCAAAGTAATACGACTTTCCTATATGGCACAGGCGAGCATCCGGACAACACACGTGCCGGGCAGGATGAAGCGATGATCGAGGATACGTTCGGTAAAAGCATCCCAGTGGTGCTGCTTGTCCCTGAGGGAGACAGGGGAAAAGAGGAAGATCTCGTTGCAGAGCTGGAGGACCTTCCGAATGTTTCCAGTATCATGTCCTATGTGAATATGGTGAGCACGGCGATTCCACCGGAGTATTTGGAAGAGTCAATGAGAGAACAGTTTTATTCCGATGACTATGCCCGGATCACCCTTTATACAGAAACAGATGCGGAAGGGGACGCGGCGTTTTCATTGATTGAGCAGGTCAGGGAGACCGCAAACAGCTATTATGAGGATCCCCATCTCCTTGGGGAGAGTGTCACGTTGTATGATATGAAAAATACCGTGCAGCAGGATAACAAGCTGGTCAATTTACTGACCGTCATTACGATTGCTATTGTGCTGTTGATAACATTCCGGTCGGTTTCCATTCCAGTTGTGCTCCTATTGACGATTCAGACCTCGGTATGGATCAACCTGGCCGTGCCGTATTTCACCGATACGCCGCTCGTCTATGTTGGTTACCTGTTAATCAGTACGATCCAACTGGCCGCGACTGTCGATTACGGAATTTTATTCACAGAGAATTACTATACATTGCGAAAAGACATGCCGGCCATGCAGGCGATTAAAAAGACGATTGATGAGAAGATTTTTGCCATCTTTATATCGGCATCGATCTTATCCAGTGTCGGCTTTATCTTAGGAGCCACCTCCACCAACCCGATCGTATCGGCCATCGGACTTTTGCTCGGGCGGGGAGCACTGCTGGCATTCCTCATGGTTGTGTTTGTTCTGCCGGCATTACTGGTCGTGTTCGATAAAGTGATTGAAAAAACAACGTGGAAAGCAAACTTTTATAAGGAGAAATGATAATGAGACTGAAACGTATAACCGCGCTATTCATGTCAACGATGCTGGTATTGCCAACATTTCTCGTGTCAGCGGAAGCAGACGACGGTTCAGCTTCTGAGGAAAAGGCTCCCCAGGGGAAAGGGACCTATTCCGGAAAAAGTGAGGTCGTCTATGCCACGCTTAGCAGGTCCGGCGATCCGAAAGACATGTACGTCGTCAATAATTTTACGGTTGATAAACCAGGTAAAATGACCGACCATGGTCCGTATACCAGTGTCGAGAACCTGACCGACATGACGGACATGGAGAAAAAAGACGATCGTGTCACGTTTACCGCTAAAGAAGATGAATTTTACTATCAAGGAAACCTGGACGGCAAACCGCTGCCATGGAATATCGATGTCACTTATAAATTAGATGGAAAAGAAATCCCGCCTGAGAAACTGTTAGGAAAAGACGGCGATTTGGAGATTGAGATAAACACCTCAAAGAACGACAAGGGCGACGAAAGCTTTTTCAATAATTATCTCCTGCAAATCAGCCTGACTTTTGATTCTGCTAATTATAAAAATATTGAAGCGGAAGATGCGACTGTCGCTAATGCCGGGAAAAACCGGCAAGTGACGTTCACAGCGATGCCGGAAAAAGAAGAGAGCTTCATGGTAAACGCGCAGGTGTCCGATCTCGAAATGGAACCGATTGAAATCGCAGCGACACCATCATCAATACCAATCGAAGAGCCAGATACAGAAGAAATGAAAAGCGAGATGCAATCTTTATCAGATGCGACCGCGGAAGTAAACCGTGGAGTCGGCGAACTGAAAAATGGGATGGCTGAGCTGAACACTGGGGTCGCACAGCTGTATGATGGTTCGGCTCAATATAAAAATGGCATCATGGAACTGAACAACGGGTCCGGAGAACTGGTCGATGGCTCCTCGTCTATTAAAGCTGCCTTGCAGCAAATGAGCGAGTCCGTCAGTGGGGGCTCCGGTGATATGAATATGAGTCAATTCCAGCAGCTGGAGGAAGGTCTTCGCCAGATTGCCGGTGGATTAAATGAAGCAGAAGCCGGCCTGACGACATTGAAGGATAATTACAACCAGGCTTACCAGGCACTGGACCAGACGATTGCTGCAATACCAGAGCAGAATGTGTCCGAAGAGGAAATTCAAGCGTTGTATGAAAGTGGCGCAGATCAGGAAACTGTCGACAAGCTGGTCGCCAACTATGAAGCAGCACAAACGACGAAACAGACCTATGCAGGTGTAAAAGAAGCGTTTGCCGCGGTAGATCCGACACTTAGCCAGGTATCCGGATCCCTTACGGAAATGAGCGGCAGCCTCAGCACGATGGCTGACGAGTTAAGTAGCAGTATGGAAAATATGGATATCGATGAATCTATGAATCAATTACAGCAAGGCCTGGAAGAACTATCCGCCAATTATAATAATTTTCACTCCGGCCTGACAGACTACACAGGCGGTGTCCAGCAGCTGGCTGGCTCTTATGAAGAAGTTCACGGAGGCATCGCCGGGTTGACTGGTGGAACCGATGAGCTCGAAAACGGTGCAGCCAAACTGCATAACGGAACAGCAGCGCTTGCCGATTCAACAAGCAGCCTGCCGGACGAACTGCAACAGGAAATCGATGAAATGATCAACCAGTATGATAAGTCCGATTTTGACCCTGAATCTTTCGTTTCTTCCGAAAATGAAAAAGTAGACAATGTCCAATTCGTGATCAAAACGGAAAGTATCAAGAAGGCCGACGAAGAAAAAGAGGAGCCAGAAAAAGAAGAAGAAAAGAATTTCTGGGACCGCCTGATGGATTTATTCTAAGAAGTGGAAAACAGCCTTCTCTCGAAAGAGGGGGCTGTTTTTTTGCTTTTGGGCTGCGTTGTCTCTTATGTGAGAATTTTGTCTCATAAATGGTTTTGTTTGTCTAATTTAATTTCGATTTTGTCTAATAAAACTTTGAAATTGTCTAATATGTGGTTTGATTTGGCTCATATACCGGGGATGCTGTCTAATATATCACTAGATTATCTCAAAAAAAGTTCATTTTCGGCTGTTTTGCCAGGGTCTTGAATAGGATGAAACTTAGGCCTAAGTTATACGTACATATAGTAACAAAGGTAACGAGAGGGAAAGGGGATTGGATGCGCAAATTATTACTTGTATCATTATCTGTTCTCGTGCTTACGGCATGCGGGTTGGGCGAACAGTATGTGTATGAGGGAGAAAGCGAACACTGGGAAGCCAGCTTTACGGCATCTAAAGATGGAGCGGCCGTCACACGCGAGTTTGTACTTACGTATAAAGGTGAGCTGGAGGAACTGGCGGAGATCGATCAGCTGCGCTATTCCTATGATGCAGGAAGGTTTGGCAGTGAAACCGGAAGAGACTTCGGTGGGGACCCGCCTTCAGAGAAACAGTTTACTTCGAGAGATTCAGGAAACGGGGAGCTGCTGATGAGCGGTGACGAGGTTGTTGAGGTCCACGTAAGATGGGGAGACAAGGAAGAAACAATGGAACTTCGAAGTGAATAAATATTTAACATAATCTGGAGGACCTGGGGTGTTTTCGCGCACACCCCAGGTCCTCCAGATTATGGAATAAGGATAAAACTTTTTCATTGAATTTGTAGCACTTTTTTCAAGATTTTTTCTGTACGTGTTGTTTGTTGAAGTGTGTCGGTTATTGTAGATGAAAAAGGAGGGACCGACGCGTGCAATTAGAAAAGATTCGTTCAAAGCAACTGCCGAAACGCCCGGTTGTCTACATGCCGGTCCGGTTATGTGAAGAGCTTGGAATTTGTGTCGGAGAGCGGGTAGATATAACTTATGAGGATCAGCAGATATACATTGAAAAAGCATGTCCGGGTACAACACACAATAAACGCTATGTTACAGAAACGAATTCCATTAACATACCGAAGGAAATTGTTAAGGAATTAGGGGTTGAACCCTATCAACCCTACAGTCTTTTCATAGATAAACAAAATAATAGATTCATCATATCGTTGGAGCAATGCAAAGGAGCCGGTTAAACGAAACGGCTCCTTTGCATTGCTTTCTGCAGTAAAAAAGGTCGCAAATTTAAAAAATTGTTAGTATTTCTCCTGCTTTTTTTGCTCGCGTTTTTCATCTTCCCTTTTTTCCACCACATGGATAAACGGCTTCACTTTGGAAAGCTTCAGGACAATGAAAGTCAAAATCATATATAGTGCACTTACCCTTCCGTTCCGCGGGTTAGAAGTTTCTGCGTCCAGCCACTCCGGATAAAATCCTTCGGGTACTACGGCATCATGAATAACCAATATAATAATCGTCCCAAGCGCAGGGATCAAGGCAAGCAGTACGCCTTTTTTAATTGGATCGACGTTTAAGAAAAATAAAACGTACGTCACGATAATGAAGCTGAGCGTGATAAAACGCTGCCCCCATACGAACGATACTGTTGTGAACCACCCGCTCGCTATCATGAGAATAATCACCATAAATAGTCCGACTAAGTAGTAGGTACTTTTTTCACGTGCTTTATAAATGATTTGTTTCAAGGGATCCCACCTAATTATGATATATGGTTAATTATCCTACTTTAATACCATTACATTTTCAAGTAAACAAAGTTGTAGTACGGTCTAATTGGTAACTACAAAATTACATTATTAGGGGGAGCGGGAGGTCTAGTGAATAAACAGATTGTCTAGTTAAACTGACTGAAGAGAAAATATGGAAATGTTTTCATATAAAAACTTCATTAATTACCTAATTATAATTATTATTGGAGCACACTTGAATGAAAATGTATTTTTTTATATATAAATTATACGACAAAAAACGTGTCAATATTACTGTTTCAACGCTTATTCAGCAGACAGAAAGCCTTTAAAGATAAAACAATTTTCTAAATATTGTTGAAATTAGAAAATAGTCTATGTATAATTCATTTTAAGAAAGCGTTTTCTTTAATTGCTTGAAATTCATTCAGCCAAATGTGGAAACGTTTTTATATTGGATTTGCTGAATGGATAGACTGCTAAGTAAAAGGAGGGGAAAGCAGCAATCGTCGTTGATCGCATGGCTAATTAAAAAGGAGGTATGTGAATTGAATATGATGAAGAAGAACTCCAGTTTCATAGTTGCCATGATCCCGGCTGGGATTGCACTGAACTGGGTCGCAAACTCTATTGTTGAAATGTTGAAGCTTCCGTTGTTTCTGAATAATATTGGTACTGTTTTAAATGCAATTGTTCTGGGCCCGCTGTGGGGCGGGGCTACCGCGCTTATGACAAACGTCATCCTGGCATTGATTGTTCGTTGGACATACATTCCATTTGCTTTAGTGGGGATACTTGTGGCCTTCTTATCTTATTTCTTTTATAAGAAAGGCTGGTTTAAGAAAGGCTGGAAAGTTGTCGTTTCCGGCGCGTTTACAGGTATTGTCGCTTCAGCTTTAGCAACCGTTGTATCCGTTTATGTTTTCGGCGGGTTTTCAGGACATACTGTCGATGTATTGACTGCTGGTCTAATTGCATCTGGGCAACAAATTTTCAACGCTGCATTTATCGCCAACATCCCTGGTACTGTAGCTGACAAAGTACTTACATTCTGGATCGTCTGGATGATTCTGAAAATATTCCCGGTCCGCTTCCTGCCAAATGCGAAAGACATTCGCGAGAAGATTGGAATGGGAAAGAAAAATAATAGTGGAAAGAAGATTTCCGCATAAAAAAGAACATCAAATCAACATACTAATTGTGGGAGTAGTTGATTGATGCTCTACAAATTGCTTACCTATCATTCTATTAGAAACTGAATGGAAATTCAATGAATTGAACTTAACCTGGTGTGGCAGGAGGGAAGGAAACCTTCCCTCTGCCAATCCTATCAAGGAGCGTTGTGTAATGAGGTTTGTCCGTTTTAAAACAGACAAGGAATCTACGATAAAACAAGGCATTATATCAGATAGGTTAGTAAGAGAAGTCAGTGGTGATATCTTCGATGGGTGGGAGTTTACTGGAGATTCTTTCCCGGAAGACACCGTCAAATTGGCTGCACCACTTGCTCCTAACCAAATCATCGGGATTGGAGCCAACTTTGTAGCCAAGAAGGAAGATTTGCCGGAGAAAGGACCTGACATGCCAGTCTTTTTCTTTAAGCCAAATTCTTCGGTAATCGGACCGGGAGCAGATATCAAATTGCCCGCTTCCATAGAAGAAGCAAAATTTGAATCGGAGTTGGCCGTTGTTATTGGAAAGGAAGCTTCCGGAATCAAGGAAGAGGAAGTGTTCGATTATGTGTTTGGCTATACAATCGGTAACGATGTAACCGCACCGAAGCTTTTCCATGAGGACGGACACTGGACGTTAGGGAAGTCGTTCGACACGTTCACGCCACTTGGCCCGGTTATTGAAACAGAGTTCGATGTGCTGGCAGCCCGAATCGAAGCTGTTCATAATGGTGAGAAAAAGCAGGACAGCCCTACTTCTTTGATGATTGTTTCTATCCAGCGTATGATTGCTTATTTAAGTAATGTCATGACTCTTAAACCTGGTGATGTGATTCTTACTGGAAGTCCAGTAGGGGCAGAGTTTCTGAAAGAAAATGACGAAATTGCTTGTATCATAGAAGGGATCGGCACGCTCAAGAATAAAGTAAGCAAAGTAAAGCAAACTTCTGTCGTTTAAATTTATAGGCATATAAAAACGTTTCCACATACTCCCTCTGGCTGTTAGGGATTAATTCCTGAAAATTATAATGAAAATTTTCAGAAAATTATTGAATCGTTTGCCTAATAGCCGTATAATAAACCTTAAGTAAACGTTTTCAACTAGATGCATAGAAAGAGTAAGAGAGAACTTTCTATTTATAGATATAAGAAAACGTTTCCACAAATTATTTGGGGAAGTGAAAAATGTGGAAAAGACAGTGACGATCAAAGATGTTGCTCGGAAGGCGAACGTATCAATTTCAACTGTTTCCCGAGTATTAAATAACAGTGGTTATACCAGTGCAAGTGTGAAAGAGAAAGTAAACAAAGCGGTGGATGAATTGAAATTTCAGAAAAACATGGTAGCAACCGCGATGATCAAGAAACAGACATCGACCTTCGGATTAATCATACCTGACATAAAAAACATTTTTTACGGGGAACTGACGAGGGCGATTGAAGACAAAGCCCATCAGCACGGGTTCAATGTCATCCTTTGTAATACCGATAATAATCTCGAAAAAGAAAAAGAGTACCTGAACTTCCTGCTCCGGAAAGGGATTGATGGAATCATCTTTTCCACACCGGAAATTAATGACAGGAATATCCGTGAAGTGATGAAGTCGAGACCGGATCTTCCGATGGTCATCCTTGGAAGTAAAGTTCAGAATGTCAGGCTTGATGAAGTATTAGTAGATAACTTTGATGGGGGCTATACAGCTACGGAGCATTTGATTGACCTGGGGCATGAAAAAATAGGATACATTGGTGGTCAACAGGATTCCTATGCTACAGTTGAACGTTTGAAAGGGTTCAAGGCTGCACTGGAAGAACGGGGGCTCCCACTGGATAAGAAACATGTTAAGCTGGATGAATTTAAGATTCATAGTGGTTATGAAAAAGGAAAAGAGATGCTTGCAAAGAAGGATCGGCCGACGGCGATTTTTGCAGGTAACGACGCAATTGCTGTAGGTGTTTATAAAGCAGCCCGTGAGTTGGGGATGAAGATTCCAGAAGATTTATCCGTTATTGGATTTGATGATTCCCAATTCGCCGAGATTGTCGATCCGGGTTTGACAACGATTCGAACGCCAATCGCTGAAATGGGAGAAAAAACGGTGGAACTGGCTGTTCAAATCATTAAGGAGAACAAGAACTTTAAAGAAAGCATCATGTTTCCGCCCACCTTAGTGGGACGTGCATCGACTGCCAGTATCAAAAAGGTTCATTAAGCAATCACACGCAACAAGGCAAAAGGAGGAAAACATATGAATAGTTTGTACATGCCGAAAGATAGTTTGATCCATAGCCTGGACCCACGGACAAAGATGTTGTTTGTTGTATTTGTTGTCGCTAGTTCGTTCATTCTTAATGATCCTGCCTTACAGCTTGTTTTTCTGGTAGCGCTGTTTCCATTGGTAGTCATGGCGAAAGTAGTGAAACCATATCTAATCTCGATTCAGTTTTTACTGCTGTTCGCTGTACTGATCATGACCGTGCATGGTATCTATAATCCGATTGGAGTGACTCCGGTTTTTGAAATATTCGGAGGCCTGACATTTAAATATGAATCGATGGTTTACGCATCGGTCATGTCCTTCCGGATCCTGGTTATCGGTACTGCCGCCGTGTTATTCGTCATGACAACCCATCCATCCGATATGGCGTCGGCACTTGTAAAGTGGAAAGTCCCTCACTCGTTCGCGTTTATATTATTATCGACCTTTCAGATCATCCCCATCATTGCCAGGGAAGCCAAAATCGTCATGGAAGCCCAGCAGGCAAGGTGCCTAGATGTAAAAGGAAGCCTCATACAACGGGTTAAAAATCTGGTTCCGATGTTCGCCCCTCTTTTTATTATTACATTCATGAAAGTGCATCAGCTATCTTACGTGTTGGAATGCCGCGCATTCAGTCGTAAGGGAGAAAAGACAAGCCTTCGCGAAACGAAAATAGGTTCACTTGACTATACCTTCCTATTAGGAATGCTAGGATTCCTGGCCTTTGAAATTTATCTGAAATTATTCATGATGGGCTCGTTGCACCTTACGACTGACGCTTTACTCACGTATTCATTGTTTGGAACATGGATCGTATTTGGGTTTATGATTATCAAATTTGTGGTGAAACAATTTCAGGGAAAGATCGGAGGGGCTAACTGATGGCGGCAAAAGCAATTGAAGTGAACAATCTGACCTTCAGCTATCCGGACACCGATGAGCCGGTACTGAAAGATATCAATTTTTCCATCAACCATGGCGAAATCCTCGGGATCATCGGACCAACAGGAGCAGGAAAGTCAACGCTCGCCATGTGTGTGAATGGACTGGTACCGCAAGTCATCAATGGCGAGATGGAAGGAACGGTAAAAGTAAATGGCTCTAAGGTAAGTGAAAGTTCGGTTGCCAAAATGTCCGAGGAGGTCGGTTTCGTTTTCCAGGAACCCGAGAACCAATTGAGTCAGATGACAATTGAAGAAGAAATCGCCTTCGGGATGGGAAATCTCGGAGTGCCAAGAGATGAGATGCTTGGCCGGATCACGCACGCCCTTGATCAGGTCGGTTTGACCGGTTTTGAAAAAAGAAGCCCGCTGGCTTTATCAGGCGGACAGCAGCAAAGGCTTGCGATTGCCGCCGTGCTGGCAATGCGACCGTCGATCATGATTATGGATGAGCCGACTTCGATGCTTGATCCGAAAGGAAAGAATGAAGTGTACGACGTTCTGAAAAACCTGAAGGATTATGGGATGACCGGCATCATCATCGACCATGAAGTAGAGCGAATCGCAGCATACTGCGACAAAGTCCTTGTTTTGCATGAAGGAGAAGTTCAAATGTTCGCTCCTTCTGATGAAGTATTTACGAATATTCGGCAATTGCATGAACTGACGCTGAATGCTCCTCAAGTTACGGAGTTTCTGGCCAGCTATAACCAGACTTTTGGCAAGGATGTAAAGTTGTCTACGACATTAGAAGAATCCGTTAACAATTTTGAAAGCGCATGCAAATAAACACATGGAGGTGAAGCGAGTGGAACCATATATCTCAGTGAAAAATGTCTCTCATAAGTACCCGAATGGAGTGACTGCCATCAAAGATATCAACCTCGACATCCACGAAGGAGAAGTGGTCGCTATCCTTGGCAGTAACGGATCCGGCAAAACAACACTCGTCAAGCATTTCAATGGCCTGCTCAAACCAACCAAAGGTGAGATTACGGTAGGTACGATGAATACTAAAAAAGAGAGGATTTCGAAACTGTCGAGCCAGGTCGGGTATGTGTTCCAAAATCCCAATCACCAGACATTCCTTCCATCTGTCAGGCAAGAATTGGCTTACGGCTGTAAAAATCTGAAGATGGCAGAGGAGGACATCGAAACACGAGTCCAGAAGGCAATCGACCTTTTTCAGCTGAAAGAGCGGTTGGATGATAACCCATTTGATTTGAACTCGAGCCAGCGTAAAGAAGTAGCGATGGCATCAATCATGGCGGTATCACCGAAGGTAATCGTTTTGGACGAGCCGACAACCGGACAGGATCATAAAGGGTGTAAGCGGGTGCTGGAACTTGTACGGATGTTTAAGAGAGAAGGGCATATCGTCGTACTCATCACTCACGACATGCACTTGATCGGTGAACTGAATTGTCGGACGGTCGTCATGAATCAAAGTGAGAAAATCGCAGATGACCACGCAAGTGTTGTGTTTTCTGATAAAGGGATTATGGAGGAAGCCGGACTGCAGCCCCCTCAAATAACCCAGTTTGCCAATCAAATTACCAGCTTTGATGAAACGAAAACCTATTTGACCGTCGAATCAATTATTGAATGGATGAAAGCGAATAAAGAGGAGGATGTAAAAGTTGGCACAGGATCTTAAATGGAAAGCTAAAGCAGATCGACCAGAAAACGCGGATCAATCACAATACCATATTCGCTGCCGCCCGGGCGATGTAGAAAAATACGTATTACTTCCGGGTGACCCGGAGCGAGTCGGACAAATGGCGGCGTTATGGGAAGAAAAACGACATGTCGCCACCTATCGGGAGCATGTGACCTATACCGGGAAAGTTGGTGGCGTTGGCATCTCAGCTTGTTCGACAGGGGCAGGGGGGCCATCAACCGCAAGTGCATTAGAAGAACTCGCCGAAATTGGCGCCGAAACTTTCATTCGCGTCGGTACTTGCGGGGCCATGCAGGAAAACATCGAACCAGGGGACTTGATCATCTGTGCCGGAGCGGTCCGTTATGACGGGACGAGCGACCAGTACGTCGATCATAAATATCCTGCCATCGCGAACCAGGAAGTTGTGATGGCCCTAATCGAAGCGGCAGAACGTATTGGGGCAACTTATCACGTCGGAATCGGATATACCGCAGCATCCTTCTTCTGCGGGCAGGGCAGACCTGGGTTTAACAACTACAGGCAGAGCTGGATGGAGACCATCATGGAAGATATGCAAAAAGCCGGCGTTTTGAATTTTGAGATGGAAGCATCCACAGTGTTGACACTAAGCAGCCTGTTCAACTTGAGAGCCGGGGCTGTATTTACCGCAGTAGCGAACCGGGTGAAAGATGAATTTGAATATAAAGGGGAAGGTGTAGCCCAATCGATCGCTGTTGCTACAGAGGCGACAAAGATTCTCAATGAGTGGGATGAATTGAAAAAGCGCTCAGGAAAACCTTACTTTTTCCCATCATTATTACAGCAAGCCCAAAAATAGATGACGAGGAGGAATACTATGAAAATCGGTATTGTTGGAGGTACAGGGTTTTATAATTTAGTAGATAATATGAATGAAAGAACGGTAACGACAGAATACGGGGATGCCGTCGTTTATGAAGGCGAACATGCCGGGAAGGAAATCTACTTTTTGCCAAGGCATGGCAAGACTCATGACAGCCTGGCCCATCAGATCAATTATCGTGCAAACATGATGGCGCTGAAGCAGCTCGAAATTGATCACGTCATTGCGATGTGTGCGGTCGGATCCCTGAATCCGGAAATACCAGTCGGGAAGCTGGCACTGCTTGATCAGTTCTTCGATGCTACGACGAATCGCATCAATACTTACGATAAATATTCCGTAGAGATTACGCAGCCTTATTGCCCTGACCTTAACCAGACGTTTAAGAATGCAGCGGAAGCCTTGGATATCGATCTGGTACCAAAAGCCAACTATGTCTGTGTCGATGGACCGCGTTATGAAACAGCACTGGAAATTCAGTTGTATAAGCAATGGGGAATGGATGTCGTCGGGATGACGAATGCAACTGAAGCTATTTTAGCCCGTGAGCTTGGGCTGGCCTATGCTGTAGTAGTCATCTCTACTGATCTCGCGGCTGGTACAACCGATGTTCCACCTGATCTTGATACCCATAAAAATGTTGTGAAAGATAACCAGGAAAAAATCAAGGATCTATTCCTGAAAACAGTAGAACTGGCAACTGCTGACAAGCCATCGATTGCCCATGAAGCATATGAACGGGCACTGGCAGCGCGGGCGGCAAAGCTTAAAAAAGCACAAGTAACAAACGCATAGGGATGATGAGTGTTCTCATAAAAAATGCGGAACTGGTAACGATGGAAGACCAGCGGGTGATAACTGGCAGTCTGCTGATAGAAGGCGGAAAAATAAAGCATATTTTTCCAGAAGGAGAACT
Organism: Thalassobacillus sp. B23F22_16; assembly: GCF_043496955.1. Lineage (NCBI taxonomy): Bacteria > Bacillati > Bacillota > Bacilli > Caryophanales > Bacillaceae > Thalassobacillus > Thalassobacillus sp. B23F22_16. The sequence continues at coordinate 446,461 of NZ_JBIEKD010000001.1, read as the reverse complement.
GCCAGATTCCTGTCTCGCAGAGGAAGTGGTTGATGCCGATGGGAAGTTAGTGATTCCTGGCATGACCAATGCCCACTATCATTCCTATTCCAATCTATTAAAGGGAACGGAAAGCAGCTATCCGCTTGAACTCTGGTCACTGTATACCATTGCTTTTGGACACTCGCTGTCAGATGAAGATATTCATGATGCTGTCCTGTTGGGTGCCGCGGAGATGATCCGAAACGGCATCACAGGCTGTATCGATCATTTCCCGCATTTTCCGAAAGCAGAATCCGCACTGGAAGCTTATCGAGAATCCAATATGCATGTCGCGTTCGCTCCGATGCTGCACGATATACAAGATCACGACTTTTTACAGATAGATTTCCCAGATAGGATAAAGCAGAAGCTGGCTGCTTCGAAACCGCCGACACCGGAACGTATGAAACATTTTTATGAAGGTTTAATCAGGCGGTGGCACGGAAAAGACGAGCGGATTCATATCATGATTGGTCCGAATGCGCCACAGCGGTGCAGTCGGGAGATGCTTCGGTTATCCCGGGAACTTAGTGATTTATACGCTTTGAATGTCCATACCCATCTGCTGGAAACATATCTCCAGCGCGACTACGGTATGAGGACCTACAAAAAGGGTATAATCGGTCATCTTGATCGTGCTGGGTTGCTGAATGAGCGTTTATCTGCTGCCCACGCCGTCTGGCTGGCACCAGAAGAAATCGATTTGTTAGAAGACCGTGGAGTATCGATCATCCATAACCCTGCCAGCAATAAAATTCTTGGAAGCGGGACAGCACCGATTATGACCTATATGGAAAAAGATATGCCCGTGAGTCTTGGCACTGACGCCAGCAACTGCGGGACGAGTCATAATTTATTTGAAATGATGAGGCTGGCGCTAATGATGCAGCGAAACAATGCTTCCGAATATAAGTGGTGGCCGAGTGCTCACAACATGCTTGAAATGGGAATCATCCAGGGAGCGGCGTTACTTCCAGGCAAGCGGGGGAAAATTAAAGCCGGTTATGAAGCCGATCTTGTTTTTCTTAATAAAAACACCCCTGCCTGGGCGGCTGCTAATGACGTTCATGAGCAGCTTGTCTTCCATGAGAATGGGCAATCGATTGAGTCGGTGATGATTAAAGGAAAATGGGTCATGCGCGATCGTAAAATCCTCTCGTTTAATGAAAATGATGTGATTAACCGGGTCCGGAGGCGCTCACACCACCGCCTGGAAAAAAGCGCAGAAGCCCTAAGATTTGCAGAGGAACAGAAACCGTTTTTTGAAGCGATTTATAAATGAAGAGGAGGAATTCACCATGTCACTAGATTTGTTGAAAAAAGAATTAGAGTACGTCTCTCATAAAGTCTATCAAAAAGGCTTTACCCAGGCGACGGGCGGCAACATTAGCGTAAGAATTCCTGGTACGGATAACGTTTTAATCAAGCGAAGCGGTATCAGTTTAGGGGAAGTTAGCCGCGAAGATGCACTAATCGTCAACATGGAGGGCGAAGTGATCGAAGGGCAGGGAAAGCCTTCAAAAGAAATCGGCTTTCACTTAGGCATCTATAAAGTACGCCCCGATGTAAATGCTGTTGTTCACTGCCACCCGAATTATGCCATCGGCTATGCCTGTCTTGGCATGGAACTTCCACTTCCAACCGTGACCGCGAGAAAGCTTCTCGGACATGTTCCGGTTGCGGATGTTGCGCCATCTGGCTCAAAAGAACTGGCTCAGCATGTCACAGATGTGTTCACCCAGTACCCGGATATTAAAATCTCTTTGATGAAAGACCATGGCGTCTGCTCGGTGGGTCCGACTCTCGAGGCTGCTTATAATGTTGTAGACCTTGCGGAAGCCACGGCAAAACAGGCATTCATTTTATCGCAGCTGCAGGCGAATGTAGCGGTCACCAGCTAATTAAGAGGGAGGAATACGATGCGACTAATCGAAGAACTAGCCAACCGTCACCGGGAATCGGAGCTTGCTTTGCCGATCTGGTTTGAAAATGGAACATTACGATTGCTCGATCAATTAAAGCTTCCTTTTGAAGAGGATATCCAGTCAATCGCATCCATAGAGGAGCTGGGCGAGGCAATCCGTTCGATGATGATTCGTGGCTCAGGAGCCATTGGATTATGTGGAGCTTATGGTATTTACCTGGCAGCTTACCAGTCAAAAGGGGACGTAGAGAAGATCCGCCAGGCAGGTGACTTGTTGAAAAGTACTCGCCCGACTGCAGTTAATCTCATGAAGACAGTTGATGAAATGGTAGCCACAGCTGCCTCTGCACAGGGGGATGTAGTGGAAACCCTTGAACAGAAAGCGGTAGAAATCATTGAGCGCCAGCTGGAGTTCGAATACCAGCTCGGAAAATACGGTGCTGAACTGATCGAAGACGGCGATACTATTATGACCCACTGTCATTCCGGAGCACTTGGAGGTGCCGGTTATGGCGGCAGAGCTTTATCAGTCATCCGGGCAGCCCATGAACAAGGGAAGAATATCCATGTATTCACCTGTGAAACCCGTCCCTATCTTCAAGGAGCCAGAATCACAGCCTATGAGCTGAAAAAGTTCGGCATCCCGCATACATTGATTACCGATAACATGTCCGGGTTCTGTATGAACACTGGTAAAATAGACAAAATCGTAGTTGGATCCGATCGGGTATCTGCGAATGGCGATCTCGCCAATAAAGTAGGCACCTATATGCATGCACTCGCTGCCAAAGAAAACGACATCCCATTCTACACGGCCACCTCCAGTCACACGATTGATTTTGATACACCATCCGGGGGTGCCATTGAAGTGGAAATGCGAAACGCCGATGAAGTAACCCAGATTAAGGGAGTACGAATCGCTCCTGAGGGTACCAGTGCACTGTATCCATCCTTTGATATTACCCCGAATAAGCTCATTTCGGGTATCATCACGGAAAAAGGTGTTATCACTGCCCCTTTTGAACAAAATCTAGGCAGATTGAATGAGAAAGTGAACATATAATCTGGAAGGAGGGCTGCCTGATGGTAAGAGAAGCGGTACTTGCTTTGATCGCCGGAATCTTCATTGGTATCGTCTTTAAATTGATAAAACTTCCCCTGCCGGCACCTCCTGTACTCGCCGGCGTGCTGGGTGTAGCAGGTGTGTATGTCGGGGGAAGGATCGTCGAAGCTTTTCTACTTAGGTTTCATTAGATAGTTTTAAAAGGAGGATGATGGATGAGTAATTACGTACAAGCAGGAAGATTACAAGTCGATTCTGCACTCTATGAATTTATTGTTTCGGAAGCCCTGCCGGACAGTGGGATAACCCAAGAGGCATTTTGGGAAGACTTTGATAGGCTGGTGCATGATCTGGCTCCTGAAAATAAATTTTTGCTGGAAAAAAGGAATGAGATTCAGGAGAAAATCGATACCTGGTACCAGGAGAATAAAGGAGATTTTGATTTAAATACTTATCGGGCATTTTTGAAGGACATCGGTTATTTAGAAGAACCGGCAGGCAATTTTGAAATCACTACAAAAAATGTTGATGATGAAATCGCTAAGCAGGCAGGACCTCAACTAGTCGTACCAGTAGATAATGCAAGGTATGCATTGAATGCTGCCAACGCCCGCTACGGAAGCCTTTATGACGCTCTTTATGGTACGGATGTGATCAGCGAAGCAGATGGGGCAGAGCGTGGGCAATCTTATAACCCGGTCCGAGGCCAAAAGGTTATCCAATATGCGAAAGCTTTCCTTGATGATATCTTTCCTTTAGAGAAATCCAGTCATTATGAAGCTTCAGGTTATTCTATTAAAGCCGGGGAATTGGTCGTAACACTTCTCAGCGATAAGCAGACGAAGCTCGAACATCCGGAGAAATTCAAAGGATATAAAGGGTCACCAGAAGAACCAACTGCAATTTTACTCGAAAACAATGGTCTGCATGTGGAAATCCAAATTGATCCGTATCACCCGATCGGAAAAACAGACAATGCTGGTGTGAAGGATATTTGTATGGAAGCCGCGACGACAACTATTATGGATTGTGAAGATTCGGTAGCTGCTGTTGATGCTGAAGACAAAGTTCAGGTATATAGCAATCTGTTGGGACTGATGAAAGGGACATTGAAGTCTACTTTCAATAAAGGCGGAACAGCCGTAACCCGGACGCTCAAACAGGACCGGTGTTACATTACACCGGAGGGAGAGGACATCACCCTCCATGGCCGTTCGCTGATGTTCATGCGTAACGTGGGTCACCTGATGACGACTGATGCCATTTTGGATAAAGATGAAAATGAAATTCCGGAAGGCATCATGGATGGAGTAGTGACAAGTCTTGTTGCCACGCATGACCTGCTACGGAATGCCAAGTTCCAGAATTCCGAGAAAGGATCCATTTATATTGTAAAACCGAAAATGCATGGCTCGGAGGAAGTGGCCTTTGCTAATAAACTGTTTGATCGGGTAGAAGATATGCTTGGACTGGAGCGGCATACCATCAAAATCGGTGTCATGGATGAGGAGCGCCGTACTACTTTGAATTTGAAAAATTGTATCGCCGAAGTGAGAGAGCGTATCGTCTTTATTAATACCGGTTTTCTGGACAGGACAGGCGACGAAATTCATACCTCCATGGAAGCGGGAGCGATGATCCGGAAGAAAGACATGAAATCCTCCAACTGGCTGAGGGCTTATGAACAGTCCAATGTGCAAGTCGGGCTGGCAGCAGGACTCCAGGGACGAGCCCAAATCGGGAAGGGCATGTGGGCAATGCCTGAGATGATGAAATCGATGATTGATGAAAAAGGCGGTGAGCTGAAGGCAGGTGCAAACACGGCCTGGGTACCATCACCGACAGCAGCGACCTTGCATGCGATGCATTATCATTCCATTGATGTCAGGAAAGTACAAAACGACATCAAAGCTCAAATGGAAGATGTACAGGACAACATCCTGGATGTACCTGTCACAAAAGAAACGAATTGGAGCAATGAGGAGATCCAGCAGGAGCTAGATAATAATGCACAAGGCATTCTTGGCTATGTCGTGCGCTGGATCGATCATGGTGTCGGTTGTTCGAAGGTACCTGACATTAACAACATCGGCCTGATGGAAGACCGGGCGACCCTTCGGATTTCTTCCCAGCACATGGCCAACTGGCTGCGCCATGGCATTGTTTCTGAAGCGCAGGTAAAGGAAACCCTTTACCGGATGGCGAAGGTAGTTGATGAGCAGAATGCCGGTGATCCGGATTATAAGCCAATGGCTGCTGATTACGAAGGATCCGTCGCTTTCCAGGCTGCCTGCGATTTGATCTTCGACGGCGTCAACCAGCCGAATGGTTATACAGAACCGATTCTGCACCGTCGCAGGGCGGAAGCAAAAGCGAAAACTTTGATTAATAAATAAACAGTTGGCCTGCTCACGGGTTGATGCTTTCCGGGGAGCAGGCCTTTTTTTGTGTCTAATAGGGAGTGTTTTTGTCTAGTAAAGTTCTGAAAGTGTCTAGTTAGCATTAGGGATTGTCTAATATCGCATGGGTGCTGTCTAGTATATAAGGAGGTTGTCTATAAAAAAAGAGAGCTTCCACTGGATTGGCTCTCTTCCTGCTGGGTGGGTTAATTCGATCCTGTCTTACAGTAAGCATGTTTGTAATACTTCATGAATCCTGTGAACATAAGAATCGAACCAATGACATTAAAAGCTACACGGAACCAGTGGACGATCAAAAATTCTCTGGCTGTTTGTTTTAAAAACTCAGCAGAATGCACTGCAGAACCTTCGATGAACATAATTTCATTACGCGGCCATTCAAATATCATAGAAGCGGCCCCTTCAAGGACGATCATACTCATGCTCAACAAAATCCAATAACGGGCGGGTTTAACTTTCCACGCTAAAATCGCTGCCAATATTCCGGTTGCTATACTAGCCATTCCTAATGGCGGAAAGTAGGTGTGGGGACTTGCTACTGCCATAAATTTCATACTTGTTGCAAACGATTCCGGGATATTATGAAAAATATTCGGATACACCATGAACGTATCCAGTAAAATACTTCCTAACATAATCCATTGCACCCATAAATGAGATACTACCGACGACAACGTAATTTTTTGAAACATAACGATGACCCCTTTATTGTTTATGATTGACTTAGGCTCTTTCTGTTTTAAAACCTGATCTAATCATAAATAATGAAGCTTAATTAGCTATTAGCAATTTATTAATTAATTCTTAAAACGACAGACTAGTTGAACTAAATTGTACCTATTTGCCAAATGAAAAAGACGAAGCGTTTGATCAGCTTCGCCTTATGGTTCAAGGGGGTTCAGGAGGTCTTTTTATTAAAACGATAACCTACACCCCAAACGGTTTCTAATAATTCAGGGTTAGAAGGATCCTGTTCTATTTTTTCTCTTATTTTGCGGATATGAACGGTTACAGTGGAGATATCTCCGAAAGAATCTATCCCCCAAATCCGTTCAAATAACTCTTCTTTCGTAAACACACGATCGGGGTTAGAGGCTAAAAGAACCAGCAAGTCAAATTCTTTGGCGCGCATTTCTTTTTCTTTACCAGCAATAAATATTCTCCGTGACTGGAGATCAATCGTTAAACCATTGGTGCGTATTTCCGAAGGTTCGCTCGTACGATTGACGAGACGGTCGTATCTTGAAATGTGGGCTTTTACCCGGGCTACCAGTTCGTTAGGATTAAACGGCTTCTGGATATAATCATCTGCACCACGATTAAACCCACGAATTTTATCGATGTCTTCTTTTCTGGCTGTTACCATTAAGATCGGGATATCAAGGCTGTCACGCAATTGCCTGCATAGCTCAAAACCATCAACTCCCGGGAGCATTAAATCCAGTAAAATCAGGTCGTAGGATTTATGCTGAGCTTGTTCCCTGCCGGATTCACCACTCGTTGCGATGTCGCACTCGAAACCATTCACCTCCAGGTAATCCTTCTCCAGTTCTGCAATCGTCCGTTCATCCTCGATGATTAGGATTCTTTTCATTTTGACACCTTCTTTAACGTGAAATAAATACTTGTTCCCTGTCCGGTTTCACTTTCGGCCCAGGCTTTGCCACCGTGCTGGTCAATGATCTTTTTGACGATGGCCAATCCAAGGCCGCTTCCTCCTGTAGACGAGTTTCTTGATGTATCTGTCCGATAAAAACTTTCAAACAAGTAGGGGAGGTGTTCTGGAGCGATTCCGCTGCCGTTATCCTGTATTCGGACTACGATCTCATCTTCCTTATTATCCAGATGAACGTGTATTTCCTTTTGAGGTTTATCGATATATTTTAAGCTGTTTTGGATAATATTTTTTACGACTCTTCTTAATTGCTCCCGGTCTGCTTCCACGAGGTAGGAGGTATCAGGGCTGGCATGGAGAGCAGCCGATCCTTCTGCTTCTTCTAAATCAAAGGTGATTTCCTCGATAAAATCATGAAAAAAAGCATACAAATCTATTTTTTCAAAATCAAATGGAACCTGGCTGACGTCAAGCTTCGAATAGAGAAATAAATCGTGGATGAGAGCATCCATATCATCCGCTTTTTTATAAATGATATCCAAATAGCGTTCTAATTTTTCCGGAGTGTTGGCGATGCCGTCCTGTATCCCATTTACATAGCCTTTGATCGACGTTAATGGGGTGGCTAAATCGTGGGAGATACTCGCGATTAACTCCTGCCGGTTCTGTTCATAATTCCTGCGAGCGACCTCTGCTTCTTTTAAGCTGATACGCATGGCCTCAAACGTTTCGGAAAGTTCACCCAACTCATCGTTCCGTTTAGACTTGACACTATGATTTAAATCTCCTTCCCGAATTCTTTTGGCTGCTAGCGATAAGTTATTTAGCGGCGATAAAATGCTCCGTGCCACATAATAAGTTAACAGGCCATTGATTACGGCTAAAATAATGATCATTCCTGCCATACGAAGGCCGATAAATAGCTCCAGGTCTGAACCACGTGGAGTTCCATTGAAGGCTACAAAAAATAGGTATCCCAAAATCATCTCTAAAATTAAAAAGCCGACAATCGGCAGGACGATCATAGCTATATTGGATAACATCAACCGTTTTTTGATGGACATTGAAATCACCTGCTTCCGTTTATGTTAATGGCCAGAAGAAATTTTGTCAGTGTTTTTAAAGGTCAATCTAAAACTTGTCTTAAGAATAGCAATAGATACCAAAAATAACAAAATCCCGAATAATGGATGCAATGCCCCAACCCATGGGAAAAGGGATGAAACATTTGCTGTTACATACATGAGGAAGACCAGTCCAAAAATTGCAGCGAGCTGCAAGGATACTTTTCTTGGAAACTTGGAGATTAAAGCGGTGAGCAGCATAATAATCGGGAGGTTAAATCCAAATAAATGAACAAATAACATGTGATCCTTCCAATATTCGTAGTTAACAAACGCCGCCATTCCCGCCAATATGAACTGCACGGTGAAACATAAGAGCAACAGTGCAGCTAACCCTATGAATATAATTCTTCCAATTTTCTTCATATCATACATCCTTTCTTAATCAAGCGTCGGGTTTTATTTTAGCTCTCATGAATGAACTCCTCCTTAATTATTTCTTAACTAATTCTTAAATAGGGGAACTTAATATCATGCAGGAGGATATAAATGGAATTCACCTTCAGGGGTTGTAAAACGCTTTCACACCATCTATACTATTACTAAATCGGTTTACTAAATCGGTTTAGTTAAATTGATTCGTATTTTATAGGCTTGGAGAGATTGCAAATGAAATCGGTCACTATTGGAGATGTGGCTTCCCATGCGAACGTTTCAAAAAGTACTGTTTCTCAGTATTTGAACAAACGTTATGACTATATGGGGGAGAAAACAAAAGAAAGAATTGAAAAGGCTATCAGAGAACTAGGTTACCATCCAAATATTGTCGCCAGGAGTTTAAAGCAAAAGTCCACCAAAACAATTGGGGTAATTGTTGCTAACATCCTGCATAACTTTTCTACGGAAGTCAGCCGTGCCATAGAAGACGAATGCAATGAACAGGGGTTTCATCTTATCGTGTGTAATGCAGACGATGAACCGGAAAAAGAAAAGAATTATATTGAAATGCTTCGAGCGAAACAAGTGGACGGAATCATCATTTTTCCGACTGGGGGAAATAAAGAACTCTACCGAAAGATGCTTGACGAAAAATACCCAGTAATATTTGTGGACAGATCCGTTGAAGATGTACCCATTACATCGATTACTTTGGACAACCGTAAGGCGGCCGGACTGGCTGTGCAACATTTCATTAATCGTGGTTACAAAAGGATAGGGATTATTACGTCCTCGATTATCCGGGATATAACCCCCAGGGTGGAGAGAATTGAAGGATACCGTAATACTTTACAAGATAACGGATTGCAAGTTGAAGAAGATTACGTAAAAAGCTTGGAAATAGAGCATATTCAGAACGGACTGGAGGAAATGCTTTCTCTGGCAGAGCCACCGGATGCGATTTTAGCTGGAAACGACTTGGCACTAATTGAAATTTTAAAGTATGTAAAAGAAAAACAACTCGAAATTCCGGCTGCTTTGGCAGTTATCGGAATCGATGATGTGTCATTTGCAAGTTTCTATACCCCGACGCTAACTACCGTGGCACAGCCTACCTTTGAAATGGGGAAGAAAGCGGCTGACATCTTATTAGCAAATATTCTAGATAAAAAAGCAGAAGGATCGCTATCCGAATATTGTTTCGAACCAAAATTAATTGTAAGGGACTCAGTTGGATATGGGTCTGATGCCAAAGGAAGGGATACCGTATGAGAGATGTCGTGACAATCGGCGATGCAATGATTACCTTTGATCCATCGCAAAAAGGGCCGATGAGATATGCCGATTCATTCAAAAGAAAAATTGGCGGGGCAGAAATGAATTTTGCCATTGGGTGTGCCCGGCTTGGTTTAGCTACTGGCTGGATCAGCCGACTCGGAAATGACGAGTTCGGAAGATACATTTACAACTTCGTTCGAGGCGAAGGAGTAGACGTTTCATCGGTGAAACTGGAGGATGGCTATCCCACCTCTTTGAATTTTAAAGAAATCAGAGAAGACGGCAGTGGGCGTACATTCTATTATAGAGAAAATTCACCTACGACCACGCTGACGATTGAGTCATTGGACGAACATGTGATCAAGACGTCGAAAGTACTCCATGTAACAGGCGTCTTCCCTGCCATCGATAAGGAAAAGAATGTGGAATTAATTGAACATATGCTTAAACTGGCTAAGGCAAACGATGTCCTGGTTTCCCTGGATCCGAATATCCGGCTGAAGCTATGGAGCCGGGAGGAGGCAAAAGAAGCGCTGACTCGTTTCCTGCCTTATGTCGATATATTGCTAACTGGGGAAGACGAAGCAGAACTTCTTTTTGATACGTATCTCCCAGAAGAAGTGATTAAAGAATGTAGGAAGCATGAAATAACAGCATTGGCGATAAAACGTGGGGAAAACGGGGCGTTTGGCTATATGGACGGAGCCTCTTTGGAAGCTTCCGCTCTCCCACCTAAAAAGGTAGTGGATACCGTAGGCGCAGGAGATGGATTTGACGCCGGATTTATTTATGGTTACCTGCAAGGTTGGCCATTAGAAAAAATAATACGTTTTGCCAATACGATCGGTTCTATGGTCGTAAGTGTGGAAGGCGACAATGAAGGGCTTCCATTACTGGATGAGGTGCTTATGCAATTGGGAGAAAAAGAATTAGTAGAAAGATAGGTTAGGAGGGATGATGATGAACCTGCAGTTAGCGCTTGACCGGCTAACCCGGGAACAGTGCCTGGAGATTTTGGAGGAAACCAGTGACACCATCGACTGGATAGAGGTTGGTACTGGCGTCATTAAAGAATATGGAATGGCAATCGTAAGAGAAATCCGTAAGGCCTATCCAGACAAAACCATCGTGGCTGATATGAAAACATGTGATGCTGGAAAACATGAGGCAGAACAAGCTTTTCGTTCTGGAGCAGACATCACTACGGTAATGGCCTTTTCAGCTGATAAGACAATCACGGATATGTTGGAAGTTGCCGATCGGTATGGCGGGCGGGTGATGGTAGACCTTCTTGGCGTCCAGGATAGAAGTAAAGTTCTTCACTTGAAGGAGCTGGGAGTGGATCTTGTAAGCCTTCATTTTGGAAAGGATATGCAGCAGACAGGAAAAATGGGAGATGACGCATTCTCGCTTGTAGATGATATTTCCGGTATCGACTGTGCTGTTGCAGGAGGAATAAACGTCCAGTCACTTCCTATGGTAATAGAGTATCAGCCAGACACCATTATCGTCGGTTCGGCGATTACCAATCAGGAAAATAAGAAGGAAGCAGCACGACAAATCAAAGAGGTGATAGAAACCAATGCGAACAATCATTGATGAAGTCAGCAAAGAGATCACACAAGTACTTCAGCGTGTAGATGAACAACAGGCAGTGCAGTTGTCCGAGCAGATCCGGTCCAGTAAACGTATCTTTATCTCTGGGGAAGGACGCTCCGGACTAATGGGCAAAGCAATCGCGATGCGGTTAATGCATGGAGGGTTTGAAGTCTATGTTACCGGTGAAACAATTACGCCAAGTATCTTGGAAGGGGACTTGCTGATTGCCATTTCGGGCTCTGGATCAACTGGTGCCATTGTGCAATTTTCAAAAAAGGCACAAGAAGCTGGAGCAAAGGTATTCTTAGTTACTACCAATCCTGATGCAGAACTGACGAAAATAACGGATGGGGTACTGGTCATTCCGGCGGCAACGAAAAAAAGACGAGCGGAAGAACCAAAGACCATTCAGCCGCTCGGGAACCAATTTGACCAATCTGTCCACCTGCTTCTGGATGCCGTCATCATCCATGCACTGGACGATAGTTATGAGAAAATGACCGAACGTCATGCGAATATGGAATAAATGGAGGTGAAAAATTTGAGTGTTTTTGAACGGTTAAAACAAGCGCGTATCGTTGCAGTTATTCGAAATGCTGATGAGGAAAATATCATTCCCATTGCGGAAGCACTACATAAAGGGGGGGTCCATGCACTGGAAATTACAGCAGAAACTGAACATGCGGATAAGATTATCGAGAAAGTCACAGGAGCGTTCGGTGATAAGTTGATGATTGGGGCAGGAACAGTGCTTGATCCAGAAACGGCAAGAACTATGTTGCTTGCGGGTGCCACCTTCATCGTATCTCCTACACTTAATACCGAAACGATAAAGATAACGAAACGTTATGGGGCCCCAAGCATTCCGGGAGCTTTCACTCCGACGGAGGTTTTGACAGCCTATGAACACGGGGCAGACATGGTTAAAGTGTTTCCGGCAGGAACAGTGGGGGCAGGTTATATCAAAAGTATAAAAGGCCCGCTGCCACAAATCCCGTTGATGACAACCGGCGGAATTGATGGTGAGAACATGGAAGAATATTTTAATAATGGTGCGGAGGTAGTCGGAATTGGCAGTCAGCTGGTTAATCCTAAGCAGTTGAATAAAGATGAGGACTACGATGAACTTGCCAAACGTGCAGCATCGTATGTAAAGAAAGTGTCTGCTATGTCTGTTTTTAACTAAAATATGTAAGCGAATTCAATATCAGGGAGGATTTCAAAATGAAAAAACTGACAGGTTTGTTGTTTATGCTGCTAGCTGGTCTATTGACACTTGCGGGCTGCAGTGAGGAAGGAAACGGTGCAGAAGGAGAAGGAGATTCGATTAAGATAGTTGCTGCCCACAACCAGACGTCTCCAGAAAATCCTTACCAGGATGGACTCGTTGAATTCAAGGAAGTGGCAGAAGAGAAATCAGAGGGCAATATTGAGGTTGAAGTTCATGCGGGTACACTGGGGACTAGTGAGTCTGAATTAGTAGAAAAGCTCAAGCTAGGCGGGGCAGACGTGGTATTGGTGTCGCCAGGATTTATGAGTAAAGCCGGGATTGATGAAATCGACTTGTTTGCACTCCCGTATGTTTTTGACAGTTATGAGCATTGGGAAAGCGTGGTTGACGGTGAAGTAGGAGAACAAATGGCTGATATTATCAATGAAAAATCCAATAACGATTTTAAACTGCTTGGTTATTGGTCTGCAGGAGTACGTCATTACTATGGTAAAAAACCATTGGAATCCATGGAAGACATTAAAGGAATGAAATACCGTACGCAGACTTCCGGTGCGGTGGCTAACTACTGGAAGCAGACTGGTGCGGTACCGACTTCAGTAGCCTGGGGCGAACTATACCAGGGACTGCAGCAGAATGTCGTAGATGCAGCTGAAAACTCTTATCCTTATTTCGTACAGCAAAATCACCATAAAACAGAAAACGGGAAATATATCACAGAAACCGGACACGATTACACCACACGTTTCTTACTGGTAAACGGCAAGAAATTCGATACCTATTCCGATGAGCAGAAAGAAATCATTATGGAAGCGGCTGAAGCATCTGTAGAAACAGAAAGAAAGTCAGTACTGGAGCAAGAAGAAGAGTATAAGGAAAAAGCCATCGAGGATGGGGCGGAAGTGAATGAAATCGACCGTGAGCCATTCATTGAACTGGCTGAACCAATCCAGGAAAAAACCGCTAAGGAAATTGGCGCAGAAGAAATGCTTCAAAAAATCAGGGAGTTGAAATAACACCGAAAGAACCCTGTGGGTTAAAGGGCACCGAGGTGCCCTTTCCTTTTAACGTGTAAGAAGGAGGAAAACCATGTTCATCAAATGGCTGGAACGTATCCAATTGACACTCGGCATCCTATTTCTTTGTATCTTTTTCACAGCCATTCTCATCCAGGTTATTACCAGGTATATGGGAGTTTCGGTTGTCTGGACGGAAGAAGTGGCCAACTATTCGTTCATCTGGTCGGTATTTATGGGCGCTTCTGTCATGCTGAATCGTAGAGAACACTTCAAGTTTGATCTTGTCCTGAAGAAGTTACGTGGGAAAAAGCGCAATACTTTATTCATTATAAACGATCTTATTCTGCTTGCCTTCAGCTTTGCTATTTTCTTTTATGGCATCCAGGCTGTTCAGAGTTTCTGGAATTATAACTGGGTATCTTTATCACAAATGAAAATGGGATATGTATGGGTGTCTGTCCCAATCATGGGAGGTACCATGGTTATCTATACACTTAACCACATCATTCGTATCCTAAAGAATTTTAGTAGAGAGGAGGCAGTAGAATGATAGGTCCATTATTAGTAGGTTTATTTGTGATCCTGATGATCATTGGAATTCCGATTGCTTTTGTCATCGGCATAGTAGCAATGCTAGGTATTATGAATGTTCCTTATATCCCAGAAGTGACAGTCCCTGTAAAAATGTTAAATGGTTTGGACTCTTTCGTTCTAATTGCCGTGCCGTTATTCATATTAGCGGCTAACCTGATGAACAGCGGTCAAATCTCTCAAAAATTGATTGATTTTTCTCTATCTATCGTCGGGCATATCCGGGGAGGACTTGCCCATGCTAATATTCTCGTATCCATGCTATTCGCGGGAGTATCCGGCGCCTCCCAGGCTGACACAGCCGGGGTAGGTAAAATCCTGATACCGAATATGAAAAAACAGGGGTATGATAAAGAGAATGCGGTTGCGATTACAGCTGCCTCCTCGACAATCGGTGTGGTAATTCCTCCGAGCATTCCGATGATTATTTATGCCGGACTAACGAATGTTTCTGTCGGTGCTTTATTCATTGTGGGAATTATCCCGGGGGTCTTAATTGGACTTGGTATGATGACTTTGATATATATGCTGGCCTTAAAAAAAGGCTATCCTACCTATCAACGGGCATCCTTAAAGAATTTTACCAAGCAATTGATTGATACGATTCCGGCTATGATGACCCCGGTCATTCTAATAGGAGGAATCATCACAGGTATTTTTACAGCAACTGAAGCAGCCGCGTTCGCTTCTTTATACACAGTGTTGATTGGCATGTTTGTATATAAAACATTGAAAATTAAGGACTTCCCACGGATTCTTATTGATACGATCACGCTAAGCTCGCTATCCCTATTTGCATTAGCTGCAGCCAATGCATTAGGCGAATTGATGAGTTATTATCAATTATCTGCATGGGCGAACCAATTTTTCACAGAAAATATCGATAGCAAATGGGTTTTCTTATTAATTATTATTGCTTTCTTTTTATTCATCGGTACGTTTATGGATGCTATCCCGGCTATGATCCTATTTGTCCCAGTCATCCTGCCAGTAGCTATCACGTTTGAGATCGATCCAATATTGCTCGGTATAATAACTGTCATAACGCTGGCTGTAGGGTTGGTGACACCTCCATATGGGTTGTGTCTGTTGCTCGCAGCTAAGATAGGCAAGCTTTCTATTGAGCGATCATTTGGAGCAGTATTGCCTTATATAGCCATCATATTGGTAGTATTGTTTGGAATAGCATTTTTCCCTGAAATAGCATTCTATTTACCAGAAAAAATCAGTCCTGATTTATTTTAGTTTCTATGAGCGGTTTTTCCTTAAGTGGAAAGCCGTTCTTTTTATTTATTTGAAACTTTCACCAAACCCAAGGCGTACATTAGGTAAATACATGAATAAAGGGTGATTCTTCTTGAAAATCAAAAGGAGTTTAATGGCAGTGGCAGCAGGGCTACTTCTTTTCACAGCAGCATGCACTCAGGCTGATCATTCTATGGAAGCATCTGCATTAAAACAGGAGGATATAACCAAGAAAAAGGACAGAATCGGGGCGGAGGAATTTGGTGAGGCATTTCTCGGTGGACAATATACGGAAATCTACGGGCAGACTAGTGAACAATTTCAGGAGCAGGTTTCCTATAACGAGTTTAAACAGTTAGCTGAGCAATTTAATCACAATGTATCTGGTTATGAACTGGAAGCAAGCTCCCCGGTTGCCAAACACCAGGAACGTTATGTTTGGCTGGATGACCAAGGAGAAAAAGGAATTCAGGTCGTTTATGATAAGCACAGCACCATCCAGGGACTGTTTTTGGCTCCCCTTCAATCCTTTCCGGAAACCGATGAAGTATATACGGCAAATACGTATACCATGCCGATCAAAGAGGAATGGATGGTTTTCTGGGGTGGGACTAATCAACTGCTGAACTATCATTATCCGACAGAAACTCAGCGGTATGCTTACGATCTTTTGATGACGAAAAACGGAAGTTCCTATCATGGAAATCCGGAAAAAAATAAACACTATTACGCTTTCGGGAAAGAAGTTGCTGCGCCGGCGGACGGGGTGGTTGTCAAAGCCATAGACGGTATAGAAGATAATGTGCCAGGGGAAATGAATTCCGGCTCTCCACTTGGCAACCATGTCGTGCTGGAGCACAAAAATGGCGAGTATAGTCTGCTTGCACACTTGAAGAAGAATTCAATCCTGGTCGAAGCTGGTGATGAAATGACGGAGGGAGACGTACTTGGTCTGACCGGAAACTCAGGTAACTCAAGTGAACCTCACATTCATTTTCAGGTCATGGATAACCTGGACTTTTTCGAGGCAAAGTCTATTCGTATCCAGTTCGAAAATAGGGAAGAACCGATCCAGGGAGATACGGTCACTCCTTAAACGTAGTTCCTTGTGACCCTGCAGAAATAGACAGGAATTGTCGGGCAGACCAGCATACAGGGTGATAATCTAATGGAGAAAGGGAGGTCGTAACAGTGGCAGCATTAGAAAAAATGAATGAAGCAATGAACTTTATCGAAGATCATCTCACCGAGGAAATCGATTTTCACCAGGTAGCATGTATTGCTTACGTGTCTGAATACCATTTCAAGCGAATGTTTTCATTTCTTGCAGGCATAACACTTTCGGAATACATCCGGCGCAGACGTCTTACGCTGGCAGCATTTGAGCTGCGGCACGGGGGTCAGAAAGTTATCGATATCGCTATGAAGTATGGCTATCATTCCCCTGATGCCTTTACACGGGCTTTTCAAAAAATGCATGGAATCACGCCATCAGAAGCGAGGGATAATGGCTATTCCCTGAAAGCCTACCCACGCATGACCTTCCAGTTATCCATTAAAGGAGGAAGTGAAATGAACTATCGTATCGAAGAAAAAGAGTCTTTTCGGATTGCAGGCATCAAAAAAAGAGCGCCAATTATCTTTGAAGGAGTCAATCCCCACATTGAAGGAATGTGGAAATCGTTGACCGAAGAAAAGGTAAGACAGCTCAAGGATCTATCTAATATCCAACCCAGCGGAATCATCCAGGCATCCGCCAACTTCTCGGAAGGGCGTATGGAGGAAAAAGGGGAGCTTGATCACTATATTGGAGTAGCGACCACAAAAGATGCGGACATTGATTTCACAACGTTAAAAGTACCTGCCTCAACGTGGGCTGTTTTTGAAGTCATTGGCCCCTTCCCGGATACCTTACAGGATGTATGGGGAAGAATTTATTCCGAATGGTTTCCATCTTCTAATTATCAACAGAAAAAAGGACCGGAGATTTTATGGAATGCAGATAAGGATTTCTCCTCACCTAACTTCAGAAGTGAGATTTGGATCCCCGTTGATAAAATTAAATAAAGATAAACAGGACTTCCGTCAGCGGGAGTCTTTTTTTTGACTAAAACGATAAAAGACTAAATGCAAAATTATGTTCTTATTCAGCAGTTTCCTGACTATATTTAATCAATAAAAATATATCACTAACTAATAAATATTTATTGTAAAACGATAAATATTATGGTAAATTCTAACTGATAATAAATTAGTGAGGTGCTGTTTATGAAACGGGAAACACTTTTTTTGAAGGTTGCTGTGTTTCTTATGGGGATACCGGTTCTTGCTTTGTGTATATTCTCGGTACCTGCCATCGCGCGTGGATTCTCTGAGATAATTCCTGGGATGGGTTATGTGCAATATCTTGTGTATATTGGTTTATATGCTACCGCGTTGGCGTATTTTCTGGCGTTGTATCAGGCTTATCGGCTCTTGAGCTATATTGATAGAAACGAAGCTTTTTCAAATTTGTCAGTAAAAGCGTTGAAGAATATCAAATACTGTGCCATTGCGATCAGTGGTTTTTATGTGCTTTTGATGCCGATCATTTATCTCTTCGCTGAGTACGACGATGCACCAGGTGTAATCGTAATTGGCATGATAATGATTTTCGGTGCCATGGTGATTGCGGTCTTTGCGGCGGTGCTTCAAAAGCTGTTAAACACCGCCATTGAAATAAAATCAGAAAATGAGTTAACGGTCTGAGGTGATGAACATGGCGATCATTATTAATATTGATGTGATGCTGGCAAAAAGGAAAATGAGTGTGACCCAACTGTCGGAGCGGGTTGGCATCACAATGGCCAATCTTTCGATATTAAAAAATGGGAAGGCAAAGGCGATTCGGGTCTCGACGCTGGATGCGATTTGTAAGGCCTTGGATTGCCAGCCGGGAGATATATTGGAATACCAGCCGGATGAAGACGATCATGAATGATTCCTTGCCGAACTCTTATGTAACAAAGGCTGTTGGCGGCAAAGTCAGAAGAGCGGTAGTACAGCTTTCTCATTTTGGCTGGGAGCAAGCGTTATCCTGCGTGTTCCCGGTGGTTATTTTTGCCTCGTTGGCTATTACACAAATCACTTCTCTTCCTATACTGCCACGGTATGACTGGCTGCTGATTATTTTTCTTCTGATGCAGTGGGTCATGGTGCGTTCCGGCTTGGAAACCCGTGATGAACTCAAAGTGATAACACTATTCCACCTGATTGGACTCGCGCTTGAAATTTTTAAGGTGCATATGGGTTCCTGGTCTTATCCGGAAGAAGGGTATTCCAAAGTGTTTGGTGTGCCTTTGTATAGTGGATTCATGTATGCAAGTGTAGCGAGTTACCTTTGCCAGGCGTGGCGAAGGCTGGAGGTGGAACTGGTTCAGTGGCCTCCATTTTTAATGGTGGTCAGTTTGGCAGCGGCAATCTACCTGAATTTTTTCACGCACCATTTCTGGGTCGATGTACGCTGGATACTCTCCGGGCTTGTAATTATCGTTTTCTGGTGTTCGTGGGTGACTTATTCAGTTAATGGCAGTCGCTACCGTATGCCGCTTGCTCTTTCGTTTGTGCTGATCGGATTTTTTATCTGGATCGCGGAGAATATAGCGACTTTTTTTGACGCATGGGAATACCCGAACCAGACGGAAGCGTGGAGTCTTGTACATCTCGGAAAGGTGAGTTCCTGGCTGTTATTAGTGATTGTCAGCTTCCTGATTGTGGCAACATTGAAGCAAGTAAAAGGGAATATTAGTCGGTAGTCTAAAGTAAATTTTTGACGAAAAAACAATGTATGCATCGATGTGTACGTTTTAAACATATCAACCCTTATCGACTACCATTTTAATGAATCCTTTTGAACTCATATTCGTATAACTACTAACTGCTCGATAGGAGGACATACATATGAAAGTCGAATTCGAAGTTACTGCAATAGGCAGGAGTGATAGTGATTCATCCGTAGACTCTTTTAAAAAAGTCGAACTGGTGCGTGTTCACGAGTTATCAAAAAGTATGACGGTAGCTGAAATAGAAGAGTTATTCAGTTCTCTATGCCAGGAAGTTGAAGAAAGTCATAGGAATTCACATGGATGTGCAGGTAAAATCACCGTTCGTGCAAAGAAAGAAAATGGGGGGCTTACATACCTCGGTTAGAGGCATAGGGGCTGAGGAGAGATTTTGATGTTGAAGGTTTCGAAAATTATTTTAGCTATACTAATCCTTATGTTATCAGGTTATATGTTAATCAGTGAAATTTTGATATGACGTTATTTAATACCTTCTTCTCGGGCTCTATATGTTAGTATCGGTTTGGTAGAAATTAATAAGGGACGGAAAGCTTATGGGTATTTAAGTATAGCAGTTAGTGGGTTTTCATTAATTGTCATATTGCAAGCCTTTATCTTTTGATTGTTTACAAGAATGATAGGTTCGGCTACAATAAGATTAATTTCATATCATACGAACAGGTCCTTAAAAGGAAGCCTTTAAGGTGAAAAGGGGAAGTTGGTGAAAGTCCAACACGGTCCCGCCACTGTAAGCATTCGTTAGAAGAATGTAAGTCAGGATGCCTGCCTGTTTGTCGCAAAGTTTACCCTTCGAGGAAAAAGGGAGGCTTGTAAGTACGTGGAATTCGTATGCTGCATATTCTGCCTATTTATAGTCACACCTTCCTTTAGAGGAAGGTGTTTTTTTTACTTTAAGAATGTTTAACTTTGTTAAAGGATTAAAGTATTAGAAAATCTAAGGCTTTAGCCATAAGTACTTGGCGATAAGCCAAGTTTTTCTAATTGCACTTGTAAATACTGAGGAGGAGATAGAATGCAAAAAAAGCAGGGGTTGACATTGGTTTTTACCGGTGATGGAAAAGGGAAGACGACGGCTGCAACCGGGCTTGCTGTCCGGGCATTAGGCCATGACAAAAAGGTGAAAATGCTGCAATTCATCAAGTCACCAAAGCGGCCTTATGGTGAAAGGAAATCCCTGTTGAAACTGGGTGCTGAGATCATTCAGCTGGGTGAAGGGTTCACCTGGACAAAGACACCGGAAATCCACCGGGAAGCATTAAAAAAAGCGTGGGCTCTTGCCAAGGAAACGGTGCTGTCCGGGGAGTATGATATCGTGATTCTGGATGAACTGAACAATGCGCTTGCGATTGATTCGTTTCCAGTTGATGATGTACTGCCGCTTGAAGAAGTGATTGAACTGATCAACAACAAACCGGAGCATGTCCACCTCGTGATTACTGGCAGAAGTGCGCTCCAGGAAGTAAAGAATGCAGCTGATCTTGTATCGGTCATTGATGTGGAAAAACATTATTATGATGAAGGCATTCCTGCCGTCCGTGGTGTTGAGTTTTGACTGCCCGTCGTGTCGTAGTTGCAGGTGTATCCAGTGGCGCTGGCAAGACGAGTATCGCAATCGGGTTAATGGCTGCGTTAATCAAAAAGGGGCTCACCGTTCAGGGGTTCAAGTGCGGTCCTGATTACATAGACCCTTCCTACCATACCGCCGTAACCGGCCGTCCCTCTCGTAACCTCGATAGCTGGATGCTCCCGGAAGATGTGATGAAAGAAGTATTTGTCAAAGGAAGTGAAGGGGCAGACCTTTCGATCATCGAGGGAGTCATGGGGTTTTATGACGGCAAATCGCCAACATCCAATCAGGGTTCCACGGCAGAAATCAGTACCCTGCTTGGTGCTCCGACGATTCTGATTGTCGACTGCTCAGCGATGGCCCGGAGTGCTGCTGCTATCGTAAAAGGTTTTCAGTTACTGGATCCTGGCGTTACTATTGCCGGAGTGATTGCGAATAAGGTCGGAAGTGAGGGGCATTATCAGCTGATAAAAGAAGCGGTGGAACAGGAATGCGGCATTCCAGTCTGTGGATATCTGTTGAAAGATAAAAGCATCGAGATGCCGGAGCGGCACTTAGGGCTGGTGCCTTCCATCGAGCGCGGGGAACTGGATGAGCAGCTGGACCAGCTTGGAGATGTGGTTGCGGAGACGGTAGACATAGAGCAAATCTATCAGATCAGTGAACAGCCAGCCCTGAAAGCTGAGCCCTCTATGTTTCAGCGTAGAGGCGCAATCGATGTAACCGTAGCCGTAGCACGGGATGAGGCCTTCAACTTCTATTATCAAGAAAATCTGGACTTAATGGAAGCATATGGAGCTCAGGTTGTTTATTTTTCTCCTTTAAAAGGAGAGGTGCTTCCTCCTGAAGCGGATGGTGTTTATTTAGGGGGCGGATTCCCGGAGCAATTTGCTGAGCAGCTGGCGGAAAACCGAGCAGTCAGGCAGTCCGTTAGGGAGGCAATTGAAAATGGTCTTCCTGTATTGGCAGAATGCGGAGGATTGATGTATTTGTCTGAGTCGATCACGACGATTGATGGGAACACCTACCCGATGGCAGGGGTGCTACCTGGTAAGACGGAAATGCAGACGAAACTAGCAGCCCTTGGATACCGGGAAATCTCTGGACTACCAAACAACTATCTTTTCAACGACGGTATGGAAGTACGTGGACATGAGTTCCATTATTCCATTTTTACACCAACAGGTGAGCTGCCTGGAGCTTATCGGGTGAAGAGCAGGTTCGGAACGGGTGAGGAAGGATCTCTTTATAAAAATGTGGTTGCCGGTTATACACACATCCATTTTGCCTCTAACCCCGATGTACTGGAGAACTTTTTGCGTCTTTGCAAGGAGCAGCGGAATGAGGAGTGAAAAAGCAATGCCGGTCATGATCCAGGGAACCCATTCCGATGCAGGAAAAAGCATCCTCGTCACTGCCCTGTGCCGGATTTTCACGGAAGATGGCTGGCGGACGGCTCCGTTCAAGTCGCAGAACATGGCGCTCAATTCCTACATAACCGTCGATGGAAAAGAAATTGGACGGGCTCAGGGCGTCCAGGCGGAAGCGGCTGGGATCACGGCAACCACGGATATGAATCCTGTTCTGATCAAGCCGAACCGGGATAACGATGCACAGATTGTCGTTCATGGTAAGCCGGTGTCAAACATGAAGGCAAGCGCCTACCGCTCGGAATACTATGATACTGCCAAACAAATAATCACAGAGGCATACCACCGGCTTGCTGGCAAGTATGACCGGATTGTCATCGAGGGGGCCGGCAGTCCGGCTGAGGTCAACCTGAATGACCGGGAGCTTGTGAATATGAGCGTTGCAAAAATGGCCGACGCACCGGTCATATTAGTGGGAGACATTGATAAAGGCGGGGTGTTCGCCAGTCTCGTTGGAACGCTCCAGCTTTTGCCGGAACGAGAACGCGACCGTGTAATTGGGGTTGTCATCAATAAGTTCCGGGGCGACAAAAAGCTGCTGGATCCAGGGTTGGAGTGGTTTGAAGCGTATACTGGAAAACCGGTGCTTGGTGTCATTCCTCATATCCATGACCTTCAAATCGAGGCGGAGGATTCGTTAAGCCTAAGCCGTTATACGAGGAGCAGGAACACGGACAAACCGATTGACATTGCTGTCATTGAATACCCGAAGATTTCTAATTTTACCGACATTGACCCGTTCCTGTTTGAACAGGATTGTCATGTTCGTTTTGTAAAAGAAGCAGGGGAGCTGAAGCGGCCGAATGTCATCATTATGCCTGGAAGCAAGAATACGATCGAGGATCTTATCTATGTGCAAGACAAAAGGCTGGACAAGGCTATCACCTTAGCCCGGGAACTAGGAGCTATCGTGGTTGGTATTTGCGGCGGGTATCAAATGCTCGGAAACAAAGTAAGAGATCCTTATCAGGTGGAGACCAATCTTGAGGAAGTCCAGGGGCTTAACTTGTTGCCGATTGAAACGACTCTTTCCAGACACAAAAAGACGGTCCGATCAAGTGGGATCGTGAAATGGAGGGCCCATAACATTCCTGTAAAAGGATATGAAATCCACATGGGAACAACGGTTGCCGAGGATACTGTAAGTAATTTCATTACCATGGATGACGGACAGACAGATGGCGCAAGAAACAACAACGTAATCGGCACTTATTTCCATGGGATCTTCCATAACGACATCTTTCGGAGAGATTTCTTGAATTCGCTCCGAATAAAAAAAGGGCTGGAGCCACTTCAGTCATCGACCTCAGTCCAGCATTTTCAGGAACAGGAATTCGAACGGTTGGCAGCGCATGTCCGCAAGGCTATTGATATACCGAAGCTTTATGAACGACTATCTACTTATGAAACAGTCGGGGGAGTAAAATGAATAAACAACTGCAGGGAATCATCCAATCAGTCAAACCAGTAAGCAAGGAAAGAATCACTGAAACTGCCCATTACCTGGACACGTTGACAAAACCGCCGGGAAGCCTGGGGAGGCTGGAGGAAATCGCTAAACAGCTTGCCGGCATCACTGATCAGGGAGCACCAGAGGTGTCCCCGCCGGGAATCCTGGTGTTTGCCGGTGATCACGGCATTGTGGAAGAGGGGGTTTCTGCTTTTCCGCAGGAAGTCACCATCCAGATGATCAGGAATTTTCTTGATGGCGGGGCAGCGATCAATGTCTTTGCCCGGCAAATTGGTGCATCCCTACAGGTAGTCGATGTCGGTGCTGCCGGTGAGATAGACGATGATCGTCTCGTTTCAAGAAAAATAGCTGCTGGCACAGCGAATTTTTTAAAAACGGATGCCATGACTGAAACACAAATGGAAGCGGCGATATTGGCAGGTGCTGAGTCAGCGACCACGATGATTGCCCGGGGAATAAAATGCCTCATATTAGGTGAGATGGGTATCGGAAACACAACAGCTGCCAGTGCCCTTGTGGCTGTACTTACAGGCTGCAGCGTGGAGCAGACGGTTGGTCATGGAACAGGCATTTCAGCAGAGAAAAAGCTGCATAAAAGCAGGATCATTGGAGAAGCGATCAGGCTTCGCGACCCAAACCCTGAAAATCCTTTAGATGTGCTCAAAAAGCTGGGCGGCTATGAAATTGCCGCCATATCAGGGGCGATTCTGGCAGCTGCACAAGCCAGAATTCCTGTGATTATGGATGGATTTATCTGTACATCCGGTGCCATGATCGCTGTCAGGCTTAACCCGTACATAAAAGATTATCTGTTTGCGGGGCACGTATCACAAGAACCAGGCCATAAAATAGCTTTGGCGGACATCGGGTCCAATCCGTTATTGCATCTAGGGCTGAAGCTTGGTGAAGGGACAGGTGCGGCCCTTGCCTTTCCGGTGCTGGAAGCGGCAGTAAGAATGCGGAATGAAATGGCTACCTTCGATGAGGCCAGCGTTACGAACAAGTGACCACGAAAAGGCCTATTAAAATGAGGTGGATTATTGAAAAGAACAAACCGTGGTTGATAAATAGAAAGGAAGTATGTGAAAAATGATGGCAAGTAAAGCGAAAATATCGTTATTTTCTATACTGCTGGCAGTCCTGTTCGCTCTGATGGTCGGATGCGGGGTGTCAGAAGAAGGAAACGAAGGCAAGGAAAGTACGAATGAACCAGCAGACCAAAGTGAAGAAACGCAAGGGGAAGCTTCTGGGGACTCCTTCCCGGTGACCGTGGAAGATGGGTCGGGCGAGCAGGTGGAAATAGAGTCAGAACCGGAAACGATTGTTTCAGTACAGGCCAGTAACACGGAAATCGCTTTTGCACTCGGTCAGGGAGAGAAAATGATCGGTGTCTCGGATTACTGTAATTACCCGGCAGAAACAGAAGACATTGAAAAGGTCGGCGGCCAGGAAATGAATGTCGAAAAGATTCTGTCACTGATGCCGGATATGGTGCTGGTAACCACCTTCCACCATGAAAATCATGCCGCCGTACTCGAGCAATTTGAGGAAGCTGGCATCGATGTTGTGGTCGTTGATGATGCTAATTCATTCGATGGCGTGTATGACAATATTCAACTTGTTGGAAAAGCAACAGGAAGTTCAGACGAGGCGACTGCACTCATAGAAGATATGGAAACACGCTTAGCTGATGTGAAAAAAACAGCACAACAAGTGGAAGAGAAGAAAAAGGTTTGGGTCGAAGTCGCGCCTGCCCCTGATATTTTCACAACTGGTTCAGGGACGTTCATGCACGAAATGCTGGAAGCGATCAACGCAGAAAACGCAGCCAAAGAGGAAGAAGGATGGGTCAAGTTTACAGAAGAAGAAGCAGTAAACTTAGATCCCGAAGTAATCATTACGACCTATGGTTATTATGTTGACAACCCAGAAAATCAGGTGCTGGAACGCGAGGGGTGGAGTGAAGTGCCTGCGGTTGAAGACGAGCAGGTTTTTGATGTCGACAATGACACCGTTACAAGACCCGGCCCACGTTTAATCGATGGAGTGGAGAGACTTGGAGAACTCATTTACCCGGAAGTTTTCAGTGAATAAAACAGTATGGATGTATATATTCAGTGGAGGGTTTGTACTTAGTGCAGCCCTTCTTGGTTTATTTGTCAGCAGTGTATCTTTTCCTTTGACTGCTGTTCTGGACGTGCTGGCAGAGGAAATGTTCGGGAGTGACATCTTCGGGCATGAGGCAGCCAGTAATATCGAGGTCATCATATGGGAAATACGTTTTCCCCGGGTGTTGCTGGCGTTATTCGTCGGAGCTTCGTTATCGATTGCCGGCGCATCTTTCCAGGGACTCTTAAGAAATCCGCTGGCCGACCCGTACACGATCGGTGTTTCGTCAGGAGCGGCACTTGGGGCAGTTGCCGTACTTTATTTTCAAATCTCCATCGCTTTTCTGGGGAGCTATACTCTACCTGTCGTTGCTATACTAGGCGGGTTCATCACGATGATGATCGTTTTTATTATCACCAGGCTCTCCAGCCGTGATTTGAATATTGAGACGATCATCCTTGCTGGGATCATTATCAGCGCCTTCATCGGTGCAGTCATCTCCCTGATTATCGCACTCAGCGACAGAGAGGATATGCGCCAGATTCTTTACTGGCTGATGGGAAACATCGGCATGAGAGGGTGGAGTCACGTACAGCTGATCGTTCCGTTCTTCATCGTGGGTGTCATTCTCCTGTTGTCACGCACGCATGACCTGAATGCTTTTGCACTGGGGGAGGAATCAGCCAGTCACCTCGGAGTGAATGTCCAGGGTGGAAAGGTGCTTGTTTTAGTGGGAGCATCGTTACTGACGGGTGCATCTGTGGCTGTTTCGGGTTCAATAGGATTCGTCGGCCTTGTGATTCCGCACTTTGTCCGACTGATCACGGGTCCGGATCATAAGCATGTCCTGCCGTTATCGATGCTGACAGGAGGTGGATTTCTTGTCCTGGCTGATTTAATTTCGAGGTCGATTATCGCACCGAAGGAACTGCCGATTGGTGTCATTACCGCTTTGATTGGCGCGCCGATATTTGCTGTGTTACTGGTTCGTGAACGGATGAAAAAGGGGTGAAGACATGATAGAAGTGAACAGCCTGTCAGGCGGTTACCAGAAGGAAGATATCCTGAAAGATATTAACCTGACGATAGAAGAAGGGGATTTCTTTGCATTGATTGGGCCGAATGGCAGTGGAAAAACGACGCTGCTGAGGCTGATGACGGGAGCATTAGAGCCTTCCGATGGGAGCATACATGTATCTGGAAAAACGATTCAATCGTACTCCTCCAGAAAAAAAGCCGAAATCATGGCGGTTCTGTCCCAAAGTTCGCATGTGGAATTTGATTTTTCTGTGGGGGAAATTGTCATGCTTGGGCGCTACCCGCATCAGAAAGGGTTGATCAAGCATATTTCTCCCAGGGACAAGGAAGTCGTTTCCGAAGTGATGAAGCAGACGGAAGTTTATCATTATCGAAACAAGCCGTTCAAGTGGCTGAGCGGCGGGGAAAAGCAGCGCGTACTGATGGCCAAAGCGCTGGCCCAGGAGCCTAGAATCCTGTTTTTAGATGAGCCGACCAACCATTTGGACGTCAAACACACGGTCGATATGCTGCAGCACTTGAAAGAGCACCAGAAAAATCGCCAGATGACAATTGTCGCCATCCTCCATGATCTGAACACGGCAGCTTTGTTTGCTGACAAGTTTGCTGCGCTTCTTCAAGGACGGCTGGTGAAAAAGGGTAATCTCTCTGTATTAAAAAATGAAGCTTTATTGCAAAAAGTATATGGGGTTGATATCAAGCATCATAGCCATCCTACGCTTGCAAAACCCCAGATGCTCGTCGCTCCTGAAGAAATGCAGGATCCGAATCTTCATGCCTTGGAGGCTGAGGTGGAGCAAAATGAGAAGTACATTCATATTGCCTTCCCTCGTCCGCTCCGGGTGCTATCCAACGCGGTTTCAGGGGGAGGGTTGCAGTGGCACAGCCATTTTTGTAATTTTCACGTGCCAAAAAACTACGATTGTCAGGACCCTGCCGCCGATGTACTCGGCTGGCTGGAGGAAGCGAACATTCCTGCCGGTGACACATTGGGGATGATGACGGCAGTCAAGCTTGCGGATCAGGCGTTCGTAAGAGAGAGAATAATGGACATGCCTGTTTTCACGGTCGTTACCGCCGGTGTCGGCAATGCAGTAGATATTACAGAAAATCACCCGGCAGAGGAAGAATGGCAAGTCGGTACCATTAATATCATGGTGTTTCTTGATGCCCATTTGACGGATGGTGCATTCGTCAATGCTGTCCAGTCCGCAACCGAAGCAAAAACGAAGGCACTGGCGGACATGCAGGTTGCAGACCCGTCTACAAAGACCATTGCCACTGGCACATCAACCGACAGCATCGCTATTGCTGCAACCCAACAGGGAGAATCAAGCCCGTATGCAGGCTCCGGAACCAGAGTAGGAAAAGCGATTGGACAAAGTGTCTACCGTGCTGTCACCGAAGCGATCGAAAACTATCGACAGAGGACGGACAAGTAGATGGGTTTCTTGGAATATCACCTGTATCTTATCCTGGCTGCGATTGTACTCGAGTTAGTTATCGGTGATCCGAAATTTTTCCCTCATCCGGTAGTCATCATAGGAAAAATGATTGCTTTTATGGATAAAAAATGGAACAAGGAAAAGCACCGAAGGGCGAAGGGTTTCCTGCTGCTTGGGGCTGTTACTGTTATAACCTATATTTCAATTGGCATGGTTGTATACCTGGCTGGACGGGTTTCTTTCTGGGCAGGAGCGGCGCTGGAGGTATACTTAATCTCCTCTACGATAGCGATCAAAGGCTTACAGCAGGCAGGTGAAGAAGTAGGTAACCCTTTACGTGAAGGCGACCTTCCTTTGGCACGGAAGAAACTCAGCTATATCGTTGGCCGCGATACGGAAGCGTTAGACGAGTCGGAAATTGTTCGTGGAACAGTTGAAACGGTTGCAGAGAATACAGTGGATGGCATTACCGCTCCGATATTCTGGGCGCTGATCGGGGGAGCCCCGCTTGCCATGGTCTACCGGGCCGTAAACACACTCGATTCCATGGTCGGGTATAAAAATGAGCGATATGAAGCATTCGGGTTTGCTTCTGCGCGCTTTGATGACTTGGTCAACTGGATACCTGCAAGGATGACGGCTGTTTGTATGTGGCTAGCTGCCTGGTTTTACCCCACCCGGAAGAAAGGGAATGCCTGGCGGGTCACATTACGTGATGCCAGCAAGCACCCAAGTCCGAACAGTGGCTGGCCGGAGGCGATGACCGCAGGTTTGCTCGGTGTCCAGCTTGGCGGTGTCAATACTTATAAAGGAGTCGTATCCAATCGTAGCAAAATCGGTAACCCACTAACAGAACTGAAAACAGAACATATTGCCCAGTCGATTACCATCATGCATGGCGGCTGGCTGGTATTTATTCTATTTTTAA
This sequence comes from Thalassobacillus sp. B23F22_16, assembly GCF_043496955.1. NCBI lineage: Bacteria > Bacillati > Bacillota > Bacilli > Caryophanales > Bacillaceae > Thalassobacillus > Thalassobacillus sp. B23F22_16. Next base: position 417,123 of record NZ_JBIEKD010000001.1, on the reverse strand, counting down.
GCGGATGGTTAATCGTAAATTAAGGAGGAAACGTTATGGTATTACCTGCACACGGGGGACAGCCTGGCCGTATTGCCGCTTCTATTGGCATGGAAGCGGAAGGGAAAGTCTATGATTTCAGTGCCAATATTAATCCTATTGGTCCGCCGGCCTGGCTGGCCGAGCAGCTTCCCCGGCTGATGAAGGAAATAGCGAACTATCCAGACCCGGAATATAAAGAGGCGTACGCTGCTCTTTCCAGACAAGAAGGGATGAGTGCGGAACAGCTGCTTTTGACCAATGGAGGAGCGGAAGCCATTTTTCTAATCGCCCAGTTATTTCATGGCAAAAAAGCCTTGATAATCGATCCGACTTTTTCTGAATATGAGAGGGCCTGTCATGCATTCGACTTGGAGATTACACAACTCCGGTTAAATCAGTCGTTTCAGTTTCCAGTGGAAGCGATGGCGCAGGTAGTGCCTGGTGTGGATGTCGTATTCCTATGCCGTCCGAATAATCCGACGGGAACGTTTTTGTCTTTTACAGAGTTGGAATATTTACTAAAACTCGGATTGGAGACGGACACGACGATTGTCATAGATGAAGCATTTGTGCATTTTCTTTTTGAAACGGAGCTTTTCGTTAAGAATCTGCTCACTCTCTATCCTAACCTGATTGTCCTTCGGTCGTTAACAAAGATTTTTGCCATACCCGGCCTGCGGGCAGGCTATATCATGGCTGGAGGTGGCTGGATCCAGAAACTGCAGAAAAAGCAGCCGCCATGGAGCGTCAATGGGATAACAGCGGGCTTATTACCAGCACTGCTGTCTGATGAAACCTTTATGGCAAAGACGAAAGACTGGCTGAAGGGGGAGTGTGAGAAACTTGCGGATCACCTGTCAGCTCTTGGTTTTTTACATACCGTATCAAGCGTTAATTTCTATTTACTGAAGGACGGTAACAGACCGGACGAAACAGAGAAGCTGTTCGGGTTTTTAGTAGCAAATAACATCGTTCCCAGGCATACAGACAATTTCAAAGGCCTGTATGGCCGTTACCTGAGGTTTGCTGTCAGGAGTGCGGAAGAAAATGATTACCTTCTTTACGTACTGAGGAAATGGAGGGAAGCATCGTGATCACTTTCATTTCCGGTGGTGCTCGTTCGGGAAAAAGCAGTTTTGCAGAAAAGCTGGCACTGGAAAGCTATCACAAACATAAGGTTGGAAATTTGTATTACATCGCAACTTCCTTGCCATCTGATGAAGAAATGAAGGCACGGATTGCCCGCCATCGCAACGATCGGGAAGAAGAATGGCAGACCATCGAGGCTCCGATACATATAAAAGATAGTTTACAAGAAATACAAAAAGAAAGTACCGTACTGATTGATTGCCTGACAGTATGGCTGGGTAACAGACTTTATATCGACCAGGCAGACTGGGAGACCATCATCCAGGAAGTGAGCGGCTGGCTCCAGGCGGCCAGGGGACGGCAATTGAACCTGTATGTGGTGTCCAATGACATTAATGAAGGAGTGCCGGCGAGTTCACGCAGTGTTGCTGCCTATATTTACATGCTGGCGAAGCTGCACCAGCATATCATTGCAAGCTCAAAGGAAGTCTATCAGGTGATTGCCGGTCTTCCTGTGAAATGGAAGGATGGTTGAATGAAAGCTTTAAGCTATGGGCTGGTACTTGCTCTGCAATTTTTGACCCGTATTCCTATGCCCGTGTCCGTTCCTTGGGAAAAAGCCGTCTTAAAGGGTGCATTAAAGTCTTTCAGTTTAGTAGGGTTTATCCTGGGTATCCTGGTAGTTGCGGTTTATGCTCTTATAGGTGGCTGGCTGCCGGCATGGTTTACGGCCCTTATGCTGCTTTCTATTTGGACGGCGCTGACTGGAGGGCTCCACCTGGACGGGTTGATGGATGTGGCGGATGCTGCCGGCTCGAATGCACCCGTCGAAAAGAAGCTGGCAATTATGAAAGACCCCCACGTCGGAAGCTTCGCGATGCTGACTGCGATTTTTTATCTGTTATGGAAACTGGCGCTCATTTATGGCCTGCTGACCGCTAGTACTATCGATGTACAACTGGCTGCCGGGATGTTCGTACTGATACCGGCCTGCAGCAGGTACCTGGCCATTCTCCTGTTACGAACGACCCCGACGATCAAACGGGAAGGTCTTGCCTGCACGTGGCAGGAACACCTGTCGACTGTGGATGTTCTCATTGGTCTTATACCGATTGTTGTAATCGTCGTGATTGTTCCGCAGGCCTGGCTGCTTCTGGCTGGTTATGGATTATTTTTCTATTTCCTACGGAGATGGTTTATTAACAAATTCGAGGGAATCAATGGCGATATGCTAGGCACTGCAATTGAAGGAGGAGAGCTATGGGGACTTTTGATGTTGTATCTATTTATTTTATTCGTCACGGGATGACGCAATGGAACATAGAAAAGCGTTATCTCGGACACTCGGATGAGCCAATACTGCCGGAACTTCTGCATGATTCTCGATTATTGAAGCAGCAATTATCGGCCCTGTCGTTTGATCAGATTTTTACGAGTGACCTGAGACGATGCATGGAAACGGCCGAATACCTTGTTCCAAATAAGCCAGCATGTGCCGATCCGAACCTGCGTGAAATGAATTTTGGTGATTGGGAAGGTTATACGCATCAGGAACTCCAGAACGACCTTCGTTATCAACACTGGATTTCACAGTGGCAGACATCGTCCCCGCCTAATGGGGAAGACTATCCTTCGTTCAGAAGGCGAGTCCGTTCATTTCTAATAGAATTACTGGCAATTAATAATAGTAGAAACGTGTTAGTAGTCACTCATGGTGGTATTATTCGTGAAATCATGAACGGTTTTATTCCGGGTTTAACTTTTACAGCTACAAAAATCCCCAACGGGGGCGGGATTCGTATGGTTTTCAAACAGGATGGAGGTGACTGGAAATGCAGCTCGTGGTCGGTGGTGCCTATAGTGGGAAAAGAAAGTTTGTGAATGAAGAGTTTTCTGATTGTCAGTGGCTTTCCGCATATGAAAACCAGCCATTGGACCAATGGAAGTTAATCGATAACACCGCTGACTCGCCTTTCGTAATCGAAGGATGGGAAGTGTGGATACGAGAGGAATGGAAGAAAGCCGGCGAGTTGGAATCCGTGAGAAAACATTTCGAATCGATATTGTCAGAAATGCAGCACGTCGAAAAACGGACCCAGCAGCCGGTTATTTTGATTATGCTTGAAATGGGCCGTGGTGTTGTCCCCTTGGACAAGGATGACCGGGCCTGGCGAGACTTATCGGGGTGGGTACTGCAGGTAGCGGCAGAGAAAGCGGAATCTGTTCATTATTGCTGGCATGGCCTGTCGAGGCAGTTGAAATAAGATGAGAGTTTGTTTTGTCAGGCATGGAGAAACAGACTGGAATACAGAAGGAAAACTGCAAGGGCATACAGCGACATCACTTAATGAAACAGGAATCCGGCAAACCCGTCAATGTGCAGAACAGTTAGCGGTGGAAACGTGGGACGTGATTCTCAGCAGTCCATTACAGCGGGCAAGGGAATCAGCTCATATCCTTTCTGACTGTATGGGGGTCCCCCATTTCGTTTCGCCTCTTTTTACAGAACTTGATTATGGCCATTGGAATGGTCAACCCCGGGAAAGTTTAATCCATAATCAAGCATTCAGGAAATGGTATGACATGGCAATGCATAAGTTGGAAAAACAGGTTAATAGCGAGTGGAAGGCCCTCTGTCATGCTTATAGAGATGACGCTATTGTTGTGGTGACGCATGGATTAGTGATCCAGCAGCTGGAGAAGGTGCTGGACAAGAAGTGTACATCAGCCGGTGAGCTTGTTTCCAATGGTAGTTTCATATATATTACATTATAACTATCTATTTTCAGGTTAAGGGGGAGAGCGATGTTTTCGAAAGAAGAACGGGATGCAATCTATAAAGTTATTTATACTCGAAGAGATATTCGAAGTTTTTTACCCAAACCTATAGAAGAAGATGTCATTCAACGAATTCTTGAAGCAGCTCACCATGCACCATCGGTAGGGTTTATGCAGCCATGGAGTTATATTTTAATATCGTCATCTGAAATCAAAGAACAGTTAGCCTGGGCGGCCGATAAGGAAAGACGGGCACTAGCCATTCATTATGAAGGGGAAAGAGAGACTAAATTCCTCAGTCTGAAAGTCGAAGGTTTAAAGGAAGCCCCTCTGACGATTTGTGTGACATGTGACCCCACCAGAGGAGGTTCACATGTATTAGGCCGTAATTCTATTCCGGAAACCGATGCCTTATCGACAGCGTGTTCGATACAGAACATGTGGCTGGCAGCGTGTGCGGAAGGCCTGGCCATGGGCTGGGTGAGTTTTTATAAAAAGAATGATGTTCGTGATATTCTCGATATACCGCCGCACGTGGACCCACTCGCACTTCTTTCGGTAGGTTACACGGATACGTATCCAGACAAGCCTATTTTAGAAAAAGCGGACTGGGAAAAAAGATCAGACTTGGATAACCTTATTTTTGAAGATCAGTGGGGCAGGAAATCATCGTAAGAACCTGGCTGCTAAGGTAATAACATATGTTAGTGGGAAAGAGTTATCCCTTTATAATTGTCTCTTTTAAGAAATTTTTTTCTAGTAAACGATGAAGAATGTCTAATATATTTGCCATTTTGTCTAATTTAAATTTGAATTTGTCTAATAAATAGTTGATATTGTCTACCTTAGTATAGCTGTTGTCTCATTTATAAGTAATGTGTCTCATAAAAACGCACGAATTCAATGCCTGCTCCTCTCCTGGGTCAGGCACTTCTTTATTAGGGAATAATTGGATTTGATGGACTAGGATGGAGCTATTACAATGAATGTGGAAAGTAAATAATATTAGAATCTACTAGGGGAGCCTGTGTAGCAGGCTGAGAAAAAAGCGAACAAACTTTTTGACCCTCAGGACCTGATCTGGATCATACCAGCGTAGGGAAGTAGTTTGTGAGTTTAAGCTACTATAACCAGGTCCTATGGGCGTGGTTTTTTGTGTTTTTATAGCCCCTCAAATAGGATGGAGGAGTAATGATGCAATTGAATGAACAGACGGTTCTGATTACCGGAGCAAGCAGGGGATTAGGGGCTGCAATTGCCGAAGCGTTTGCGAATGAGGGTGCAAATGTCATTATTAACTATTTTAAAAGTAAACAGAAAGCAGAAGCGCTCGTCGATCGTTTAGGAGATAAAGCAATCGCTGTACAGGCAGATATCAGGGATAAGAATCAGGTTGACGAAATGGTCGATCGTGCGGTAAGTCATTTTGGCACGCCATTATCCACCATTATCAATAATGCCCTGGTCGATTTCCGTTTTGATCCGAAGGCCCAGAAGAATGCAGCGGAGTTAGAATGGGACAACTTCCAGACTCAAATCGAAGGCACAGTAAAAGGATCGGTTGAACGCCGTGCAGGCCGGTCTGGCTTATATGAAGGAACTTGGGTTTGGACGAATCATCAACATCGGTACCAACCTGCTGCAAAACCCTGTAGTTGCTTATCATGAGTATACAACAGGGAAGGCCGCTTTATTGGGTTTCACACGAAATATGGCCAAGGAATTAGGGCAGTATGGGATAACCGTCAATATGGTTTCCGGGGGGTTATTGAAAGAAACAGATGCCAGCCGTGTGACGACAGAAGAAGTATTCGGAGTGGTTGAGCTGGTGACACCGCTCCAGAAAGCGACCAGCCCCCAGGAACTGGCGGATGCTGTATTGTTTTTTGCATCGCCTTGGGCCAGAGCGGTTACCGGTCAAAATCTTGTCGTAGATGGCGGGTTGGTAATGGATTAAGATCGATACTTCTCCAACATAATGAGTGCTTATCAATAATAGGGGGAGACAAAATCCCCGGATATTTAGTGTGGGCGGAGCGGCATGTACCAGGAGCCTGTTGATCCCATATTGGTTCTCATGATAGAAGAATAAAAGAGATAGACTCCTTCCAGCTAGATACCTAGTATGGAAGGAGTTTATGATTATAAGAAGAAAGTAACGTATTTATTTAAGAAGAAGGAAATTCAGGATTTTTGTGATTTGGACAGAATTATGACTGTGGCACATACAACACGACTAAAGCTATTAACCACCCTTATAGAAATGATAATAGCCCTGTGCTATCAAATGAAAGATGGAAGCGTAGTGGGTTCGAGGATTGTTAGCGTATTATTGAATGTGTTCAAGTTAACCGTAGCCCCTATTGGAATGGCAGCTTTATATGTCCCGTGTGCTGTAGCAAGATTAGTCATAAGCGGTTTATTTAATGGTACGATAAATTCGTTGATCAGGTCTTCGTACGTTTTCCCATAAGATTCCTGACATTCTGTACATTCTCCCATAACGATACCGATACAATCCCGGAACTTCCCAGCCATTCTTAAATGTTCTATATATCGGTAGATGGTGTTAATGGGTTCATGTGTATCTTCGATGAGCAGTATTTTTCCCCGTGTATCTATTTCAAAAGGAGTACCAAGCGTACCAAGTAATGACGTGAGATTTCCTCCGACAATCGGACCGGTGACATTCCCGGCATTTTTGCTGTTTAACGGCATGTCTGGAGGGTTTAATATTTGCCTCATTGGTGCAGTATTGGTAACAGCAGTAAAAAATTGATTGAAATTATACTCGGGAGTGCTTGCATTAAAATCCACGAGCAAAAGGCTCTGGAATGTGGTCATGCTGGTAAATTGGTACAACGTATTTAATAGTACCGTAATGTCACTGTACCCGCTTAGGATTTTAGGGTTTCGCTGTATAAGCGGGTAGTCAAGATAGGGGAGAATTCCTGCAACTCCAACCCCTCCCCGTGACGGCAAGATCATCTTTACCTGAGGATTGGTAAACATACTCATTAGATCTGCCGCACGATCCTGAGCTGTTCCTGCTATAAAGCCATTTCGGGCGTAAACGCTTTGGCCAAGAATTGTTTTAAACCCCATATCTTCTAACATTGCTATTCCAGTCTCGACTTCATCCCTTTCTGGCGGGCTTCCCAATGTAACAATACCGATTGTATCCCCACGCTGTAATGCATAAGGCAATATGGGCATAGAAAAAACTCCTCTCCGGAATCATATAGCTATTAATATTTTATGATTTAAACTTACTAAAAATTAACGGGACTTTATCTTAATGGAAGATAGGAAGGGATCGGAGAGGCCGAACTACGGTTGCTGGGGAGTTTCGTCAGTGTGCAAATAAGCAGGTGAATGATTTTTAAAATTTTCATGCTTCCTTAAAAGAGCTTAACTCGAATACCTGAACAATTTAAAGAGCACCTGTCCTCCGGTTGTTAGCGGGGGGCAGGTGCTTATTTGCTAAAGCTGTGAGGGACCAGCGGCGAGACGGGTACTTACTTGTTTGGCTGGTCGATTGACAAAGTAGATTCCTGCTAAAATGAGGCTTCCTCCTATCAATGTAGAAAAGTGAAGTTGTTCATTTAATAGCAGCCAGCCGAAGATGACGCCGAATAATGGCGCCAGGAATAAAAAGGCGCTCACTTTGCCGGGGTCTTCCCGTTTCAATAAATAGAACCAAATCGCAAATTGGACGATCGAGGCCATGATAGCCAGCCATATCAGAATGAAGATCGATAGGGGAGTCACGACAAATGTAGACTGTTCCATTAAGGCGCTGCCCGCTAACAGGATGATCCCGCCAAACAGCATCTGGTAAGCGGTCAAAACCCAGGTATCAAACGCCTGGCCCCACTTTTTCATCAGCAGCGTAGCGATGGCCCAGGATACCGCACTCATCATACCTAACAGGGTGCCAGGCTGCTGAATATCCAGTGAAGCTCCAAGTGTGATAAACACCCCAAGGAAGCCGACAGCGACACCGCCCCATTGCATTAATCGGTATTTCATCCCCATAAAAATAGTTCCAAACAACACGACCAGCAAGGGATTCGTAAATGTTAAAATGGAAGATTCTCCAGCGGTAATCGTCCGGAGACTTAAGAAAATGGCTCCCATTACGGCGGCTGTTTGAAAAAAGCCGACCACCACCATTTGGACCCACTCTTTGGCACGTTTCGGATGCTGTCTTTTAAGCAGATAGACGCTAACTGCCATGATGAAACCGGCGATAGAAAAACGCAAGCCGACCAAAAGCAGGGGAGAGACATAATTCAATCCGATTTTTCCGACTGCAAAAGAGGAGCCCATTAGACTTGTGGTAGTTACCAGCAAAATAGTAAACCAGATACGATTCACGTACTCACCTTCATTCCGTTCTTGAATAGTTATAATTTTCTAATTATAACACACCTTGCATAAAAGTAAGGCTGTGTATTTTATCTTTTACGTCTTCGTTTGTTTTTCAAATTCTTAAAGGACGTTTACTGACCATAATTGGAAGGATGACTGCAGTGGACGGTCATTATAAGTGATTTAAAGATTGTAAGCTAGCAGTAATACGTGGTTAACGGTTGTTATAGCCACTGTAATAACCGTTACAGGGAAAAAGTCTCCAGGAGGTGGTCTTTATACAAAAAAATGCCTGACCACCAATGCGTTACATTGGGAGTCAGGCACTTGTCTCTTAAACCATTACTTTTTAGGAAGGGGAGCATCCGGGGAGATGAAGCCTTTATCTACTAATGTTTCCCAGAATTCGTTCGGGATGTCCCGCTGGATCATTTCGATGTCTTCCTTGATCCGGTCCGGCCGTGTGGATCCTGGAATGATAGCTCTTACGGCAGGATGAGAAGTGGAAAACTGCAGTGCTGCTGCTTTTAATGGAACATCGTAATGTTGTCCGATTTCTTTCAGTTGATTCACATGGTCAATAATTTCCTGTGGTGCTTTTTCATAATTATAATGTTCACCGCCTAGGAGAACGCCGGAATTATAAGGACTGCCGACAACAATATCGATATTCTTTTCTTCCGCTTTTTTCATCATTCGCTGCAAGGCCCGTTCATGCTGCAGGAGCGTGTACTGGGTTGCAGACAGGCACATATCCGGCTGGGTTTCTTCAAGGTCCATGGCAAGTTCGATCGGTTCGATTGTATTGACGCCAAGCCCCCAGGAGCGGATGACTCCTTCTTCACGGAGCTGAGTCAAGACCCGAAAGGCGCCATTTTTAGCTTCAGCGAACTTGTCGATCCACTGATCGCCGTGAAAATCTGGGGAGACATCATGAACAAATACGAAGTCCAATCGGTCCGTCTTTAACCGCTCGAGGCTTTGCTCGATCGAACGCTTCGTGGCATCTTCGGTGTAATCGGTGATCACTTTATTATCGCGGGCATCTTCGAACAACCCTTCTTTTTCCTCTGTTTCATCGGTGACATAGCGGCCCACTTTGGTGCTTAACAGATAGTCGTCACGATCGTAATTGGATAACACTTCTCCAAGTCGCAACTCCGCGAGGCCTGCTCCATAGAAGGGAGCGGTATCGAAGTAGCGGACACCTTGATCCCATGCGTTCTGGATCGTTTCCCGGGCTTCTTCTTCCGGTACGTCCCGGAACATATTTCCTAACGGAGCTGTCCCCAGCCCTACCTTATGTTGTAATGCTTGATCGATTGATTTCATGGTTGTTCCTCCTTTTGTTTCCGTGCTATAGGTATATATCCAGCTGAATGGAAAATGAAACAAAAGGCAGGACTGCCATGGGGGCAGCATTTTTTTAATGTGAACACATTTAATAGATAGATTGATAAGCTCTAATCTCATGATTAAAGCGCAAAGTATCACTTGTAAGGGGAGCACGCTGATAAAACCGGACTATATAAGCATATCTTTGTGTTCAGTTATTAGAAAATTACAAATAATCAGTTGATATGCTTCCCAAACCTTGCTAAAATGAAAAACACTATATAAGACTTGTTAAAAAACTGTCTATTCTAATCTGACTCTATTGGTTCAAAGTAGAGCAGCCCGTTAGAAAGAAACCAGTTTTATGCCTGGAGATACGTATGTCCAATACGGCTTGGTGGCATAGGACTGGTTTTTTTATAAGCGAAATGGAGGTCAGGAACTTTGGAACAGCTCATTGAACTTGATAAAAAACACTTTTTGCACCCATCGACATCGATCCAGCAGCAACAGGAGCAGGGATCGAAATTGTTGGTGGAAAGCGGAGAAGGCATTTATCTGAAAGATAACCATGGAAAAGAGTACATCGATGCGATGTCATCGCTGTGGAATGTCCATATCGGTCATGGGAGAACGGAACTGGCGGAGGCAGCGGCTGAACAGATGAAAAAGCTGGCATTCAGTTCGGCGTTCTCGACGTTCACCCATGAGCCTGGCATCCGTCTGGCGGAAAAGATTGCAAAACTTTCCCCAGGCAATTTAAATACAGTGTTTTTTACCTCCGGTGGGTCGGAGTCCAATGATACGGCGATCAAACTGATCCGTCATTACTGGAAAATCCAGGGACAGCCGGAGAGGAGGAAAATCATTGCTTTGAAACGCGGCTACCATGGGGTGGCGGCTGCCTCGACCAGTGCGACGGGAATTCCTGAGTTCTGGGAGATGGCGGGACATATGATGACGGACTTCATACATGCCAACACATCCTATCAAAGTACGACCGAAGCGGCTATCCAATCATTAAGAGAAAAATTCGAAGCGGAAGGCCCGGAAACGATCGCTGCCTTCATGGCGGAACCGATCCAGGGAGCCGGGGGCGTATTGATTCCGCCGAAGAATTATTTTCAGGAAGTCAGGAAACTGTGCGATGAATACGGAATACCGTTTATTGCTGATGAAGTCATTACTGGCTTTGGAAGGACAGGGACGATGTTCGGTCTTGAAAACTGGGGAGTGGTACCGGACATGATGACCTTCGCAAAAGGGGTGACCAGCGGTTACATGCCTTTAGGAGGCGTCGTCATCTCGGAACCGATCCACGAGGTGCTCAAACAGAAATCGAAGGGCACATTATTTCATGGCTTTACTTACAGTGGACATCCAACTGCCGCTGCCGTTGGTTTGAAAAATATCGAATTGATAGAAAGGGAGGGACTGGTAGAAAACGCTAAGAAAATCGGCGCAAAAATGCTGGCAGGCTTTCAACAGATAAAGGAAGAGTTAGAGATTGTAGGAGAAGTAAGAGCCATGGGTTTGCTTGGTGCCATCGAACTGGTGAAAGACCCGGGTACGAACGAAAACTTCTCCAAGGAATTGAATGTGGCTCCAAAAGTGATTGCGGAACTGCACGAACGAGGGGTGGTTTGCCGGGGCGTGACGTATGAAAACAGCGATATCATCTGTTTTGCACCACCATTAATTATTTCGGAAGCACAGCTTGATGACGTTTTGGAAAAAGTAAAGGAATCTATCTTTTCAGTACAACAGCAATTAAAGCGGATGGCTGGTAGAGGAGGGGGTATAAAATGAGTGGCGCAGATTTAATTTTTGTAAACGGCAAGGTGCTGACGATGGATGATGCTGCCCCTACAGCAAACGCTGTCGTAGTGAAAAATGGGGAAGTCCTCTATGCAGGTGAAAAGGAGACAGCACTCTCCTGGATATACGACGGAACTGAGGTGGTGGACCTGGGAGGAAAAACAATGATGCCCAGTTTCATAGAAAGCCATATCCACCCGTCCATTTTCGGGCTAACGCTCCTGGAAGTAGATTGCAAGCCAGCGGCCATTCCGTCTATTGCCGCTATCAAAGAAAAAATTAAACAGGAAGTGGAGGCCACGCCGGAGGATGAATGGATTCTCGGCTGGGGGTGGGATGACAGTAAGATGGCAGAAAAACGCAATCCTACCCGCTGGGATCTTGATGAAGTCGCACCGGACCATCCGGTTGTACTGAAACGGGCCTGTGCCCATATGGCAGTTGCCAATTCCAAAGCACTGGAATTAAGCGGGATAACAGAGGATACGCCGAACCCGCAAGGCGGGAATATCGAGCGGGACGAGCATGGCAGGCTGACGGGACTGCTTCAGGAGAAAGCCCAAGGGCTGCTCACAACACCGAACTACACCCAGGAAGATATGGTAAAAGGAATGAAGCGGGCGCAGGAAAAGTTTGCATCCTGGGGGATTACCACTGTCCACTGCATGTCGACCCAGACAGCCGACCTCCAGCTCTATCAATACCTGGCGGAACAGGGTGAACTCTCCGTCAGGGTCAGGCCGTGGATGTGGGCGATCGACCAGAATGGCTTTGACGGCTCGTTAGAAGAAGTATTGAAAGTTGGTTTGCGAAGTGGTTTTGGCAATGACAAGGTGAAAATCCAGGGATTGAAGTTCATGCTTGATGGCAGCGTCGGCGGTAAGACGGCCGCTGTGTCGGAACCATATGTGGATACAGAAGAAACCGGGATACTTTATAACACCGTAGAAGAAATCGCTCCATTGATGAAGCGGGGAATCGAGTCCGGGCTGCGAATTGCAATCCATGCGATCGGCGATCGTGCTATCGACGTTGCGATCAGGTCTTATGAACAAATCAATAAAACTGTGCCGCTCCAGCACATGCGCAATCGTATTGAGCACTGCGTCTTTCCCACAAGTACACAGCTCCGGCAGATGAAGAAATTAGGGCTGGTGGCAGGTTCCTCCATCGGGTTTTTACACCATATCGGTGATAATTATATGAAAAAGCTAGGGAAGGAGCGAATGAAGACAGCATTTCCCCATCGATCTTTTAAGGAAGCGGGGATTAAGGCTCCTGGGAATTCAGATTTACCTGTCACCGATGGAAACCCATGGCCGGGGATCTACACGTTAATAACAAGAAAAACCGCAAGCGGACAAGTTATCGGAGCAGAAGAAAAACTAAGTGTGTGGGATGCATTGAAAGCTTATACGACGGACGCTGCTTACAGTTCCTGTGAAGAAGAGATATTGGGAGTGATTAAACCAGGCGCCAAAGCGGATCTGATGGTTTTATCGCACAATCCGCTGGAAGTGGAAGCAGAACAATTACTAGAGATAGAAGCCGTCAGCACTTATACGGATGGCAAGCTCATTTACAGCACGAACCAAACAAGGAAGGGTGAGTCTATTGTTCAGTAGTCAGCAAGAGACGATATTGATTGCAATTATTGCCGTTTATTTTGTGTTTTTATTTGGATTATCCTTATTTGTGAATCGAAATGTCAAAACCTACGACGATTACAATGTAGCCGGCCGGTCCACGAAGCTGATGCCGCTCGTATTGACATTCGTCGGTACGGCGATTGGCGGTTCCATTTTACTTGGTTATATGACGAATGGTTACCTGTTCGGTATGGGACAACAGTGGCTGGCGATCGGCTTCACACTGACTTCCATCGTTATTGCTGCGTTTTTATTGAAGCGCATTCGTCTGCTAGGTGAAAGATATAACATGGTCACATTAGGCGATTTTACCGCCTTGCGTTATGGAGAAGGGGCCAGAATCCCGACCGTTATCAGTATTATTTGTGCCTATGCGGCAATAACCGGGATGCAGTTTGTCGCTATTGCTACGATCCTGCAGCTGACCACTGGTCTCAGCATGACTGCTGGTATTATCATAAGCTGGGTACTGTTAACGTTGAAGACATATTTCGGCGGGCTCAAATCGGTTATGCTCCAGGACGCCATCCATGGAACGATTCAGACGGTCGGGATATTTTTCCTCCTGATTGTCATCATGTTCATGATCGGAGACTGGGGAAGCCTTGCCGATGAAGCGCGCAGTGCGGAAGGCGGAAACATGCTGAGTATCTTCAACATCAGTGCCTCCGAATTTTTCGTTTATATGCTGACAATTGGAGCTTACCAGTTTGTCAGACAGGACCTCTGGCAACGATTTTGGGCAGCGAAAGACGAAAAGACAGCCAAAACTGGATTCTGGGCTGCGATCGTACTCGGTTTCCTGACTGCGGCCATTACCATTGTTATTGGTTTTCTTGGGAAGTTCGGTCTCAACATGACCGAGATCGACCCTTCGCTGATCTATTATGAAATCATCGGGCAGGTATTGCCATTTCCACTCGTGATCGTGATGCTGATTGCACTACTGGCTACCGTCATTTCCTGTGCGGACTCGTTTTTCCTTGCCGCATCCTCATCAATCGTCAATGATATTGTCAAACCACGACTGAAAAACGTCCATCAGAAACAGATGCTGACGTTAAGCCGAATGTCCGTCGTCGTTGTATCGATCATCTCGCTGTTACTGGCACTTTATATCCCGCAGCTCGTTACACTGTGGATCACCGGTACCGCCATGCTTGTCTCCGGACTGCTTGCTCCTGTGCTGTTCGGGCTGTTCTGGCGCCGAGTCACGAAAGCTGCCGGACTTTCTGCGATGTGGGCGGGGCTTGTCGTAGCTCTCATCTGGCAGATCGCCGGCCATCCATTTGGTCTCCACCCCGTTTTCCTCGGGCTGCCGGTTTCGATCGTAACACTCATGACAGTGACGTTGCTTTCTGCTCAGGAAAAAGAGCATGCCATGTATGAGGAATTGAAGAAATCAGGCTGATGCTTAACAGAAAAGCCGCAGTTCGTTGTGTAGTACACAGCGCCTGCGGCATTTTAATGGCTTATTGAAAGCTTTGTGAAGGTTAGGAGAAAAGAGAAGCTAAACGTTCTACGGATTCCCTTATTTTGTCTTCCTTCATGTTAGCAAATCCGATAATCAGTTTTTTCTTATCCGTTTCAGGCATTTTGGTATCCTGGAGAAAGAAACGGCGAATCGTATATAATTCTATTTTTCTTTCTTTTGCCAGCTCTTCAATGTCTTTATAGGAGAGAGCGGTGTCCAGTTCAACTAGAAAATGGAGACCTGCAGGGATGTCTTGTATCGTTATCTTATCTTCAAAAACCAGCTGCAACTCTCGAATGAGCTTCGCTCGTTTCGCTTTGTAGCGCGCATTCATTCGTTTGATGTGCCTGCTGTATTCTCCTTTGTCGATAAAATATTTCAGCGTCCACAGGTTGAGACCGGATGGGCCATCAATCCAATGACTGAATGCATTGCGGTAGCGTTTTAACAAATCAGGAGGAAGAACCATATAGCTGATGCGCAGGCTCGGCAGCAGTGTTTTGGAAAATGTTCCTGTATAAATGACCTGTCGGTTTCGGTCTAAACTCTGAAGCGAAGGGATGTGGTCCGTCTCGTACTTGAATTCACTATCATAATCATCTTCAACGATGTAGCGGTCCGGCGACTCAGCAGCCCAATTTAAAAGTTTTATTCTCCGATTAATGGGCATAATCGTGCCTGTCGGAAACTGGTGGGACGGGGTAACAAAAACCCACTTAGGATCCCTTTCCCTGATAGCCTCAACAGAAATTCCCTGGTCATCGAGGTCGATTGGCTCTACTGTAAAATCCATATCTTTTAGTAGCTGATAGAAACGCTGGTAGCCTGGATTTTCAACTGCGATGGTAGTCGAACGCGGCTGCAGGGACATTAGTTTGTGAATCAGAGGCTGGGTTCCTGAGCCTATGATAATCTGTTCCGGTCTGCATCGGACACCGCGGCTCAGGGCGATCATGGTAGCAATCGATTCTCGGAGTTCATAAGGACCTTGGGGATGGGGCAGCAGGGAAAGCTGTTTTTTGTGATGATTGATTACATGCTGTTGGTACCTTCTCCATTTCTTGAATGGAAAATGCTCCGCATCGGTTGCAATATGTGAAAAAGTAACCTCCGGCCGGAAACTTTCTTGCTTGCCGTTTTCTTTCAGCTCATCGGGGAATGGATCGTTCTCCCAGTCCTTTTTAATATAGCGAGTAATATCTTCCACCATATAACCTTTTCGTTCCACACTGTATATATAACCTTCTGCAAGTAATTGTTCATAGGCGTGAGCAACAGAATTAACACTGACACCGAGATCCTGAGCTAGTTTCCGTTTTGAGGGAAGCTTTCGTTCGGTTAGGGCTTCCTCGAGAATCAGGTCCTTCAGGTGTGTATAAATCTGTTTGTAGATAGCGGGGTATGCATCCCCCTTTTTAATCTGGAAAAACAAGCGTCTCCCCTCCTTCTTTGTTTCTGGTACCATTAAATTTAAAAAACTGGTCCTTTTAATTATACCAGATAATTGTCATAATAATCTACAAATTACAGGGAGGGTTACACATGACGGATCAAACGCTAACAAGAGATGATTTACAAAAGAAAAGAAAGAAATATATACCTAAAGGATTAGGAAACGGAAATACCAATATAGCTGACTATGCCAAGGGTGCAACAGTGATTGATAACGAAGGTGGCAAATGGATTGATTTTGCAGGAGCGATTGGGACGCTGAATGTCGGGCACACACATCCCAAAGTAACGGAAGCTGTGAAAAAACAGGCCGACCGCTATCTTCATCCCGGATTCAACGTCATTATGTATGACAGCTACATCAACCTGGCTGAAAAGCTATGTACCATTACACCTGGTTCTTTCGATAAGATGGCAATTCTGTTCAACTCGGGAGCAGAAGCCGTTGAGAATGCAGTGAAAATCGCTAGAAAATATACCAATCGTCAGGCAGTTGTTTCATTTGAAAGGGCTTTCCACGGACGTACGAACCTGACAATGGGAATGACCAGTAAGGTGAAGCCATATAAATTCAACTTCGGACCATACTCCCCGGAAGTGTATCAGGCTCCATTCCCGTATATGTCAAATAAACCAGAGCAAATGACCGATGAGGAGTATATCGATTTCAGTATCAATCGCTTCAAAGAATTCTTCGTAACATCGGTTGCCCCGGAAACGGCAGCTTGTGTAGTTATGGAGCCGGTACAAGGAGAGGGAGGCTTTATCATACCTCCGAAACGCTTTGTGCAGGAAGTGCAGCAATTCTGCAGCGAGCACGGCATTGTGTTTGTCGCTGACGAAATTCAGACAGGCTTTTCCCGTACGGGTAAACTGTTTGCGAGTGAACATTTTGATATCGAACCAGACCTTATGACGCTATCGAAATCACTTGCTGCCGGTCTTCCGCTTAGTGCCGTCGTCGGTAAGGCGGAGATTATGGATGCTTCATCTCCGGGAGAGCTTGGCGGAACCTACGCCGGAAACCCGCTTGCCTGTGAAGCAGCACTAGCGGTTATTGATATTATTGAGGAAGAAAACCTGAATGATAAAGCGGAGCAGATCGGTGCTGTACTGGAAGAGAAACTGGTGGAATTGAAAGACCGTCATCGTTTCCTCGGTGATATTCGCCGGCTGGGTGCGATGGTCGCTGTAGAAATCAATGATGCAGAAGGAAATCCTGATAAAACAAGAACCGCGGCAATTACATCCTATGCGAATAATAACGGGTTACTGTTACTCTCCGCTGGTGTAAAAGGTAACGTCGTCCGTTTTCTTTCCCCGCTGGTTATCACGGATGAAGAGCTGAAAGAAGGAATAGAGATTCTGGATAGAGCATTTGACGCAGCTGCAGACTGATAAAGAAAGGAAGAGGACTTATGAGTAATACAATTAAAGTAAACAACCCCGCTACCGGGGAAGTAGTTAGAGAAGTGGCAGTCACACCTGCTGCCGATATAAAAAAAGCGATAAAAGCAGGAGACGATGCCTTTAAGTCATGGTCCAGGATAAATGCCCATCAAAGGTCCGCGCTTCTAAAAGAGTGGTCATCCAAAATCAAAGAAGAGACAGAAAGTTTAGCAGAAGTGATGACATTGGAAAGCGGGAAGCCGTTGAAAGAATCGCGAGGAGAAGTAGCCTATGCAGCGAGCTACATTGACTGGTATGCGGAGGAAGCAAAGCGTCTGTATGGCCGGACCGTTCCCGCTCATACAGAAACGAAGCGGATCATCGTTACGAAAGAACCGGTCGGACTCGTTGCGGCGATCACGCCTTGGAACTTCCCGGCAGCAATGATGACGAGAAAAGCCGCTCCAGCTTTGGCTGCCGGCTGCACGTTCATTGTAAAACCTGCCGAAGAGACGCCGCTTACTACGATGAGGCTCGTAGAACTGGCACATGAGGCAGGCATTCCGGACGATGCTGTTCAGTATGTAAATGGATACGGGAAAGATGTCGGACCGATTTTCACGGATAGCAAATTGGTTCGCAAAATTACTTTCACAGGTTCTACACCAGTCGGTAAATTGCTGATGAAAAACAGTGCCGCTACGATGAAGCATGTATCCATGGAGCTCGGAGGGCATGCGCCGCTCATCGTCGCAAAAGATGCCGATATTGATTTCGCTGTCGAGCAGGCACTTGCGTCAAAATTCCGAAACGCAGGGCAGACATGCATCTGTGCGAACCGTGTCCTGGTTCATGAAGATATTGCCAACGAATTTTCCGAGCAGCTGACCTCTCGTGTCAAACAGCTGAAGGTCGGAAACGGACTCGAGGAAAATACAGATGTTGGTCCGGTGATCAATGGGGAAGGATATGAAAAGATTAATCGACAGATTGAAGACGCTGTGGCTAAAGGTGCAAGAGTACTCTATGGACATCAATACGATAAAGATGACGACAAAGGCTATTATTTTGTACATCCGACCGTCCTTGAAAATGTCGGTGCAGAAATGGACATCATGCAGGAAGAGACGTTCGGTCCGGTGCTTCCATTGACAACGTTCCGTGAAAATGAAGAAGCGGTGGAAATTGCCAACAGCACCCCATTTGGTCTGGCTGCCTACTTCTTCACTAATGATTACCGAACCGGTATCTACTTCCAGGAACATCTGAAATTTGGAATTCTCGGCTGGAATGACGGCGCACCGTCTGCAGCTCATGCCCCATTTGGTGGTGTGAAGGAAAGCGGCATCGGACGTGAAGGTGGTCCTGAAGGAATTGAGCCATACGTAGAAACAAAATACCTGTCCATCGGGGGCATTCAATAGGCTTTATTGTTAAATGGAGGTGTAATGATGAATGTCGAAGTACTGATATTATTTTTAAACGCGACGCTTGTGACCGTCGTTTCTTCGATTGTAGTGATAGCAATTCTGCGGAAGCAGTACCTCCCTGTCATCAGGGAGTTGGAAAAGAAAGAGGAACAGGAAGTTAACGCAGAAGATGAAAATAAACACATCAAGAGTAATATTTAGGGGGGATGACATATGGCGTTAACTATATTTGCGCTCGTTTTATTACTTTACGTTCTTGCCGGGGCTTTCATAGCCCGTTATGTTAAAAATAGTGACGATTTCTATACAATGGGAGGAAGGGGATCGACATTACTGATTGTTGGTACCCTTGCAGCCACTTATCTTAGTGCCGCGACTTTATTAGGGATTGCCGGTGTGTCCTATGCAGAGGGACCTCTGGTTATCGCGACACTTGGTTCATTTGGTGCCTGGATCGGAACACTGCTTGCAGTTGTGTATGTTGGAAGAAAAATGAAAGCGTTAAATTGTAAGACGATGCCGGACTTCTTTGATAAACGGTTCAATAACAAATGGGTCAGCATTATTGCTATTGTTATAATGATTGTCGGATTAGTCGGATATGGGGTTATCCAGTTCATTGGAGCAGGACTGGTACTCGCTGAAATCACCGGGATTAACTTCAAATTGCTTATCGTGCTGTTTACGGTCGCTTTAATTGCGTTCACTGCTTTTGGTGGAATGTACGGTGTCGTAGTGACCGATACGTTAATGTTTTTCACGATGCTTGCTATTTCTGTTGTCATCGCTCCAATGATTATTGGACAGGCAGGTTTTGAACAAATGAAAGGCCTTTCCGAGACACTGCCTAACTACTGGACGATTGGCGGTACGGAAGATCGCTCAATCGGATGGTCGATTTCTCAGTTCCTTGTATGGATCCTTTTCTTTACTTGTATGCCTGCCCTTGTATCCCGTGTGTTTCCTGCCAAAAACGACTTCGTTATATTGAAAACTGCCATTATCGGTGTATTTTTTGCACCATTCATGCAGCTGACGGTTTTCATTGCTGCAGGTGGAATGCAAGTGCTGAAACCAAACATTACTCCAGCGGATAATGCTATGATTGTTGGGTTTATGGAATTCACCACCCCTGCAATTGCCGGAGTAGGCCTCGCTGCATTAATGGCTTCTATCATGTCCACGGCTTCAACCCTTTTCGTTCTCGTAGGTTTCGCGTTATCCCGAGACTTGTATGAAAGATTATTTGAAAAAGAGCTCAATGAAAAACAGAGCCTGACTGCCGCCAGAATTGGGCAGGTAATCGTAGCGGTTGTCATCTGCGCCATCGCCATCGCGCAGCCGTCCGCTATCTACTGGATTTCCATTTATGCCGGTTCCATCTTTGCTGTCGGCTGGCTGCCAACAATAGTAGCATCGTTCGAATGGAAGAAAATGAATAGTAAAGCAGCTTCCACCAGCATGGTTGCCGGGGTGGCTTCGTTCATCCTATTCGGTGAGCTCATTAAAGCGGGAATCATGACACTTCCGACTGGCGTCGATGAACTGATGCTCGCCCTTCTCGTCTCGATTGCTACGCTAATTATTGCAGCTCTCGTAACCAAACCAACCACATACGAACTGAATTACTTCACGGAGATGAAGAGTACGGGTATGGCGAAAATAACGATTCAGGAATTCATGAAACAGCCGGACGGGCTTCAAAAGATTAAAAAACAGTATAAACAGATTATTACGGTTTCTGTATTGTTCACATTTATATCCGTGGTAGTCTGGGGTTATTTCTTCATTAAACTCGGCTTGTAGAAAAGAAGGAGGGAGTAGGGGAGATGAAAACGTTGAATCATATCAACGAAGAAAGGCTATTTCGTAATTTATCGAAAAGCTCGGAAATCGGTGCTATTCCCGGGAAAGGGCTAAGGCGTTTGGCTCTTTCCGATGAGGATAAAAAAATGAGAGATGTATTCAAAGCCTGGTGTGAAAAGGCTGGCCTGAGTGTACGGGTGGACGACTTTGGAAACATGTATGCCAGAAGGAAAGGAAAGAAAGTTCTTCCTCCAGTAGTACTTGGTTCTCACCTGGACACGCAGCCGGCAGGAGGCAGGTTCGATGGTGTGCTCGGTGTGCTGCTGGCGCTTGAAGTGGTCAACACATTGAATGATCATAACATCGAAACAGACAGGCCTGTGGAAATCGTCAATTTCACGAACGAAGAAGGAGCGAGGTTCGAACCTCCTATGCTTGGGTCTGGTGGTATAGCCGGTGTATTTGATCAGGAGTATGTCTATAGCAGAAAAGATCGTGACGGACACAGCTTTCAGGAGGAACTGCAAAGAATCGGCTACAAAGGCGAAAAAGAAAACAGGCTCGGTGATTTTCACTCTTATGTGGAACTCCATATCGAACAGGGCCCTGTTCTTGAGGATGAGAACAAGCAGATCGGAATTGTGGAAGGTGTTCAGGGCATCAGCTGGATGGAAGTGACGGTTACAGGGGAAGCGGACCACGCAGGTCCTACCCCAATGCATTTACGAAAAGATGCGCTGATGGCTGCCGCGGAAATCATGCACCATCTGGAAAAGAAGGTCGCGAATACAGAGGTGACGGTAACCGTCGGCAAAATTTCGGCGTCACCTGACACCGTCAATTGCGTTCCTGGTGAGGTTTATTTCACCGTGGATATCCGCAGCACCGATGATTCTCTGAGGGAGGAAGCGGTAGAAGAAGCAAAGACTCTTATTCGGGAAGTTTGCCAGGATAGACAAGTGGACGTCGATACGACGGAACTATGGGAAACGGAAAAAATCGATTTTGACAAAGGAATTCTCGATGCCATTGAAGAAAGTGTTGAAGACTTAGGCTATTCCTCAAGAAAAATCGTCAGCGGAGCCGGCCATGATGCCAAGTATATTAACAATATTGGTCCGACTGCGATGATTTTTCTCCCAAGTGTCAACGGTAAGAGTCACGTACCATCGGAACTGACGCTGGATGAAGATATCATAAGCGGTGCCAACGTGCTCTATCAAACCACGCTGGCATTGGCTGAAGAATAGACCAGAATATCGGAATAAGGTGGGCATTAGTGATGGGAACAAACAGAGATCTGGTAAGAAAGAAAATAGATGAATTGTGGGAAGAAGAAAAGCTGTTTTTGAAAACGCTCGGAAGTTTTCCAAGTACGTTAGGAAATGAAAAAGAAGTACAGGAATTTATCTATCATTACTTGCAGGATATGGGGCTGGAGACTGAGTCGGTGGCAGTCGATCCAGAACGGTTGAAAGATTATGAAAACTTTGGGGAACCCGACTGGTCATACGAAGACCGTCCGGTAGTTGTAGGTGAATGGAAAAACACCGGACAGAAAAAAGGGAAAAGCCTGATTCTGCAAAGCCATATGGACGTAGTAAGTGCCGGCCCTGAAGACCAGTGGGATACGAATCCATATGCACCTGTCATCAAAGACGGCAAGATGTATGGCAGAGGCCTGCTGGATATGAAAGGCGGCTTTGCAGCCATCGTTTTCGCAGTCAAAGCCTTGCGTAACCTCGGCGTGGAGCTGGGTGCAGACCTGCAGATCCAAAGTGTCATCGAAGAGGAATGTACTGGAAACGGGGCGCTGGCTTTATTGGATCACGGTTATACCGCCGATGGAGCCATGATCCCGGAACCGACCAATTTGCGTCTCCTCCATTCACAAGTGGGTGTCATGTGGCTCCAGGTGAAAGTAAAGGGAGCGGGCGCTCACGTCGAACGTGCAGAAAGTGCACAGAATGCAATCATGAAAGCGCACAAACTGATGGATGCGTTGATGGATTATCGGGAGCATATCAACAGCCAGCCGAAACACCGTGATTTTGACCATCACCCGCATCCGCTCAATGTCAATGTCGGTAAAGTAGAAGGCGGAGACTGGGCTTCCAGTGTGCCGACAGAATGTACTTTTGACGCGAGAGTCGGCTTTTACCCGGGAACCGATCCAAAAACTGTTCAAAAAGAAGTTAAACAGTGGTTACTGGATGCAGCAAAGGAAGATGACTGGCTGAAAGAAGTGGCACCGGAAGTTACATTTTTCGGTTTCTCTGCGCCGGGCTACACGATTTCCAATGAAGAAGCCATCATGCAAGAGATGAGCAACTCCCATAATGCTGTCACCGGAACCCAGGCGGAGAACCTGGCTTTCACGGCAACGACGGACCTAAGAGCATACGGAGAGTTTAACATCCCGGCTACCTGTTATGGGCCGAGTGGTGCTAATATGCACGCGCCAAACGAATACATTGAGCTGGAAAGTTTAAAGACGGTGACGAATGTAATCGCTGATTTCATTCTGCGGTGGTGTGAAGAAAAGTAACCCCAATTGAGTGGGACTCAGAGGAGGAAACATGCATGAAGCCTTTTAATGTGGCCATTCCAACACCTTTTTTGAACGATGAACAGTTGAATGTGGAAGGGTTCCGCTCAATTATTACCTATTTGAAAGAGAATGGGGTGGACTCTATAGTCATATCTGGTACAACCGGTGAGCAGCATTCCCTGAGTATTGAAGAAAGAATACAAATCATCGATTATTTAAATGAGCAGAATTTTGCAGGTGTGGAGCTTATTTTTGGAGTGGCTGCCACAAGGTTGAAAGACGCACAAAGACTTGTAGCGAAACTGGAAGGATCTATTTTCGATGGAATACTGCTAGGATTTCCTCCATATATAAAACCGACACAAGCTCAGGCTGTTTATTATGTAGAAGAACTGTTAAGCCTGACTACCAAGGATGTGATCCTTTATAATAATCCTGCGAGAACCGGTTTTGACTTGAGCACGGATTCGTTCCGGGAGCTTCTTAGTAGGCACTCGAATATAGTTGGGTTGAAAGATGGCGGCGATAAAAGACGTCATGATGATATAGAATTTCCTGATAATTTTATTTTGTATGCAGCAGGAGACATGCAGGCAGACCAGCAGATAAAGGATGGCTGCAATGGGCTTTCCAGTATGGTCGGAAATATTTATCCACTGGAAATGAAAAGCATGCTGCATGACCTGTGTAATAAAGAGACCAGGTATGAAGAATACAAGAGGTTGATTGATGAAGCCACAGAGCAGCCGCTCATTGAATCTATTAAAAATCACTATAATTCACTTGGAATAGATGCAGGCATCTGCCGTTCACCATTATAATTTTATTCCTGAAAAGTGTCTGCTCCCCAATTCTTCATGGGGGTCAGGCACTTTTAAATTAGCAGGAATGGCGATTTGGGTTTGTCTCATATAAGCAGTAATTGTCTAACAACGGCGCGGGAATGTCTAATTTATTTTTGAATTTGTCTATTTAAACTTCGAAATTGTCTAATATGTTGTGGAATGTGTCTCAGTTAGTATCCGTATTTTCTAATATATCAATGTATTGTCTCATAAAAGCTCTGTTTTTTTAAATCTGAACATATGGGCGGGTGAATCATTTTTGGGGTGGAGGCACCCGAAGCGGGCTGAAGCTGAATAGGATGAGGATGTATATCAAGGAGGCGAATGACATGTATTATTACTATCCTTATCAGCCAATGACTTACCCGGGACACCGACAGCAAAATGGCGGCCAGGGTCCCATGGTGTGCTTTCCTCAAGATAGTGCGCCACAAATAGAAGGTGGAATGGAAGGTACATTTACCCCATCCGATGGGGAAGAGCTTTCGGTTGTCTGTTATCCAGTACCAGTCCAGGGAGCACCAGGCGGACCAGGCCAGGGCAACGGGCAAGGTAACGGGAACGGGGGACAGGAAGAAATTCCTTACGGTGAGATACTGGAACAACTTCCACAACCAGGCCAGGGCAATGGCAATGGAAACGGTCAAGGCGGCATGATGCCCCAGCTACCATTTCCGGGGCAGGGCGGTAATGGCCAAGGCGGAATGCCTGGATTTCCAGCTCCCGGGCAGGGGAACGGTCAGGGAATGCCTGGCGGCGGGATGATGCCTGGTTTGCCTGGACCAGGTCAAGGTGGCATGCCTGGCGGTGGCACGATGCCAGGCCAGCAAGGTAATCGGTTTGGACGAAACTCAGGAATGAGCGGTTCCTATTATTACCCCAATAACTCTTATTACTGGTAAAATAGTTCCTTTTCCTGGTCCCCAATAGATTGCTATTTATCGTCTTAGGGATCAGGCGTTTTTTTATTTATTGTACGATTCCATCCCTCATGCGAAAATAAAAGTAGCAATGTTCTAGAGGAGGGGATGTTAGTATGAAACGAGCAGGTATTATAGGTGGGTTAGGTCCCGAGTCCACTGTAGATTATTACAAGCTTTTCATTGATAAGTACCAGCAGCGTGTCAACAGCAGGCAGAAGCTCCCGGAGCTCTACATTAACAGCATCAACATGTATAATATTTTTCAATTTATTTCAGAAAATGAAATCGATAAGCTGATCGAATATGTAGGGAACGCTGCCCAGCAGCTGGAGTCAATAGGTGCTGATTTTATCGTCATTGCTGCCAACACCCCGCATATCGTCTTTGATGAAGTCCGTAAGCAGGTGAATGTTCCAATGATCAGTATTGTTGAGGCTACGTACGAGCGGACAAAGGAAATGGGCATCGAAAACGCAGGCCTGCTAGGGACAAAGTTTACGATGGAGCACAATTTTTTCAAAGATCAATTTTGGAAACATAACGAGAAAATTACGGTCCCATCGGAAGAGCAGCAGGCGTATTTGCATGAAAAAATTGTGGAAGAATTAGAAAATGGCATCGTGAAAGAGGATACGAAGAAAGACTTTATTCAGGTGGTCAATCAGATGATAGAGGAGTCAGGGATAGATGGTCTAATTCTTGGATGCACAGAACTTCCGATGATTTTAAAGGAAGGCGATGTATCTATTCCGCTTATCAATACGATGAAAATCCATGTGGATAAGATGATAGAGCAGGTTTTCCGTGAGGGATAATTTGAGCCTGGCCCCTAGGAGCTAATCTTTAGGGGCCAGGCTTTTTTATTAGTTTTTTAAAAAAGCAAATATATGATTAATAAACTGTTCTGTCTTTTCAATTTGCGTCCAGTGACCGCATTCATTGAACAAATGCAATTCAGCATGAGGTAATAGCTGAATTAATTTGTAACTGGTATCCTCAAATTTAATGACCTGGTCATTTAACCCGTGGAACAATAAGGTTTCCGTGGTGATTTTTTTTAGTTCATCATCCGGCAGCGCAAGTTCATCCAATCTTTCCTGGCGGGAATCGAAAAACATCGCTTGGAATGCTTCTTTCGTTTCTGGTTCTATACTGGCTTCATAACGTAACTGAACCAGTTCTTCATTATTGGCTGCATCCTGGTTATAGGAGAATAATTGAATCAGTTCACGCATCGATTCCATGCTAGGTTCGTATCCCCAGACACGATCCAAACCGTAGGATAATTTATGCTGCACTCCGACCGTCCCCATCAAAATTAATTTTTTTACTAAATCAGGTCTTCTGTGAGCAACATGGAGGGACAAGGCCCCGCCAAAAGAATTTCCAACTAAATACACGGCTTCATCGGAGACCGATTCTATAAAATCAATCAGATGGTTTACCCACAGATCCAGTGTATATTCATCTTTTGGCAGTTTATCTGTTTCACCAAAACCCACGATGTCTGGGGCAAACACATGCAGGGACTCACTTAAATGTGGAATAACGAGGCGCCAGTTGGCAAAAGCGGATACTCCTGGTCCGGAACCGTGGATCAGAATCATTTTTTCTTTGCCGGAACCTTCTTCATGATAGTGAGTATTGATGCCATTGACTTCCATATAATTCGAATTCATTTGCAAGTGAAACACTCCTTTAAGGCAAGTTATTAGAAAGCAAGAAAGAGGTACTTGAAAGTCCTCTTTCTTGATAGATTATTTGAAAAGTAGGTTTTAAGAATTTTTCACAGGGGTCTTTCTTTTTACTGGCGTTCCATATTCGAAAAACTCTTGAGGTAGATTAGAGCCGTGCCAAATAATCGCCTTCTCTAAATCTTTCCCTTTCCATTCCACGGTCTTCCAGTCCGGATCGAAAATCTGGTAGCCAGGGTCACCGAATAATTCAACACGATTGCCGCCAGGTTCGACCACGTATAAAAAGCAGGCTTGCGTGACACCGTGTTTCCCTGGACCAGCTTCAATTTCGTAACCACGCTCGATCAGTAAATCGGCAACATCTGATAAATGCTGGGGAAATCCATACCAGTAGCAAATGTGGTGGAGGCGTCCTTCTTCGCCTAATGCATCCCCCATAATAGCGATATCGTGAACCAGGTTACTAACGCTTAACCAGGCAGCAATATCCGAGTCATCGTCCGCTAGAATACGCTCGCGAACTTTAAATCCGAGTGCTTCCTCGTAAAAGGCTACGTTTTTATTCGTTTCTTTTGCCAGTAGATTAATATGGTCCAGCCGACGTACTGGAACACCATAATTCGGACGTCGTTGTGGACGGTTTAACAACGGTGTTTTCTCTTCCTCAGGGGCCTCGTAATAGTCAACCTCCCAGAAAATTTCTTCCTTATGGCCATCAGGGGAGTGAAATTGATAGGCAGGACCATGACCGATATCGCCATCGATCCAGCCAATCCCGTAGCCCATTTTCTCAATAGCAGCGACACGGCGCTCCAGGGCCTGAGGGGAGGTAGCCCGTAAGGCAAGGTGACCTAATCCAGCTTCCTCATTTTCGGTAATGATCAGTGTATTATGATAGTGATCCTCATACGCCCGCATATACACGGACTTTCCTTCCCGGTGGGCGACACTCATTCCCATAATGTCGGTGAAAAATGCTACGGATTCCTCTACTTTCGGGCTGTAAATTTCTACGTGTGCGAGGTGTGCAACATCAAGAATCGGTTCTTTTGTCATTTGAATTTCCTCCTTTAATATTGGTTATTTATTAGCAAAACTTTCGATTTACCACATTGGGTGCCCATCCAGACCAAGAATGGATTTTCCGTATCCAACCATTGCATCTTCATACAGATGGGTAGGGTGGGAGGCAACAGCGAGTAAGTCACGAACAAACCGTTCGGTATGCATGTCCTTATAGAGGGAATTTCCACCGAGGGTAATTAACACCCGTGTCGCTGTTTCCGCAGCTGTTTTAGCAACATAACCGCGCATCGCGAATAGCTGTTCACGCTCTTCCTCTTCTAAAACGCGAATACCGTTTTCCTGGTAATAATGCAATTTATCCATATATTCTTTTGCCACTGCTTTTAAAGCGTTCAGCTGTGTGGTTAATTCTCCTAGCGTCCGCTGGGCGCTTCCCGCGTCTTTTTCATTGGAATTTTTATTATAGATTCGAACGCGGCCTTTCGTTTTTTCTTTAAAGTTCTGCACCAGGCGTTCCAATCCACCGATGGCAACCTGCGGGAACCCGGATAAGAAGAATGCTAGATAAGGAACATTGAAGATTTGATAGTCTTCTTCGTAATTGCCATCCGGGGCTGTAGCACCTTTAACTACGCGTGATAATGGGAAGACGGAGCTTGGCTCGACATAAACATCCTCTACTTTAACCGCATTACTGCCTGTTCCGCGAAGTCCGATTGCATCCCAATTCTCAATGATTTCTGTATCTTTTTTATGAACGATAAACAGGCTTAACTCAGGCTCGTCAGCATCTCTCATTTTGTGAACGGCCCCGAGAGCAATCCAGTCACACCATAAGACACCGCTGCAGAAATTCCAGTGACCGCTGATCCGGTAGCCTTTTCCATCCGGGTCATCCGTAACCTTACCAACCGGAGCAAACACATCAGCCATTAATGAGCCACTGTTGTATAGTTCCTCACGGCCCTGTTCCGGCAAAAATGCTGGCCATGTTTCGTGGATAATAGCGAAATAAGTGAGCCAGGAGGCGGGAACACTGTAGTTGGCTATCGTTCGAATGATATCGCCAAAGGTATAGTAATCGACTTCCTGGCCGCCATAGGCTTTTGGTCGAAGCAGCTTATGAAAGCCGGCTTCTTTTATTTTTTCAATGACGACATCTGGTAATTTCGCGTCTATATCAGCTTGTAATGCATGCTGTTCAGCCAGTTCACCAACTTCTTGTGCTTTTTGCAGCAGTTCTTCCCGGTTAGCTGTTTGTTGAGTTTCTAACGTATGGATGGACAATGTTATTCCTCCTTCTTTTTTGTAAGCGCTGTCAGATTAATCAGCAGGCCTGCCTGATTGGTTATCATTATATGGACTGTGCAAACATTAAGATAGCTACTAAAAATACGAAAGTTTATTGTATTTTCAGACTATTTATACGAATTTGTATACACGGAAGGAGGAGAGACGTGTAGAAATGGAGGGGTTTCGACAGTCTTTTTGTAACAAACAAAAAACCTTAGAAAAATCTAAGGTTGGAATAATTTGGAGGGCTCCGGGGTGTGAATGGTCACACCCCGGAGCCCTCCAGAAAATGGTATATTCAGATTTTTATTTTTCCTTTGGTTTTTAAGATATTCAATGCCATATATACGGAAAATACGCTTTGTGTGTCGTTCAGATCGATGTTTAAAATATCGCTGATTTTGTCCAAACGGTAACGAAGCCCGCTGATCGACATGGTCAGAGCCTTGGCGGTGTGATTAATGTTAAGACCATTCTCTATATAAGCATAGAGCGTTTCGGTCAACTCAGAATTTTTGTCACATTCGAGTAACTCACCGACTTGTTTGTGCACGAATCGATTGATTAATGTCTCATCCGGGAGTTGAAATAAGACACTTTCAATCCCTAAGTCTTCAAAAAACTGAACCTGCTTGTTTGGATTTTTCGCTTTTAACGTTGCCAAAGTCTCGTCATATAAAATTGGCAGCTGGTCAATTTTTTCAACGACAGAACTGACACCGACAAAGAACTTATAATTGCCGAAGCGGCGGGAACAATGCTTTAACAATTGTTTGATGAATTTCAGTTGCTTCATACATACTTCTTTGAAAGAAGAATACTCAACTAAGATGATAATTTTACCTGCTTTTTGAGATACAATGGCATTTACATGTCTCTCTTTAAAAAATAAGTTAATGTACCGGATGAGATCTTCATTCACTTCAATCTCGTAATTCAGCTCGGAGCTATTGATATCTCGTTCCATTGTCAGCATCCAGTAGGAATCATCCGGGTTAAAATTCAGGTAATAGGCTATTTTATAGAGTTCTTCTTTCTCTAACCTTCTTCCTAGTATGTCACTTAAGAACCCACGTCTGATGTTCTGTTCGGTATTGACCTTGATGTTTTCATTCAGCAGTATAATGGAAGCAGTCAGGGAAGCCTGGTCGATCACCATATGCTCTAAATCATTGGGTGTATGACCATCTAAATAGAGAAACGAGCAATAACCCTTGATCTCCTGTTCTAACCAAATAGGCGTCCGAAGAATGCCGATGCCATCTGGACCACTGATAAACTTCGTCGCTTCCGTATTTATTTTCTCCAGGTCAAAATCAATCGTAACATGCTCCGATTGGACCATGATTTGATTGTATTCATTTTCAATAAATACCGGCAGACCGGTTGTTTCATATAGTAAGTCGACTATTTTTTGCAGTCCTTGTTTCGCCAGCAATTCTTCAATTAATTTCCGATGCACATGGTAAGCTTTATTTAAATTATCCCGTTCTTTTTTAAATTTTGCAGTGATTTCATCCAATTCCTGAATCATACTGTTGGACTGATAATACCGATATTCGTTTTCCAGCTCTTGTCCCCATTTTTCCATCGGCATACAAATGACTTCACATTTATCTTCGCCCATGGCACTGCATTTCGTTTCTTTTACAAGGATCGGTCTTTTCAAGACAGTGGATAGATACCCGCTCGCATATCCGCACATGGTGTGACAGACAGGCTGGTCACTGGGAATCCCGCCTTTTAAATATTCATCCGCTTCAAATGAATTGAACCAGGAGACGTCGATGGCATCCAAGTCACCCTTGTCATCATAATGGATATTATCGATTTCGACCCGATCGAGGTAGCCATGTAACTGGTGCAATTTGGGCCCGGCGTTAATTAGGTCAAGCTCTGTTTTCCACTCGCAGCTCAACGCTTTTTCTCCGTCACTCACACCATTATGCCAGCCATAGCGGACAAAAATTCCCTTGGAGCGATCGTCTCCGATTGTGGATCGCAGCTCCTTTTTTAAAGACGAAATTGCCGTAATCGGAATCGTAACCATCCGTTCATAAAAAGCATGCAATGCCTCTTCTTTCGGTAATTCAAATACGTCATTTAAATTTGTGCGGCTCAAATCAGTACTCATATGCAGCCACCCCTTCCTAATGAATGTTACTCAGTAACACTTATGATGAGGCTTCCTGTGAATAGCTTTTTAAACTTTTCACACGAAAAAACAAAGAATTTTGCTATTTATCGTAGGATTCATTTCAAAAACATAAGTGCTACTATTTAGTTAATCAACACCAGGCGAGAGGCATAAGGGGTGAGGGGAGCAATATTATTCTGACTTTTTCCTTTATCTCTTAATCTAGTATTATTTGGAAACGGTTACATTTTAAATGGACCAGATTTAAAGAGTAACCACTATATTTAAGTTGCAAAACATTATAACACACATCGCGAAAATTGTCAGAATAATTTTTACTTTCAAGAAAAGGAGAGTTATATGGTAAATCGCAGGTATTTTAAGTAGCAACAGATGGTATGAAGCGTGAGAGGAGTGTAACAGTGGGACTCCAACCCAGCTGATGCATGAATAATAAATTTTAATACTACTATCAAGGAGGTAATTTTGATGGATGATCGTCAATTCAGAAATGCAATGGGGAAGTTTGCAACCGGGGTGACAGTGATAGCGACAGAAACGGATGGACAAGTGCACGGGATGACAGCGAATGCATTCATGTCTGTTTCTCTTGATCCGAAGTTGATTGTGATATCGGTAAAAGAAGATGCAAAGATGCTGCATAAAATCAAGGAAAGCAACCATTTTTCCGTGAATGTCTTATCCTGTGAGCAACAGGAAGAATCAATGATTTTTGCCGGGCAAAAGCAACCGGAGGAAGAGTTCCAATTTGATTATCTGGAAGGAGTTCCTGTCGTGAGAAATGCATTAGTTCAGCTTTCCTGTGAAATCTATAATGAACATGTAGAAGGAGATCACACCTTGTTTGTCGGGCGTGTCACAGAGATGGAACTGAAGGATGGCGACCCATTGATCTTTAATTGTGGGAAATATCGTGAACTAAAAGAAATGGAAAGCGTATCTAACTGATCTATTTAAGGAAAGGGGAAAAAGCGGATGAAAACCATCTATTTAAATTCACAGAACCTGACTTATTGGCAGAAGCATTCCAGAGAAAATGTCATCGCTTTAGGTTTCTTTGATGGCGTGCATAAAGGGCATCAAAGAGTAATACGGGAAGCCAAAAAAGAAGCGGAAAGAAGGGGTGTGGATTTAACGGTGATGAGCTTTTTCCCCCATCCTAAAGTCGTCCTTTCCGGCGGGAAGAAGAAATTCGATTATTTGATGCCTTTGAAAGACAAAGCACAGGTGCTGGAGACATTGGGAGTGGATTGCTTCTATATCGTAGAATTTGATACACACTTTGCCTCACTTTCCCCGCAGCAATATGTAGAAAAATATCTAGTAAACTTCGATACCGTGCATGCCGTAGCAGGATATGATTTTCATTACGGCAAGATGGGAGAAGGGAATATTGATCGCCTGAAAGAGGATTCAGATGGTAAGTTAGCTGTGACCAAGGTCCATAAAATCGAGTACCTGGGAAAAAAGATAAGCTCGACACGCATTAGAAATACGATTGCTGAAGGGCGCGTCAATGACCTGTCTGCCATGA
This sequence comes from Thalassobacillus sp. B23F22_16, assembly GCF_043496955.1. Taxonomy (NCBI): domain Bacteria; kingdom Bacillati; phylum Bacillota; class Bacilli; order Caryophanales; family Bacillaceae; genus Thalassobacillus; species Thalassobacillus sp. B23F22_16. The sequence goes on along the minus strand of NZ_JBIEKD010000001.1, from coordinate 384,481 downwards.
TGGGGCGCTTGTATGAAGTTCGAGGTAAATTAATTAACCAGACTTTTATACCGGCAGATTATTACATGCTGCCGGGGAGCGGGGTCTATGAAGTGACAATTAACACGGGAAATGAAATCTTTTACACAACAGTAAATAACAACCGGGAAAATGATCGATTCCAAATAGTAGATGAACGATTAGCCAGGACGCTTAACGGGGCAGACGTTTCCGTCATTTGGAGAAAGTCCCTGTCCACTCAAAAAATATACGAGCATGTATGATCAGGAAAGGAAGCGTGGGAATAATGGCTGAAAAGCTAAAGTGTGCAGCTCTGGAAATCTATGAAGCAGAAAAGAATCGCAAGCCGATCGCTCCCTTAACCGACACGGATGATTCTATTTCCGTGGAAGATGCTTATCACATCCAATTAGAATATGTGGAAGAGCGGAAAAGAAATGGAGCGGTTATGAAAGGAAAGAAAATCGGACTGACAAGTAAGGCGATGCAGACGATGCTTGGGGTTGATCGACCTGATTATGGCCACATACTGGATGAAATGGTCTTTTCGGAAGAAGCTCCTATCGATGCTGACCGCTTTATTGCACCAAAAGTAGAATTCGAAATCGCTTTTGTGCTAAAAGATTCCCTTAAGGGGCCAGGGGTTACCTTGGATGATGTAAAGCAGGCAATCGATTATGTCATTCCCGCAGCTGAAATTATTGACAGCCGGATTAAGGATTGGAAAATCAAGTTCGAGGATACCGTAGCAGATAACGGTTCTTCCGCCGGTGTCGTGTTTGGTAAGGGGAAGAAAAGACTGGAAGAGCTTGACCTTCCAAATGTAGAAATGAGCGTATATCAAAATGGGAGCTTTCTCGATAATGCCAAAGGGTCTGCGGTATTGGGGAATCCTCTGGAAGCGGTAGTCTGGCTGGCCAATGCTTTAGGGGAATACGATATTACCTTGCATACGGGAGAATGTATTCTGGCAGGAGCGTTGGCTAAAGCGGTCCCGGTACAAAATGGCGATGCGTTCCAAGCTGAATTTGAAGGTTTGGGAACCGTAGCGATACAATTCGGAAAATAGATTTGTGGATGTTATCCCTTCTGCGAATGCGTATGACAGGAGAAGGATTTTTTTATACGTGAATAGAAGGAAAAGACAGAAGGGAGGATTTATTTTAATGAAATATGTACGGTTTGCAGTAAAGGAAGAAGTAATGTATGGAGTATTAGAGGGAGATACAATCACAAAATTAGACGGGGACTTTTTGCAAGGGACACCAGGTAAACTCGACACTACTTTTAATTTAAATGAAGTGAAACTTTTACCACCGGTCGTGCCAGGGCAGCTGGTGGCCATCGGATTGAATTATGCCCTTCATGCCGAGGAAAGCGGGATGCCGATCCCTGAGGAGCCGATGATGTTCATGGTCTCCCCGACAGCTATTATTGGTCATGAAGACAAAGTGACCTTACCAAATTTGGAACACAGAATTGATTACGAAGCAGAGCTCGCAGTCGTGATAGGAAAAGAAGCAAAAGATGTCTCAAGGGATGAAGCGTTGTCGTATGTATTCGGTTATACGTGCAATAACGATATTTCGGACAGGGACCTTCAAAAAAAGGATGGACAATTTACTAGAGCTAAATCCTTTCCTACTTTTAAACCACTGGGGCCGGTAATTGAAACAGGCCTGGATCCTAATCATGTAGATATAAAGCTGTCCATTAACGGTGAAGTGAGACAACACTCGAATACGAATGACCTCATTCATAAAATCGAGGACTTGATTGTCAAGGTGACAGAAGTGATGACCTTGAACCCTGGGGATGTGATTATCACCGGAACCCCTTCTGGAGTGGGACCGCTTAAGCCTGGCGATCATATCGAAATCGAAATAGAAGGGATCGGAAAGCTGGAAAACCAAGTGATTGAATAGTCTGAAGGAATCCACTTAAGCAGAATGCTGAAGTGGGTTTTTCATTTGTGTGAAAAAATCTAAGTTGTTGCATATAGCGGAATTCGAAGTTTCATAAATGTCGAAATATTTTTAGAATAGATAGTAGAGTTAATACTTCATATCCAGGTGATGGAGAGCGTGCTTTTGGCAAACATGTTACATTTGATGAAGAAACAGGGGCGAACGTAATCTTATAAAAATAACCATATAAAAGGGGTAGTAAAATGAAAAATATTACCGTACTTGGAGCAGGTGTGATGGGGCATGGCGCTGCTCAATTATTTGCCCAGGCAGGAAAAAATGTAAAAATCCGGGCCAGACGAGCGTCATCATTGGAAGATGCAAGAGAACTCATGACGAATAGCTTAAAAATCATGGTTGATAAAGAGATGCTGACAGAGGACGAGATGAATCAGACGCTGGAGCGTATCACGTATACAACCGATTTGCATGAAGCTATTGAAGGTGCTGACTTTATTTTTGAATCCATACCGGAAGATCTGGAGAAAAAACTGGATACATACGAAATCATCGAGGATAGTGTTTCAGACGAAACGATTATTTCGTCTAATACGTCCACTTTTCCACTGGAGGAATTAACTCAAAAAGCGAAGCATCCGGAAAGGTTTGTCATTACTCACTTTTTCAACCCGCCACAACTGGTACCAATTGTGGAGATTGTTAAGGGAGAAAAAACAGAGGAAACCGTCGTCGAAACAACTTATGATTTAATGAAAGAAATCGGAAAATCGCCAGTAGTCCTGAAAAAAGAAATTTCAGGATTTATCGTCAACCGCGTTCAAGTAGCTATGCTTCGCGAAGCATTCCACTTAATGGAAGAGGGAGTGGCTACGGCAGAAGATATTGATATTGCCATGAAAGGAAGCATGGGCTTTAAGTGGGCTTTCTGCGGACCGATGGAAAGTCAGGATTTAGCCGGCCTGCAAACCACACAAGCGATGGTTGGAAAGATATTAGAAGATCTATCGAATACAAGAGAAGTCCCTTCCTTCTTAAAGGAAATGGTGGAGAACGATCAGCATGGGATTAGAACGAACCAAGGTTTTTACCAATATGAGGATCACGGGGAACAAGCGATTCATACACGGGACGACCATTTCCTGGATCTCCTGAAACTTTTACAGCAAAAAAGTGATCAGCAAAATATTAACTCTTTTTCTTAATAGGAAGAGGTGGCTATAGAAATCACCAATCAATGCTCGGAAAAATCAGAAAATAAACTGGACTAGAATGCGAAATTATTGTAAAGTAATAGATGAAGCGTTTTCCAAAAACTGCATAAAAATATTCACTAGGGGTGCCTTTCCTTTAAGGCTGAGATCAAAGTATAACTTTGGGACCCTCGGAACCTGATCTGGCTTGAAACACCAGCGGAGGAAAGTGACGACGATGGCGTCGTGAAAGAGCAAGTCTATGTTTCTTTCACGATTGTCGACTTAAGTAAATGGGACATACCACTTTTCCTCCGGGGGAAGTGGTATTTTTAATGCTTAAAAAAGGTGTGCTGGGTATGAAACTGGTGGCAGTGACAAATGGAAAGATGAGAAGGCAGACGTTGTCAGCGGCAATTGCAGAAATTGAACCATTGGTAGATCTCATTATTCTAAGAGAAACTCACATGAATGATGCTGACTATCAGTCGATAGTAGAAGGGTTAATTGCAAGCGGAGTTAATAGGGACAAGCTGTGTATCCATAGTCGATTAGATGTTGCCGGTGAGACTGGAGCCCCCAATATTCACCTGAAAGAAAAGGGCTCCGGGGTGACTAAGGTGAAACAGACGGATCCTTCTCTGAAGGTTGGGGTCTCGGTTCATTCCCTTCAAGCGGCAAAACAGGCAGAGGAGGAAGGTGCCGATTATGTGATGTTTGGTCATGTTTATGCAACAAGCAGCAAAAAAGGAATGGAGCCAAGAGGCCTTGAGGAGCTCGAATCTATCACTTCTTCGATTGATATTCCTGTGATCGCGATTGGTGGTATCACTCCCGATAGAATACTAGAAATACAGGAAGCGGGTGCCGCGGGGGTTGCTGTCATGTCGGGGATCTTCGAGGCTGCACAACCGCTTCAAGCTGTAAAAAGGTATGTAAAGGAGCTAACGATCCATGAAGGAACATTATGATGTCGTGATCATTGGCGGTGGCATCATTGGTCATTCTATTTCCTACTATTTGAACAAAAGCTGGGTCCGTGCCGTTGTCATTGATAAGCAGGTGAGTGGCCAGAAATCTACGAAAGCAGCCGCAGGGATGCTCGGGGTTCATACGGAGCACCAGGCATCCGATGCCTATCATGAATTTTGTGAAAAAAGCAGAGATTTATATCAAGTCTTAAGGAAGGAACTTCATGAACTAACAGCGATTGATATCGGGCTTTCTCCGTTTGGAATGATGGAAGTCGCGATGGATGAAGGGCATAAACAGGAGCTCCTGGAGAAAAAACATGCGTTCACCAGCCTGGAATGGCTGGAAGCCGAACAGGTAAGGGATAAAGTGCCTGATCTTCCGCCGGAGGTTTCCGGGGCATTGTTTATGACTAAGGATGGCCATGTCGAACCAACTGCCACTTGCGAAGCTTTGAAACGGGCGGCCTTGCTTTATGGCGGCGACTTACTGGAAAACACAAATGTTTTTGATGTAACAAAAACGGAGGACATGTTCACGGTGCAATTAGAGAATGCTTCTGTAACAGCGAGCCGGGTTGTGGCAGCTTCCGGAGCGGACAGTGGGCGATGGTTTGAAGCGACAGGGATGAATAACCCAATCGTACCTGTGAAGGGGGAATGCTTTTCGATTCAACCAGGCAAGCATTATTTTAAGGAAGCGTTGTTCTTTAACGATTTTTACATCGTCCCGAAACCGGATGGACGTTACATCGTTGGAGCCACGTCCAAACCTGATGACTTAAGTTCAGGAACGACCGCTGGAGGACTGGCGGATCTGATGCATCGTGTGTTTGCAGTTTTTCCAGAACTGAAAGAAGAACCGATGCAGGAGTTCTGGTCAGGAATCCGGCCGGGGTCTGTCGATGGGTTGCCGATCATAGGAGAGCACCCGGCACTTACGGGATTCTACTTTGCCACCGGGCACTACCGAAATGGCATTTTACTGGCACCTGCTACGGGGCAGATGATGAAGGATCTGATTACGAAGCAAGACGTACCTCAGGCTTTCCGGGAGTTGTTTTCACCGAAGCGTTTGGATAAGAAAGGAGCATCCAGTTATGAATATTCAACTTAACGGAAGAAGCATTGATTTACCTGACCATATCACAACAGTATCGGAACTGCTTGATTCCTATGACATTAAGAAAAAGATTTCCGTGGTGGAGCACAATAAAGAAATTATCCGCAGACTTGATTATGAACATACGAAACTTGCCGATGGAGACAGGGTTGAAATCGTACATTTTGTTGGAGGAGGATGAACATGTTAACGATTGGTGAAAAGACATTTCAATCAAGATTGATGCTGGGGACAGGGAAGTATCCGAGTTTTGCAGAACAAAAAGAAGCAGTGGCCGCTTCCGAAACGGAAATTCTTACGTTCGCTGTCAGGAGAATGGATATTTTTGATAAAGACGAACCGAACCTGCTGGAAGAATTGGACCTTGATAAGTACAGCCTGCTTCCGAACACGGCTGGTGCCAAGACAGCGGAAGAAGCAGTCAGGATCGCGCGCCTTGCCCGTGCCTCCGGTTTATGTGACATGATCAAAGTCGAAGTGATCGGCTGTGACAAAACGCTATTACCGGATCCGTTTGAAACGATGAAGGCGTCCGTGCAGCTGTTGGAGGAAGGATTCACGGTGCTTACGTATACATCGGATGACGTTGTGTTAGCGAAACGGTTAGAGGAAGCGGGCATTCATGCGATCATGCCAGGGGCTTCTCCCATCGGATCCGGCAGGGGAATTATCAATGAGATGAACCTGCAATTTATTATCGAACAGTCAGAAATCCCGGTCATCGTCGATGCAGGAATCGGTTCTCCGAAGGATGCCGCTCATGCGATGGAGCTTGGGGCCGATGGTGTCCTACTGAATACTGCCGTGTCTGGTGCCGGTGATCCGGTCAAAATGGCAGAGGCTATGAAGCTCGCTATTCAAGCAGGAAGACTCGGGTATGAGGCAGGAAGAATCGGGAAGAAGGCGTACGGAATAAAAAGCAGTCCGGAAAGCGGGCTGGTCACCTGATGGCAGAACGGTACTCCCGTCAGGAGCGGTTTGCCCCGATCGGGAAAGAAGGACAAGCGCTTTTAGCTGAAAAACATGTACTCATCGTCGGAGCAGGCGCTTTAGGCAGTGCCAATGCCGAAATGCTGGCGAGAGCTGGGATTGGTAGGATTACGATTATCGACCGCGATTATATTGAGTGGAGCAACCTTGCGAGACAACAGCTGTACACGGAAGAAGATGCTGCAAGCTCGAGGGCGAAAGCAAAAGCAGCGGAAGCCAGGCTGAAAGCGATCAACTCTACGATCGAAGTAGTAGGAATTGCTGAAGAATTTGACCCGGAAAATGCAGAGCTGCTGTTGAAAGATGTAGACATGGTGATTGATGGGACCGATAATTTCAACACGCGTTTCATCATTAATGATGCCGCCTGTAAATATAAGGTTCCCTGGATCTATGGCGGGTGTGTCAAAAGCGATGGCATATCGCTTTCGATCCTGCCTGGTCAAACCCCGTGCCTCCAATGCCTGATCGATCAGCTGCCGCAGGACGGGGAAACTTGTGAGACTGCCGGCATTATCGGACCGGCTGTCCAGGTTACCGCCGCCTATCAGACGGCAGAATGTCTGAAGTTCCTTACGGGGCATTCGATGTCGACGCATCTGGTTTCTTTTGATGTGTGGGGGAGGCAGTACAGTTCAATTGATGTAGCAAAACTCAAAGACCCACAGTGTGCTTCTTGCTCTGCGGAAGCTCAGTTTCCTTATTTGAAAAAGGAAAAAGGCATCCGAACCGCCGTCCTGTGCGGAAGAGATACGGTCCAAGTCCGACCGGGCCGGAAAGAAAACGTCAACCTGGAGCGGTTAGCCCAGCGGATCGAACCGCTTGCCGGGGAAGCCAGGGTAAATGAGGTACTCCTCCGGTTTCATATGGAGGAGAAGCGATTCGTCGTTTTTAAGGATGGAAGAACATTAATCCATGGTGTGGAAGATGTGCAGGAAGCGAAAAAGTTGTATCATCGCTATGTGGAAGCGTAAGTCAAAGACACCCCAGGTCCTCCAGAAAATGGTAACACACTGTTGGAAGATAGCTGGCATAATAAACGAGTTTTCGACAAGAATCGCTCTGCATAAATACCTAGTAATTTACAACTTTCCACCTGTTTTTCAAAATTTGGAATTTTATGAATATAAATGTCATAGAGAGAGTGATAGAATGGTCCTCAAATCTACTAGGGAGGATGATAGATTTGAGATCAGTTCGAAGTTTATTGTCGGTTGCATTTGTTTTCCTTCTTACATTCGGGTCAGCCACCTCAGTTTTTGCGGCGAAGCCTGGACTGCCTGCTTTTCCGGATCCAGTGGATGAAGAGTCCTGGGAGCTGCCGGAAGACATGACGTGGGACGATTATCAGCCGGTACCGGGAATTGATTGGCGTAATGCCGATGTGGAACCGGACAGGGTGCTGAAAGGAGCACTAGTCGTGGTGGACTTTCCGGATCGGGAGTTTATTTTGAGTCAGGCGGAAGGATCTGAACTGGCCGGTAATCCGATCAACGGCAATATACCGAGAGAGGATATTCCGGAGTTCTGGGAAGACTTTTTGACAGAGCCGAGTGCATTAAATAACTACCGTACGATTGATGAATTCTGGAGAGAGAATTCTTATGGGAAATGGGCGGTTGAGATCGATGCCTTCGGTACATACAGGATGGACCACACAGAGTTTGAATATGGAATGGGAGAGTTCGGCCAGCAGGAGAATCTGCCGCCTGGCTACGATGAAACCTATGATTTGAGAAGCGATGCTTTGGAAATAGCGGAAGAAGACATCGAAGCATCTGGTGAGGAATACGATTTTACGTTCGTGCTTCATGCCGGCTACGATGAGTCCGGTGTCTGGCAGGAATTTGGCGAAATGATGTTCATGAATCCGGAAGATGTGACCGACAAATTCGGTCCGCCGGCAGAATTTCCAGACATGCCTAACTGGGCGAATACCCGCTATGTCGATTGGACTTCCTGGGTAGCTGCCAAAAGCCTATGGTCACGCGCAGGCAGAGGCGTATCCATTCAGGGTGAGAATGACGGGATGGGGACGTTCGCCCATGAGTTCGGACATATCATGAATCTTGGCGATAACTATAACAATCCATATGGAAACCCGGTTTCCAGGTCTTATTCTGGTCCATGGGAATTGATGAGCCGGGGAAGCTTCAACGGCCCGGGCGGCCCGCATACCCGCTGGATGGTCATGCCGACAATGGGGGCATCGGCACCATCGCATCATATGCTGCGTAATAAAATCAAGCAAGGTTTTCTGACAGAAGATCAATACTTGAATGTTGACCGTGATGAATTGGCAGAAACAGGACCGGTATTTGCCGATATCACAGCAAGGGAAGTTCCTGTCGGGGAAGAATTTGACCGTGATGGATTGCTAGGTATCAATATTGAAATGGAAGACTTAGCACCAGCAAACTCCCTGGAAGATGACTGGCGTGCCGATATGCAGCGAGGGGAAAAGTGGTACGACAACTACACGATCGAAGTGGTTGACCGTGTCGGATTCGACTCCTTCCAGACAGATTCTGGTGTATTGATGGCAAAAACGAAAAACTCGGAGAGACCACCAAACATCTGGGCAATCGATTCCCATCCGGAAGACATCGAACAAGTGGACTTTGTCAGACCGGATGGATCCATTGCCATGTATTCTAAGGGAGATTATCGCCAGCTCGCAGATGCCCTTTTCAAAGCTGGTACGGATGAAGGGGTAGTCGATGAATATGTCGATGAACATAATCGCCTTCACTTCTATGTATTGGATAAGAATAAAGACGAGGAAGGTGTCCTTTCCTATCGAGTGGCTGTCCGTCATCTCGATGGCGCCGGCGACTTTGAACGCGGTGTCGAAGCGGAAGCAGGAGAAGTGAATCGAGCGGTCCCAGGACGAGTTGCTACGTATAACTTCTCTGTCACCAACACTGGTGAAGAAACAGACATTTTCCGTGTCGATGCTGACGTAGAAGCAGATTGGGATACCATGCTTCAGCATGATGTCGTAGAAGTAGCACCAGGTGAAACGGTGGAAGTACCTGTTTATGTACAGATCCCTGATAAGCGTTCCAAGCCGACAGAACTGACATTCACGGCGACTTCTGAGACTGATGAAGCAGCATCTGTATCGGTCATACGCCGTGTTGGTGCTGGTGGTGTAAGGTAAATAGAAAACTAGATTTGTAGGTACCTGGCTCAGCATTTGGGCCAGGTATTAATATATTAATGGGGATGTTATTTAAACATAATTTCTATTTAATTCTTTAATATCTCATGAACTTTTGTAAGTAATAAAAACTAATTCTTTATACCTATTTATGGTGGGTTTAACTATCTATTTTTCAAAAATCACCCCAAAATGACTATGAATAAGTTTTGTAACATGATACTATTCTCATGCGATAATTTAAGGAGGGATTTTTGGAATGAAGAAATTTTTAATTGTTGGACTAGCTGTAATATTAAGTTTAACACCTTTGAGTTTGAACTTTCCAACTAGTGTTTTTGCACAGCTAGACGATCAAAGAGTGGAAGTAAGTAAAAAGGATAAAATTTGGCTAGAAGGGTTTGGTTTCTCAGAACAAGAGATTAATAGTATGTCAAAAACATCACTACATAATATTAAAGAACAGTTTAAAGGTGTTAATGGGACTGTTAAGAGTTCTAAAACAGAGTATTTTAAGGTAAAGGTATATAAAGAGAATGGTAAAACTAAATCCAAAATGATTAAGAAATCTAAAAAAGAAGCATTAGAGGCAGTTGAGAAAATCAAGGAAGAAAAGAAAAAAAACAACCCAAAAAGTAGCTTTATTGAGACAAATTCAGCATCAGCGGCTTATGATACCGAGAACGATGGTTGGATAACTCAAACTTTATCTGTCTCATATTTAAGTAATGGAGAGTATTTAGCAAAAACTAGTTATAATTGGTTACAAAGACCTGGAGTTGGTTTCCAAGACGCCATTGGCATAACACATGGAAATAATGTTGATAAGATTTCAGGTTCAGAATTTGCTGAGCATTCTTATAGAGATGGGTTAGGTAGACATTACGAGTTTGATTATAGTGCAGATAAAAAGAATTACTATGGTTATGGTGATAAGTTTGATTTGAAAGTAGTAGGTACCAATGAAGGGGCTTATGACCACCAAGGTTTTATGTATTTTAAGTTTAAAAGAAATCTTAGCAGCTCTAACACTGCAGATTTATATGGCCACTATGCCCATGCTCTTACAAGTTCATATTTCAGCATTTCTTTATCATACGGAGGTCTTTCATTATCTGGAGCTGGTGAATCTAACGCAACAGATACCCATGTCGATCTTACCTATTAATTAAAGACGATAATAAGCTTACCTATTGTAAGATAGGATGAGCTTATTGTCCTTTATATTTCTTCTAATTGGGATATTGTATTTTTCGTAATAGAAACTTATGTTAAGCTGAGGATATTGCCTACTATTATATACAACTTACATAAGAAGGAAATTTTTTACAGGAGGATAAGTATGGGACGCTTTATAGGGGTTTTTTTTATTGTAATAGTTGCAGCGATACTTTTACATTTTATACTGCCACCCTTTATTTGGAGACTGACAAGTGATATTGATTTTGCTTCATATAACTCGTCGATTTTAATTATTTTAGTATCTATCGTAATAGCTCAGCTATCTTATATAATTAATATACTAAAAAATAAAAAAGATTAAATATGTTAGTAGAATTACCTATTGATAAACCTCGCTCATTAAATGAGTGAGGTTTTTTATGCTTGCTTTGTGCTCTCCACCAGGTATTTTAAAATCTCACCCCAGAACCTCCAGTTAATGGTAAAATCACAGGAAAGGAGAGTGGTTGTGTGGGGAATAAGAATCTGATGGAGCAAATCAAAGAATTAGAGGAGAGTCATTTGAACCTGGATGTGCGGAAATCTTCAGAAGAGCTGGATAAGATTCTGGCGGATGACTTTTTTGAAATTGGCAGTTCAGGGAGAATGATTTATAAGGAAGAGTGTATTACCAGCGGGGTGGATATCGATGAACTGGAGCTTTATGAGTTTGAGCTTCATCCGCTGGGATCTGATGTTGTGTTAACTACTTATTTCATCCATAACAAAACGAAAAATCGCAATACGCTTAGGAGCTCGATTTGGAGGTATCAGGAGGAAAGATGGCGGTTGTATTTTCATCAGGGGACGGTTACGGATAGGCCGATACCTAATTAGAGAAGTAGAATAGGAAATCCCAACTTAGGGATTTCCTGTTTTTCTTTCAGCTGACTGTATTCGTTTGTATACTCTGTTTCATGCAATCCATCGCTTCATCCAGCTTGTTTATAGACAATTTTAAAACAAAATAGCGCTCAATTTGGGTCTCTTATTACAAATGATCACCCTTACAATTACTAAAGCTGTTAGTTAGCAAACTATTTTTTTGAAATTTTATTTTCTGAATATTCTGTTGACAATGATCAAAATTTGTTTTAAACTCCTAAATACATATTCGCAATGTGAATTTACTGTTCACATTATGAACAGAGTGGAGGTGTTAATACTTTACGATATTTATATAAATAGGGCTATTTAGAAAACTTATAAACAAAATTGGCACCAACTATTAACGACTGTTTTTTGCTACATAAGTGGAATAAATGGTGACAAGGATTGCAGTAAAGGAACAATGGAAGCAAATTAGGTTAATTTTTTTTAGAAAATAATGAAAGCGTTAACAAAATGGGAGGAGTAATATCTATGAAGAAATTTTGGTCTGTGATAGCAGCCGTTTGGTTATCGATTATTTTAGCGGCATGTGGAAGTAATGAAACTGCCAGTGACAATGCAGAAGCGAGCGATTGGCCAAATGAAGAAATTACTATGGTTGTTCCTTATAGCTCAGGAGGGTCAGCTGATCGACAGGCAAGAGCTTTAGCACCTATTTTAGAAAAAGAACTTGGTACATCTGTTGTAGTTGAAAATAGAGAAGGTGGGGGTGGAGCTTCAGGCACTAACACCCATAAAAATGGTGACCCAGCTGACGGGACACACATCGTGTACCAATCCCATCCACACTTTGAAGCTGGCATTGTCAGGGAAGCTGGTTATGAATTTGAAGACTTCGACATATTAGGAATTACACACTCTTCGCCAATAACTATTTGGGTGGATAAGGATTCTGAATATCAGACAATGGAAGATTTACTTAAAGGCATAGAAGAGAACCCGGGTAAATTGAGTTATGCAATGATTTCAGGTTCCTGGTCTGACATAGCTGTAAAAATGGTTACTGATAAACTCGACATGGATGTGAGAGCTGTCCCTTATGATGGCGGTGGGCCAATGAGGACAGCATTGATGGGAGGAGAGGTCGACTTTATTGCTTCTGATATTGAAGGAACTATGGCAGGAGCAGGAGAAGATTTGCGCCCGTTGGCTGTTTACAGTGAGGAGCCTTATGAGCATGCATCTGATGTTCCGCTGATAAATGAAGTATTAGCAGATATGGGACATGATATCAACTTACCAGCAGTATCCAACCGACGTTTTATTCAAGTAAAGAAAGAATTCCAGGAAGATCATACTGAAAGATGGGATAAACTTGAAGCAGCAATAGAAAAAGCTGTGACAAGTGAAGAATTTAAAGAATGGGGAAAAAATCAAGATATGTATTTAAAATGGGTACCTTCAGACCAGGCAACAGAAAAGCTGAGCGAAACAGTCGAAGTCATCTATGAATATAAGGATTTGTTCCAGTAATCTTTGAGCGAAGGGAACAATTGTCATGACACATGAGCTTAAGAACCTACTTTTTTTACTGTGTATTGGAGCTTTTGCGTTAATTTATTTTTTCGATGTAAGAACTTTACCAGACCCAGAAGAAAAGAATTTGGTAATGTGGCTTTTGATAGGGTTAGGGTTCCTGCTGGTATTCGATGCTGGCAGGTCCCTTTATAAAGGATTTAGAAGCAAAGAGAGCGGGTTATTATTTTTTAAGGATTGGTGGAAATGGGGAAAAAGCAAAGAAGCTATCCTTGTTTATAGTGTCGTTGGTTATGTTGCGTTGATACCTGTCATCGGCTTTTTTGTAACATCTTTCGTCTTTGTGCTTGTATTGAATCTCGTGCTGAAAAATCGAAAATGGTGGGAATCAATAATAATTCCAACTATTCTATTAATTGCTGTATATATAATGTTTGTGTGGTTCCTGGGAGTGGACCTCCCTCAGGGATTCATCATTTAACGTAGGACTCAAAGGCAGGTGAGTTAAATGGAAATAATAGATATAACGGCGTCCTTAGAAGCAATAAATATGCTGGCTAGCATAAATGTAGTGCTTTATATTTTATTAGGTTTGATTCTAGGAGTTATTCTAGGCGCTATCCCAGGTGTTTCTGGAACGCTTGGGATAGCCTTACTATTGCCTGTCACCTATCATATGGAACCAATAACGGCTATCATGTTTCTATCGGCTATTTTTACGGGTTCAGTCTATGCAGGGGGTGTAACAGCCATAATGCTTAATATACCAGGTGCTCCTGGGGCGGTGGCTACAACCCTGGATGGCTATCCCCTTACAAGACAAGGACGTCAAAATGAAGCCCTTGGTATGGGGCTTGTTTCTTCAGTAATTGGCTGTTTATTGGGGTATATTCTTGTATTTTTATTTTTAAAGCCCCTTGGAGGTTTTGTATTGAATTTCCAGGCGCCCGAAATGATGATTCTGACACTATTCGCTCTGTCGATTATTAGTACTATACAAGGTGATATTGTAAAAACGCTGATAGCAGGTTTTGTCGGCCTTCTTTTGGGAACAATTGGATCTACGGCTTTTGGGCGTCCGCGGGGCACATTTGGCATCACGGAATTGTATGAAGGAATCGAAATCGTTCCAGCCTTGATGGGCTTACTGGCTATATCAGAACTATTTTTCCTGGTACAGCGGAAGTTTATTGTGGACGATGAGAAAAATATGTCCGAGAAGAATTTCAGACAGATATTAAAAGGGATGGTCACTGGAATCAAAGATAAATGGAACGTTTTTCGCTCCGCATTAATAGGCGTGTTTATTGGACTATTGCCCGCGGCAGGCTCTACGGTGGCATCACTTGTAAGTTATTCGCAGGCCCGTACTTTTTCGAAAGAAAAGTCTTCCTTTGGTAAAGGTAATCCCTCAGGATTGATTGCTGCTGAGTCTGCTAATAATGGCTCCGAAGGTGGAGGTATGGCGACGATGCTGACATTTGGCATTCCTGGTGGCAGTGCTACAGCCGTACTAATGGCAGCTTTTATGATACATGGGCTGACTCCCGGTCCATATCTGATAAGGGATCATATGGAGTTGACTTATGCAGTTATTATCGGAAACTTCTTTCAAGGTTTCTTACTGATTGGCGTAGGTCTATTATTTGTCTGGTATTTTAGTAGAGTTGTACTAGTACCTACACGTCTGTTGATTCCTATTGTCATGTTGTTTTCAATTGTAGGAGCTTTCTCAGTGCGAGGTGTTTATATTGATGTGGTGCTTACTTTAGTATTCGCTGTGCTGGCTCTTGTGATGAGAAAGTTGGATTATCCTATTATCGCTCTTCTGCTTGGATTGATTTTAGGTGCCACCATAGACGGAGAGCTATCACGTACTATCATCTTGTACGAAGGAAGGTATATGGAACTCCTTCAAAGGCCTATATTTATGACCATGACCATTATTACTGTACTTTTATTTATTTACCCTCTTTTACAAAAGTTGTGGAAGAAAGAAGAGTCAGCTAACTCTTAACTTCTGATACGGGGTGTGTGTAATGCAAGTGGTTTCTTTTGGAATCTTCACGACTTTTGCTATTATAGGCTCCCTTTTAGGGATATTTCTTAGGATTCCCATGGGGGCAGTCTTAGGGGCCACACTTATGGTAGGTGTTGGAAAAGCAATGCACTGGCTGGAATTTGAACCCTCCAGCACCTTATCTTTCTTTGTGCAAATAGCCCTTGGTATCATGATTGGACTCAGCTTTACTAAGTTATCAAAAAAACAATTTTCGCGACTTAACAAAAGTATAGTTTTCGTCATACTAGTAATCATTATGATGACAGTAGGTACGGGTGCTATTGTCAGTTCCTTTGATGAGGTGAGTTTGCCAGTTGCCGTTCTATCTTCAGCTCCAGGTGGGATGGTAGAAATGGCAACGATGGCTGGAGCGCTTGGGTTAGAGGTCCCGGCAGTCATATTCCTTCATTTTGTCCGTTTACTGATAGTTATGGTGACTTTCCCTTACATCATTAGTATTTTCACGGACACATCTGCTAAAAAGCAATCTACTAAGAACAAGCAAATGCCAAATAAGCCTGATATAAAAGAGGAATATCCTTTTATACCCTTAAAATACTTGTTGTTAATAGTAGCAGCTTTAATAGCAGGATTGGCGGGATTTATGACGGGTTTCCCTCTAGGAACCTTATTGGGTGCCATGGCCATAGTTATTTTTATAAATTTCAAGACTGAAATGTATTCACCATTACCCATACGTGTGAAAAGAATGATCCAGACATTTATTGGCGGCAGTATAGGTCTCACGTTTACGGCTGAAACCTTTTATGTACTACATACACTGATTATCCCTGCATTATTGATTTCCTTGCTAACGATCGTAAGTGCTATATTGCTGGCTATGATTTTGACGAAACTATTGAAGGTAGATAGAACTACTTCAATATGCGGACTTGCACCGGCTGGAATGAGCGAGATGGTGTTAATTGCAGAAGAAGAGCAAGCGAATGTCCCTACAGTTGTAACGATGCACTTATTTCGCATCTTAACCATTGTCACTATCATTCCAATCATTGTTCAGCAATTAAATTAGGAGCCTGTCCCAAAAATGGGGATGGGTTCTTCTTTTTCACTCCCTAATTATTAGAAAATTCTATAATTGGCATTGACAGTGAATGCGTTTACATTTATACTCCGAAGTAACTTATTCATATAGTGAACTTTAAGTTCACATTACGAACGAAACAATTTATCAACAATAAAAATTTAAAAAACTGCAGGTGAAGCTGAATGACAAAAACGAAAGAAACCGTGCAATCGGTGGATAGGGCAGTCGACTTACTATACTGTTTTTCTTTAAACAAACCAGAACTTACAGTCAACGATTTCGTCAATAAGACGGGACTTAACCGTACGACCGTCTTCCGGCTGTTGACATCTTTAAAAGAAAAGGGGCTGATCGTAAAGAATGAGGAAGAGGGTGTCTATCGTCTAAGTCTAGCTTTTGTAGGATTCGGACAGATAGTAGCTGAAAATCTTGATATCCGGAAAGAGTCACTTCCGGAGCTGAAGAAGCTATCTTCTCTAACAAACGAGACAGTCAGTCTGAATGTACTTCAGTCCAACAGACGAGTGTGCGTTGAGAAGGTGGATGGGAGTGAGGATATCAGACAGTTTGTAAAACTTGGATATCCTTATCCGTTAGTAAGAGGTGCATCAGGAAAGGTTCTCCTGGCTCATTGTGAAGAAAATGTGATTGAAGAAGTGATTCAGGAATGGAAGGAAATGAACGGGGATGAATTTGACAGTGCATCCTTCTTAAAGGAACTGCAGGATATAAGAAATGCCGGTTATTGCTTAAGTAAAAATGACCGTGTGCTGGGTGCCTATTCTATTTCTACTCCTATATTCAATATGCAAAAGGAATTAATAGGAGGACTTTCTATCTCTGGTCTAGCCATGCGCTTGACAGAGGAGAAAGAAGAGATGTTCATCTCTAACGCAATTAATGGGGCAAAAGAAATTTCGAAAAAAATGGGATATATAAGCTGAAGTTGGGAGGAGAAAATATGAGTCAGACATTAATTGAAAAGATAATTTCCACTCATGCAGACTCACAAGTTAGTCAAGGAGAAATAGCGGTAGTCAATGTAGATGCGGTCATGGCATCCGATACTACGGCACCGTTGACCATTAAAGCTTTTGAAGAAATGGGTGGAGAGAAAGTATGGAATCCTGAAAAGGTAGTGTTGGTCATCGACCATGCGGCACCGGCACCAAATGAGCGGATTGCTAACTTACACACCATGATGAGGGAATTTGCGAGTGAACAGAATGTAAAACTATATGATGTAGGAGAAGGAATCTGCCACCAGCTTATGGTGGAAAACCAACATGTGAAGCCTGGTGACTTGGTATTAGGAGCTGATTCACATACATGTACATATGGGGCACTCGGGGCTTTTGCAACAGGGGTGGGCTCCACGGATCTAGCAGGTGTCCTGCTTACCGGTAAGACATGGGTCAAGGTGCCCGAAACGATAAAAATCAACTTGAAAGGTTCCTTGCAGCCAGGGGTTTCAGCCAAAGATCTAATTTTACATTTGGTTGGAAAAATGGGAATTGAAGGGGCAACCTATAAAGCGATTGAGTACACAGGTGACGCAATTGAATCGATGACACTTGATAGCAGGATGACAATTGCAAATATGTCGATTGAAATGGGCGCAAAAGCAGGATTCGTCAATACTAGAGGGCTAGATTTAGGCTATGAGTTCGATCACTTGGAGGCTGATGCCGATGCGGTGTATGAGCAGGTGATTGATGTGAATGTTTCCGAATTGGAAGCACAGATATCTATCCCTCATTCACCAGATGATGTGAAAGCTATCTCTGAGGTAGTGGATGTACCTATCCAGCAGGCGTTTCTAGGAAGTTGCACAAATGGCAGATTAGAAGATTTGCACGAAGCAGCAGAAGTATTAAAAGGGAGAAAGGTTCATCCTGATGTACGAATGCTGATAGCTCCCGCTTCGAAAGAAGTCTATACGCAGGCATTAAAGGATGGAACGGTGGAGGTGCTGACGGATGCAGGTTGTACATTCCTTACTTCCGGTTGTGGTCCTTGCGTGGGCACTCACATGGGTGTACCAGGGAAAGATGAAGCCGTCATTTCTTCGAGCAATCGTAACTTTAGAGGGAGGATGGGAAATCCAGACTCGAATGTCTACTTAGGATCTCCTGCAGTAGTAGCAGCATCGGCTTTAAATGGTAAAATCACAGATCCTAAAAAAGTAGAGCAAGAGGGGGTATTGCAATGAATTTGAAAGGCACTGCTCATGTATATGGAGATAATATCGATACGGACCGCATCATACCTGGAAAGTACACGAAAACTCTTAATCTGCAAGACTTGGCAGATCATGTGCTGGAAGATTTAGATCCTGAATTTCGTTCCAGAATGAAAGAAGGCGACATTGTGGTAGCGGAGCATAATTTTGGCTGTGGATCATCCCGGGAACAGGCGCCCCTCGCACTAAAAACTGCCGGCGTTTCGGTTGTCATTGCAAAATCATTTGCCAGAATTTTTTTCAGAAATGCTATCAATGTCGGGCTTCCAGTTATTGAAATACCAGACCATGATATTAAACAAGACGATGAAGTTTCCGTGGATCTAACAGCTGGTGACGTTGACAATTTGACTCAAAATAAAGCATATAAGGGTACGCAAATGCCGGATGTCATGATTAACATCTTGAATGACGGAGGGCTGACAAAGTTTTTAAAAAAGCACGGAGATTACGTATCTCTTTAATGGAATGGAAGAATTTAAGAGGGGAGACACGCACATGACAAATAATACTGAGAAAAAGGGTCCTCTTAACGGGGTCAGAATACTGGATTTATCTACGATGATTGCTGCGCCATTCGGTGCGACATTACTCGGTGACTTTGGAGCCGAAATTATCAAGGTGGAGATGCCTGGGAAGGGAGATTCGTTAAGGGATATGGGCCCTTTTCATGGGGAGGAACCGCTCCGCTGGCCTGGTCTGGCCCGAAATAAGAAATCAGTTACACTGGATTTGCATAAAGAAGAAGGGCAGCAAATCCTTAAAAATCTGGTAAAAAAAACAGACGTCATTATCGAAAATTTCCGTCCAGGTACGCTGGAAAAATGGAATGTAGGCTATGAAGAATTGAAAGCGGTTAACCCGGAACTTATCATGATCCGAGTTACAGGATATGGACAGACAGGGCCATACTCCAGCAAGGCGGGTTTTGGAACGCCAGCTACTGCCTTTAGTGGATTCACTTACTTACATGGATACTCGGACCGTCCGCCGATAAGTCCGTCCTTTTCCCTACTGGATTATATTACAGGGATTTACGTAGCATTTGCTACGACAACTGCTCTCTACCATCGTGATAGTCATGAAGAAGGAACAGGGCAATTTGTCGATATGGCTTTATATGAATCTGTTTTCCGTATGATGGAATTCCTGGTCGCTGACTATGATCAGAATGGAATTATTAAAGAACGATCACCAGGGTTGAGCGGGCATTCCAGCCCGGCGGGGACATTCCAGACGAAAGATGGCCATTGGGTCGTGCTGGTAACCAGTTCCGACCGTACCTTCGAACGTTTAGCAAAAGCGATGGAAAAAGAAGATATGCTGGAAGACGAACGTTTTTATACCAACTCTGTCCGGTTGAAACACTTTGAGCTTACCAATGGAATTGTTGCTGATTGGGTAAAAACAAAAAGCCGATCCGAGTTGCAAGAACACTTGGACGCATATGGGGTACCTGTCAGCCCGATTAATAGTATTGAAGATATTTTCAAAGATGAGCACTTCAAAGAACGAGAAAATATCATTGAGGTCGATCACCCGAGATTAGGAAAAGTGAAAATGCCAGGTGTGGTGCCGAAGTTCTCGGAGACACCAGGTTCCGTACGGCAAGTCGCTCCTGACTTGGGTGAGCATACCGAAGAAGTGCTGACCAATCTCCTGGAAATGGACGAAGAGGCAGTGAAGAACCTGAGGGAGAATAAGGTGATCTAATCATAATACAGGGAGGTCATAAACAGCATGGCTAATGTGACAATTACGGAAGTATGCCCACGGGATGGTTTTCAAAGTTTGCCAGAAACGATTCCTACTGATGAAAAAGTTTCCTATATCAATCGGATGATCGATTGTGGTTTCAAGCAAATTGAGGTCACTTCCTTTGTGCATCCCAAAGCCGTTCCGCAACTGAAAGATGCAAGTGAAGTGCTTGAAAAGATTAATCGCCCTTCGGGTTTGAAATTGCGTGCCTTGATTCCTAACTTAAAAGGACTGGAACGTGCAATCGAGGCGAAGGTTAATAAGGTGAAACTTATGCTTTCTGCAACAGATTCGCACAGTAGGCATAATGCGAATAGGACGACATTTGAAGCGATGAATGGGTTCGAACCATTGGTCCAACGAGCAGCGGACAGCCCTGTCCATGTCGGTGGCTCTATCTCAGTTGCTTTTGGCTGCCCTTACGAAGGGGAAGTTCCGATTGAGCGACATATAGAAATCACGAAACGGTATGAACAGATGGGCGTTACCAATATTTCGTTAGCAGATACGACAGGTATGGCTAACCCGGTCAAAATTAAACGCGTAGTGAATGCACTGCGGGAAGAATTCCCTCATTTCCATTTTTCTTTGCATCTACACAATACAAGGGGGATGGCTTTTGCCAATGCGGTAGCAGGATATGAGGTTGGTATTACTGACTTTGATAGTGCAGTTGCAGGGCTTGGCGGATGTCCATACGCCCCTAATGCCAGTGGCAACATTGCAACAGAAGATCTTGTTCACGGATTTGAAGAGATGGGGATCGAAACAGGCGTCGATCTCGACCGTGTGATTGATGCCGCTAAATCATTGCAACACAGGTTCCCGGAACACTCTGACAGTTTTATTTTAAAAGCAGGCAAGTGTTCAGAATTGCATATCGCTCCAAAAGAACAAGTCAAAATAGGCGACTAAGATAATGGAAAGGGTGTAAGGTGTGAAATTTGATTTATTAATAAAAAACGGAGAAGTAGTTTTTCCACGACAAGGCGTAAAACAGGTAAACCTGGGAGTCACGGATGGAAAAATCTCTGGAATTTTTGAGAATACAGAACAAGTGGAAGCAGAAGAAGTAATGGATGCTTCAGGGCTTCATATTTTTCCAGGTCTGGTCGATGCCCATGAACATATCGGAATCTATAATTCTACGGAAGAGGACTTCTTAGATACGAAACAACATGCTGTCGGTGGTGTGACAACCGTAGTCAATATGGATCGCCAGCCGATCAGTTACCTGGATTTTGTTCCTGAAGTAAAAGAAATCGGAGAGAGAACCAGCTACATTGATTTCACCTACAGCTTAGGAATTCTGACCGAACAGCATATTGATGAGCTAGAAGAAACAGTGGAGAAATGCGGAATCACTTCATTTAAATTCTTTAGAAATTATGAAAAGCAATTGAACGACAAATTCAACATTGATAATGGAATCGATTTATCCTCTTATGACCTTATGCGGATCCTGGAAAAGTTTAAATCCATTTCACCTAAACTACTGCTTGCGATCCATTGTGAAAACATGGACATCAACCGCACGTTGATTAAGAAGTATAAAGAAGAAGGGGCCAATGACGGACTGAAAACCTGGTCAGAGACAAGCCCGGGTTATGCAGAGGCAGAATCATTGCTCAGTACCCTTTATTTAAATCAAGTAGTCGGAGGAAATGTTTATATTGTCCATCTTTCATCAGCAGCCAGTGTCGATGTGTTGGAAAGCATGCCAGGACTTCATGAATCAGGCGTAATCGTGGAAACCTGTCCACATTATCTCTGTTTATCTGAAGAAGATAGCCTGGATGCAAAAGTCGGACCTCCCATACATAGCAAAGCCGATGGAGAGAGGCTGTGGGAAGGGATCATCAACGGCACAATTAATTCAATCGGAACAGACCATGTCCCTAACTCTTATGACAAAAAATATGGAAAAGGCGATGGCGTGTTTGACGCTCTTTATGGCTTCCCTAGTGTTGGCTGCCTGCTGCCGATAATGATAACGGAAGGTCATCAAAAGAGAGGGTTGCCACTGGAAAGAATCGCTGACATTACCTCTCATCAGGTGGCACAATCATTCAACCTTGAAAACAAAGGTAGAATCGAAGTTGGCGCTGATGCCGATTTTGCCATTGTCGACCTGAATAAAAAGAAAACGATTACACCTGAACAGATGCATGCAGAAAGTGATTATTCTGTTTATCAAGGACGGGAAGCGGCTGGATGGCCAGTTTACACCATCAGCAGGGGAGAAGTGATCGTCAAGGATGGAGAACCAACGAAAGAAAATGGAAGAGGTAAATTTGTCAGAAGATTCATTTAGTTCAGGGTGAAACTAACGCATAAGAGGGGGGCTTCATTTGAGTGTTATTCCATTTGGAATTTGGTTCATGTGGATATTTAACGTTGGTCTTTCAGTCATAGCGATTATCATTGCAGTTATTCAAAACAAAAAGGAGGGAGGTAAGATAAAGTGGAGATGACAACATGGGTCCTGATCATCTACCTACTACTTACCTTCGGGATTGCGGCTTATGGATTTAAAGTCACCTCTTCCTCTGATGACTACTGGGTAGCTGGACGTTCATTGGGTGTTATTGTAAGTGTTGGAACCTTTTTCGCTACATTAATAAGTTCCTGGTCCGTGTTAGGAGCTCCGGGATATTTCTACAGTATCGGCTGGGCAGGATATTGGCAGTTCGGCGGTACTATCCTGACTTCAATCTTTGCAGCCGTCTGGTTCGGGGCAAAAATCAGAAGTACAGGCTATGTTACGCTTCCGGATATTCTAGCAGCGAGGTATTATAGCAACAAAGTAAGAGTGTTAGGTGCTGCTCTTATATTGGTGGCAAGCATGATTTTCCTGACTGTTCAAACGTTGGGAGCAGGCGTGATCCTGAACCAAATCACTGGAATCGATAAGAATATTGGTGTCGTCATCGGAATGGTAATTTTCTTGTTATTTACGGTGACGGGAGGAATGCACTCGGTAGCCTGGACTGATTTAGTACAAGGACTATTGATATTCTTTGGTATATTGGCTGCCGTTATCGTCGGTTTAGTGAAAATTGGCGGACTTGGAGAAATGCATGTTCAATTGGCGAATCAGCACCCTGATTTCCTTGATCCTTTCGCTGGCGGAAAAATGGGGCTCCTTATGATACTTAACTGGTTTGTTATTTGGGGAGTAGGAAATATAGGAACACCGCAATTTATGAGCAGATTCTTGTCTGCTAAAGATACCAAAGTGGTTCGGATAAGTCAGGGAATTACAGCATTGACGTTTGCGTTATTCTACTTACTGATCGGGACACTCGGAGGATTAGCAAAGCTATTATATCCAGGGATAACTGATATGGATACAGTTGGGCCGACATTTGTGACAGGCATGCTGCCTCCATTGTTGGGAGCATTAATTATGAGTGCCTTGATGGCTGCTGCCATGTCTACCGCAAGTTCCGTTCTACTGGTAGCTTCTACGACATTTGTGAGAGACTTCTTTCAATCATTCACTAAAAAAGATGTCAGTGAAAAGAAGCTTGTCTTATACTCACGGGTCGTAACGGTATTTGTTTCTATTATTGCGATGGTTTTTGCGCTTATGGAAATATCGACAATTTTCTGGCTGCAGCCAAATATGGTGGCAACCATGGGAGCAGCAATCGGTACTGCACTAGTAGCTGCTTTTGCATGGAAACGTGCTAATAAAGAGGGCGCCCTTGCAAGTATTACAGCTGGTACTGTCGTTACAACTGTATGGTTTGCCTTGAAATTGCAGGAAACTACTGGATTTCATCCTGTTATACCGGGAACAATAGCAGCCATCGTATTCATGGTTGGGGTTAGCTTAATAACGAAAGCACCACCACAGCACGTGATTGATGAGTTTTTCAATAATAAGCAGGCAACCAATACGGATGAGAAAGGATCGAAGGTAGTCTAATCTTTTTGTAAAGGGGAATGTGTTATGACTAGAGTAAGACCATGGGAAAGTTTACTAAGTGATACAGATAAAGAAGTAGTCCAGAGAGGCGGATATGGAAAGAGCAGAGGGCTTGGTAAGAAGCCACTCGTTATGGTGATCGATGTACAAAACAACTATGTCGGAGAAGACCAGCCAATCCTTGATCAAATTGGGGAATGGCCGTCCGGTGGTGGAGAAGCTGGATGGAGAGCAATAGAAAAAATCGACACGTTGTTGGATAATGCCAGAGAAGATAACATTCCTATTTTATATACGCGCAATGTTCAGAAAAATATCAGCTTCGACAGCTTCAGTAACAAGACGGACCGTGATCAAACGAAGTATGTAGATGGTCACTTCGGTACGCAAATTGTTGACCGGATTGCGCCAAAAGATGGGGAGCTGGTGATTGATAAAGCCTATGCCAGTGCTTTTTATGCAACGCCATTAGTAAGCTGGTTAGTAAAGTTAGGTGTCGATTCCTTGATTATTGTCGGTGGCTCTACAAGTGGCTGCGTACGAGCAACCGCAATCGATGCAGTGAGCAGGAACTTCAATGTTGCTGTTGTTGAGGATTGTGTATATGATCGAATTGAACTGTCTCATAAGGCAAGTTTGTTTGATCTATGGATGAAATACGCAGATGTTATTAATTTGGATGAGTCCCAGAGTTACCTTAGTGAGTTGAAAAATTAATGAAGTATTTATTTTTAATGCCTGCCCCCACTCAGCTGACGCTTTGCTGTAGTGGGGGCAGGCATTTTTTAGTACTCTTCACCCCAGGTCCTCCAGTAAATGTAAATCCCTATTTGCCTATTTTTTTAATTTACTAACTTTTTAAAAAGAGATTGACGGAAGACCTGATTATGATAGAATAAAGCCTAGTTTATTTATATGTATTATCAATATTCTTATCTGGAGAGGTTGAGGGACTGACCCAATGAAGCCTCGGCAACCGGCTAATTTTGCACGGTGCCAATTTCAGAGGAAGGCGAAAGCCGTTCCGAAGATGAGAATCGATAGTCAAGCGTTAAGACGCTTGTATTCGACTCTTCTCTCTTCGTGAGGGAAGGGTTTTTTTATTGGAAAAGGGAGGGCAGGCAACATGTTGGAGCAAGAAAAATTTTATGGATAGGAGGAATTTCCATATGGTAATCGCAATGATGACTTGGGTAGGAACAATGATTTTCTCTTTTCTGTTAGGTACGTTCCTCTGTTATAAAGTTGAAAAGTCAGGCGTGAAAAGATGGGGAGCCACGGGGAAGTTGTTTAAGTACAAATAAGAGTTAGGAAGGAGGTTGTTCATATATGTTCTGGTATGTAATCGTATTTTGTTTTTATATTATTTTTCTTATATGGGCTAATGTGAAAAGTCTTAAAACGGCAGAATCGGTAGATGATTATACTACTGGCGGGCATAGAATGGGATTATTACTTGGGATTGGAACGACTGCGGCAACCTGGGTAAGTGTAGCTTCCGTTGTAGGGGTTCCAGGATATTTATACAGTTCAGGTGTTGCTGCGGTGATAGGCTGGGTAGCAGGCTGGTGCTTTGGGGGAGCTTTAATCCCCATTGTTGCTTACAAAATAAGGAGGCCGGAAAAACCGGCCAGAACATTCCCAGAGTATATCAGGCATCGGTTTGAGCCCTTTCAGAAAAAGAGTACATTGCAGGCGATTGTTGGCATTTTAATGTTTATTGGTTATTTACTGTTAGTCAATATTCAGGTGACTGGGTTTGGCATTGTGTTTTCCAGCATCACGGGTATTGAATATAAACTGGCGATATTTGGGTTTTTATTATTTATTTTAATTACAAGTGTAGGAGGTTTCTGGTCTGTTGCTGCCACAGATACATTAAACACCATCTTGATTATGGTCGGGGTGTTACTGGCAAGTGGCGTCATATGGTCACTCACGGGTGGGCTTGGTAATATAGTAGAAACGCTTGCGACGACTACTGCGCCTACCATTGAGGGGGGACCACCACTTGAAGAAGGAATTTTGTTGTCTCCTTTAGGAACGTTTGGCTTGGGGGCGCTGTTTTCCATATTTATCTCTAATTCATTAGGAACACCATCCTCACCGCACTGGGTCACCCGGATGCTTGCTCCTAAAAATGTAAAAGTAGCGATCCTGCAAGTGATGGGCACCATCCTTGTGCTCACCTTCATTATGGGCCCATTAATCATTATCGGGTTAGGGGCAAAAGTTCTCATACCAAGCATACCTGCAGGAAAAACGACAGACTATATTATTCCGCTAGTGATTCAGGAATACACACCGCCGATCATCGGTGGAATTACATTGGTAGCGATTTGTGCCGCAGCGATATCTACGGCGAATTCCATGCTTCTGCACTGTGCCACTTCTCTATATTATGATGTGTACTTGAATATATCTTCTAAAAGGATCAGTGATAGAAAGTTTAAGAACTGGCTTCGACTGAGTATCTTAGGCATTGCAGCTGTAGCAGTTGTATTAGCTATTAATCCACCGTGGTTCTTGGCGATGGGATTCGTCTATATTTATGGAGGATTTGGAGCAGCCTTCTTCCTGGTAGTTATCCTGGGACTTTATTGGAAGAGGATGAACAGAGCTGGAGCCTATGCAGGCATTACCATCGGAGCAGTGGTGTATGTGGTGGCTAAGGCAATGGGGTTTACCGTGCCATTTGTAATTGCTGTGGCTGCGTCACTAATAGGAGTATTAATCGCTGTCTATTCTACTAAAAAAGCTCCTCTTGAAGCATATGAACCTTATTTTAAGGCAGAGATCAGCGATTCAACAAGAAGGGTATTGAATGATGTTAGAAATAGTTCCCATGAAGAATCGCAGGATAGATCTAAAATAGGATAAGAAAGATTTTTGGAGCTTGCCTGCTTAATCATGGATAGGTAACGCAAGAGACCAAAAATATTCATATAATTACCAGGGTTAGAAGTAGAGTTAACTACAATCAACAAGGGAGGCTTCCGATGATGGAGGCCTCCCTCTAATTTACTTAATTGGTATATCCTGAATTCCACACAAAAAACCAAAGGCCTGTAATCAAAAACACCAGCTTGCGCGTAAGCTGGTGTCTCCTATGGAAGTTAACAACTGCCTCCAATACCCGGCATTGCTTTGATTTCGATTCCGTGCGGGGAATCTCCAACTTTAATTGTTTCCGTAACTTCTTTTGCCTCTATATCAATGACGGCTACCTGGTTAGTTCCGCTTAAAGTGACATAGGCTTTTGTCTGTTTCCTGTTGAAGGAGATGTGCTTGGCACCCTTCAAATCAGGCAGGGTAGCGATTACTTCGTTCGTCTTCAAATCTATCATTTCCACCTGGTTGCTTTCCATTTCCGTTACAACAGCGAGACTTTCGTCTTCCGTAACCACAACATCCGTGGCATTGCCATTAGTGCTAATGACAGAAATCTGTTCAAAGCTTTCCGTATCATAAACCTCCAGTTGCTTGGCTTGGCTTGCTGCTACGTATAGTTTGCTGCCATCCTCATTTGTTCTGACGACCCGAGGAACATCTCCTGTATCAATCGTATGGATGACTTCGTTATTCGTTGTATCAATAACATAGACCTTTGCATTTTCATGATCGGTGACAAACAGTTTTTCTCCGGAGAGGGTAAGATAGTTCGATTTGGCCTGTGCTCCAAGATCAATTTTCTCTTTGACTTCCTGTTCGTTTGTATTAATGACGTCCACAAACTGATCACCGACGGTAGAAACGTAGAGTGTCTGGTTATCTTTGCTCAATGCTAATCCATGCGGGAGTGGACCTACTTCGATTTCCTTTTCCTGTTCCAGTGTCTGTGTGTTGATGACCCCGACCGTTCCACTGTTCTGGTTGGCGACGTAGGCGTTTCTCATCGTACTGTCAAAAACTAGATTGGTAGGCTTTTCTCCTGTATCAATCGTTCCAATTGGCTGGCTTTCTACAATGTCAATGATCGTGATATTATTCTGCGATTCACTCGGTACATAGAACTGAACATTCGTCAGCTGTCCAGCCTCTGCCCGCATCGATGCCTCTTCTTTAGAAATCATGGCGCACCCTGTTAGAAATAGCAGTGTAAACAGAAAGAGCGCGAACAATTTATTCTTGAAAATCATAAGATGATATACCCCCGAAAATTTATTTGCCGTTAATCCCTTGTAATCTCATCGGAATAACTGTAATATATTTGTTACAAAAAACTATAATACATCCTGAGGAGGAAGTAAAGTTGAAAAAGAGCCTATTTTTATTTACAACTATAATTCTTTCGGTCGTATTGATCGGTTGTTCTCAAAATAAAGAAACGAATGCGGACAGCTCAGAAGAAAAAGAAGCAACAGCAGCAGAATATGCAAATAGTGAGTTGCTTGTCGATACCGATTGGGTAGAAGATAATGCAGAGAATGTAACACTGATTGATACAAGGAGAGAAGGGTACGAGGGCGGTCACATTCCAGGTGCTATTCCATTTTCTACTTCCGACCTTGTGGATCCAGACGCGGAATTTGATGGCGTTTTGCTTGAGGCAGAAGGCTTCGCTGCAAAAATGCAGGACATCGGTGTCAACCAGGACGAAACGGTTGTCATTTATGACGATGGATCAAGCTTAAGTGCAGCCCGTTTGTTTTATGCCCTGGAATTCTATGGACATCAGGACGTGAAAATCTATAACGGCGGATTCACTGAATGGCTGAACGCCGGTAAAGATACATCCACGGAGGCACCGGAACTACAAACAGGCGATTTCGTTGCTACAGCGAATCAAGAAAAAATGTGTGACATTGAAACATTACAGTCATCCGTTGATGATGAAAATGTCGTTATTCTGGATACGCGATCAGAAGCGGAATATACAGGAGAAGAAGTAAGAGCAGAACGCGGAGGTCATGTACCAAATGCGGTCCATATCGAATGGAGTGAAGCCATTACAGAAAAAGATGGCGTTCCAACTTTCAAATCAGCAGAAGAACTAACGGCACTATATGAAGAAAAAGGCGTAACCAAGGACAAAACGATTGTTCCATACTGCCAGACCAATGTACGCGGAGCACACACGTATTTTACCCTTCGTCTATTAGGCTATGATTCTATCAAACCATATGAAGGATCCTGGGCAGAGTATGGCAATGTAGCTTCTACAACTATCGAATAAAAGGTGATTATGATGGCATATGAAAAAGAAGGCGTCACCCAAATCGACGTCACCGAACTGAAACAGGCATTGAAAGATGATCAAACGATCGTGATTGATATTAGAGAACACGAAGAATATGTGGAAGCCCATATTCCAGGGCTTCCGCTTATCCCTATGAGTGAGATTGTCGACGTAGTTGATGACTTTGAAAAGGATAAAGAGTACGTACTTGTTTGCAGAAGCGGACGGCGCAGCCATGAAACCTCGAAGTTTTTCAAAATGAACGGCATTGAACAAGTCAAAAACTATGAAGGCGGCATGCTTGCCTGGGATGAAGACGTGCAGACAGGCGAAGAGAATATCATCAAAGATGTAAAAGATCTTTATAAAGGAGGAGCTTAAGATGGCTTTAAGCACAGAAGAATTGAGCACAGTGAAACCTGATTATACGGTGGATGGGATTGGAGAAGTTTGCCCTCACACCTTGAATATCGCATTAAAAGCATTGAAAAAAGCAAAGCCAGGTGAAATCGTCATGGAAGTGACGGATCACTCCATCGCGACGAAAACTATTCCGGCAGCTGTAAAAATGAACAAAATCGCTGAAGTATTAGGTATCGTATCTGAGAACGGCGAGTATAAAATCTACCTGAAAAAGTTGTAACGCAGAGAGGAATCGATACACATGTTTTTTATCTTGGATATGTTCATCCTTGCTGGAATATTCGGCTTTCTATACGGTTTTCTGCTGCAAAAAGCAGATTTCTGTTTCACAGCATCGTTCCGTGACTGGATCAGTGTCCGAGATAGCCGAATCGGGAAAGGGGTCCTCGTCCTGATTGCTACCGCTATGCTCGGATTTGGACTTATGTTGACCCTTGGCTTCGCTTCGGTCGAGCAAGTCTGGTCGATGCCAATCGGCTTTTCTAACCTGATCGGCGGTATTCTGTTCGGTATCGGAATGACGATTGCCGGCAGCTGTGCTTCCGGAGCCCTATATCGTGCAGGTATGGGTTACATCCAGTTCTGGATTGTCATCGCCTGTATGATTGCCGGGAACCTGTTGTTTGCTCTTGTATATGATCCATGGGCAGCCGACTATGTCATGGAGCCATTAGCATTGACCGAAGAAGGATTCAGCCTCTTCCAAATGAATCTGCCATTTCTGCTGATCCCTTTCATGATAGTCGCATTAATGCTGTTTATCGCATCTCGTCAGTTTGGATGGACCGGCATATGGCAAGGTGCTAAAGAATCCTTGCAGGATATGAAAGGAAATCCACTAACGAAAAGCCACTGGGACATCCGGTTTGTTGCTGTACTGCTTGGGATACTTGCAACCATTCAATTTGTAGTCATGTCATCGATCAGCATCACAGGACCGGAAACCCGGATCGGCGGGGTACTCTTATCCTTCTTTTTCGGAGAGGATTTCATTTACCAGAACACCTACCTGAACGGCATGTTCGCAGACTTTCCAGTGATCGGCCTTGGACCGGAAGAAACCCTGGTCATTTTCATGATCATCGGAGCGTTCGTCTCAGCCTTATTAAGTAAAAGCTTCCGGATCAGAAAGCCGAAAGCCTCAAGGCTTCCTTACGCCATTGGCGGCGGGTTGCTGATGGGAATATCCTCCCGGATGGCACCAGGCTGTAATATTGCCAATGTGGTAGCCGGAATGGGCGGCCTTTCCATTAGTAGTTTGATTGTCATTGTCGGTATGGCTGGCGGTGTGTTCATTGCTACAGCCTATATCTTTAAAATGCCGTTGATGTTATTCCAAAAGATGGACTTTGATTTTGATGAAAGTGCATAGTTTATTAAATAGGCAGCCTGGATCCGATTGAATTGGATCCAGGTTGTTTTATATTTGAGGTTAGCCTCTATAGTGAAGTAGAGCTTAGCTGAGCTAGTTGGTATTTTTATACCATCTAAACCTTGGAATAGCTAGATTATAGAGGTGGTTATCAAGTGTTTTTTTGAAATAACTGAAAATTCTATCGACGTAAGCGTTTGCATGATTTATAGTTTTAGTTACAGGTAAACGATTACGTAAACGTTTACGTTTGCCCCGGTTTTTAATAGAAATGAGGAGTTAGCTATGGCATCAATTAAAGACGTAGCAAACAAGGCACAAGTATCTACAGCAACGGTTTCCCATGTCATCAACGGCACGCGCTTCGTAGCGGATGAAACGAAGGAAAAGGTCTTTTCGGCTATGGAAGAACTGAATTACCGGCCTAATCGGATCGCCCGCAGTTTGAGAAGCCGTAAATCATACACCATTGGGCTCTTAGTTCCATTAGTGGCAGAAGATACATCTAATTTCTTTTTTATGTCGATTGCTAACGGGATAGAGCAGGTTTTGAAAGATAATGGCTATAATTTGATATTAAGTAATTCGAATGAAGATGTAGATACCGAACGGGATCAGATAAGAGTATTTAACAGCCAGTTCATTGATGGGTTAATCATTGCCCCGGTCAATGGCGAAGATTGTAACTATGAGAAAGAGCTATCAGGTGATTATCCGGTCGTATTCATTGATCGTCATCCTGCTGAATTAAAGGGTGATATGATACTGGTCAATAATCGTCAAGGTACCTATGAGGCTGTGACAAAGTTAATTAATAAAGGTCACCAAAAAATTGGCTTCATCACAGGGTCGCTGGGGATTACGACAAGTGATGAGCGGCTGGAAGGCTATAAAGAAGCACTTGAAAACCATCAGCTTCCAATTGATGAAAACTATATGAAAGAAGGGCCGGCTACTTTCCAACAGGGATATCAGCTGGCGAAGGAATTACATGAAGCAAAGGTTACGGCACTTTTTGTCGCGAATAATGTTATGACAATGGGAGCGGTTTCCTATCTTCAGGAAAAAGAAGTGAAGGTTCCAGAAGAGATGGCAATTATCGGTTACGATGATTATGACTGGATGAAAATCACCTCGCCACCGTTATCCGTAGTGAGACAGCCAGCCTTCGAGCTTGGAAAAGCAGCAGTAGAACAATTATTGAAGAGGGTGGAAGGCTCACAGGATGATTCTGTGGAGATCATGCTGGATTCTGAGTTGATTTTAAGGGGTTCCTGTTAAAAGGCTCCTTTTCTTTTTAATCATTAGGTAAACGATTACGTAAACGTTTTTTTAAGGAGGTGTCCGCAAAACAACAAATTATTTGGGGTTTTGTAGTAAGGAAGATATGTACCATAACAAAGGGAGGAAAGAATAATGAAAAAAATTACTTACATGTTCCTGGGCCTGATGCTTTTGTTGGCGGTAGCTGCCTGTTCTAATGGCAGTGGTGGAGCGGAATCAGATGGTGGTAATGCAGGCAATGAAGAGTCAGGGGGTTCGGAGACGAGTGACACAGTTGAGACTGGTGAAGTGGATACCAGTGTCGAAGCGACTGGCGACGAAGATGTAGTATTGGAATTCTGGATTCACCAAACAGGGGAAGATGAAACAAATGCTTATATAGAATTGATTGATGGTTTTAATAAAGAGCATGAGGATATCCATGTGAACGCGGAAGTCATCATAGACGATGGTGCAAGTGCTTATAGCGATAGCATTAATGCAGCTCT
The DNA here is from genome assembly GCF_043496955.1 of Thalassobacillus sp. B23F22_16. Classification (NCBI taxonomy): domain Bacteria; kingdom Bacillati; phylum Bacillota; class Bacilli; order Caryophanales; family Bacillaceae; genus Thalassobacillus; species Thalassobacillus sp. B23F22_16. Next base: position 351,738 of record NZ_JBIEKD010000001.1, on the reverse strand, counting down.
TGTAGCCGGGAATCTTCCGGATGTCATGGCGATTGATGGACCATACTTATCAAGTTTTGCCGATGCAGGGGTTATTCAGCCTATCGATGATTATGTTGATCAGGAAACTGTCGATCAATACGTTGATTCTATTATTCAGCAAGGAACTTATCAGGATCAATTGTATTCACTGGGTGCGATGGAAGCTTCCGTCATGCTTTACTACAATAAGGACATTTTAGAAGAAGAAGGAATCGAGCCTGCTCATTCACTGGATGAAGCCTGGTCATGGGATGAATTGTTGGAAAATTCTAAAAAGATGACGACAGAAGACCGTTATGGATTAAACCTGTTTATGAATTATGGTGTTGGAGAATGGCTGACATTCATGGGTGCTCCACTTGTCTGGTCTAATGGCGGTGATCTGATTTCCGAAGATGGAAAAGAAGTGGACGGGTATTTGAACAGCCCGGAAACATTAGAAGCTCTAAATTATGTCAAAGAATTGTTTGCTGAAGGCGTTGTCACGGAAAGCCCTGGTGAGATGCAGTTTGAGGAAGGAAAAGCAGCACTTGCTCTTGGTGGACCATGGATCGCAGTTTCTGCTGAAGAAGCCGGGATCAACTGGGGTATGATGCCTTATCCATATAAAGATGAGAAAGTATCTCCTTCTGGAAGTATGGCATATGCGATCACAACAAACACAGAAAACCCTGAAGAAGCAACCGAGCTGATGAAATGGATGACGAATGAAGAAGCCACGATTAAGATCTCAGAAGCCACAGGTATGCCGCCGGCTCAGGAGTCTGCATTTGAGAGTATGGATAAGTTCAATGAACTACCTTGGAGCGTGATGAAAGAGCAGGTTATTGAAACAGCACATGCCCGTCCGTCTACGCCGGCTTATCCAGTGTTAACTGATGCCTTTGCCCAATCCTTCCATGCTGCTGCGCTTGGAGAAGATGTGGAAAGCGTGGTAGAACAGCAAGTTTCACGGGTAGAACGTGAGCTGAAGCGATTCAACAAGTAAGACAGAAATCATTCAGAGCTTCCCTTGTGAAAGGGGCTCTGGATTGGCTGTAGGTCAGATGGAAAATGATAGGTTCACGAGGATAGATGAGGGAGGTAGAAAAAAGTGAAAGGGAATGATAGCTCAGCAGAAAAATTGGAAAATGAGCGCCATTTTCACCAAACGGCAAAGCAACCGCAATTGAAACCAACCCCTCCTCCACGAAAAAAAAGAAAACTGAAATCCCAGGCTTTTAGAGAGTCGATGACAGGATACTTCTTTCTTGCTCCGGCCTTGGTCCTGCTGGGTGTTTTTCTTTTATATCCGATGGGAGCGGCATTTTATTATAGTTTCACAGATTTCTATATTCTTACCCCTGACGACGTATCTTTCATTGGGCTGGAGAACTTTAAGTATATTGTGGAAGATGCCCAGTTCAGGCAGGCATTTTGGAATACGGTCTATTTCTCAGTGATTGTTGTGCCAGTCCAGTTATCTGTAGCGTTGGGTTTAGCTTTATTGATCAATAAAAAGCTTCGTTTCCGGGTATTTTTCCGGACGGCATTCTTCTCTCCGGTAGTTATGTCACTTGTCGTCGTCTCTATTTTATGGACGTTTATGTACAATCCAAATGAAGGTCTTATCAATCAATTATTGCAAACCGTGGGGATCCCGCCACAGCCTTTCTTAACCAGTCCGGATCAGGCGATGAATTCGATTATTGTGATGTCTGTATGGCAAGGAGCCGGGTTTCAGATGATGATTTTCTTAGCGGGACTTCAAAACATCCCGAATCATTTGTACGAAGCAGCAGATATTGATGGTGCGAGCAGTTGGCAGAAGTTCTGGCATATCACGCTTCCAGGCCTGCGAAACATTGCATTGTTTATTTTTATCACAATCAGTATTGCGGCTTTCAAACTATTGGTGCAGCCGATGATCATGACCCAAGGTGGTCCATTAGGTACGACCAAGTCACTGGTCTATCATATCTATGAAACTGGCTTTAACTACCGAGACGTTGGGTACGCTTCGGCTATGGCGGTAGTCTTTACGGTTATCGTATTGGTTATTACTATTATCCAGCGTGTACTGATTAAAGAGGAACGGGGGTAAATCCATGAGAAAAAAACGAATGATCAATAAAGTCATCTTGTATCTCTCGCTTATTATCCTGACATTCATTTTCCTCTTCCCATTGGTATGGATGCTTGTATCCTCGTTAAAAAATGAATTTCAGATTTTCCGGGACATGCAATCGCTGCAGGCATTTCTTCCGCCAGCTCCAGCTGATGTCGAGGGCGGTTATTTTCATAACTATGTGGCAGCCTTCCAACGGGTCGACCTGCTTAGGTATATCATCAACAGTCTGATCTATACGGTTGGCATCATCATCTTCGGATTGATTGTCAACTCGATGGCAGGCTATGCTCTGGCAAGGTTCCGCTTCCCACTTGCAGGTTTTTGGCTGGGAGTCATCATCGCTACATTGATTATTCCTCCAGAAAGTATTTTCCTGCCGCTCTATGTACTCGTTTATGATCTTGGGTGGGTGAATACCTACACCGGTCTGATTGTGCCGTTCATTGCCAATGCTTTTGCTATCTTTCTATTTCGGCAGTTCTTTCTGGATTTCCCGAAAGAACTGGAAGAGGCGGCCAAGATTGACGGCTGTTCCCAGATCGGCATCTTTTTCCGGATTATTGTTCCGTTATCAAAACCGGTGTTCGCTACGGTGGCTATCGTGTTGTTTATCAATCACTGGAACGACTTTTTATGGCCGCTTGTGGTCGCCTCGGATGAAAGTATGCGTACCATTCAGATCGGCCTGCAATATTTCATGAACGAGCCGCCGATCAAATGGGGGCAAGTGATGGCGGCACTTACGGTGGCAACGATACCAATGCTGTTAATATTCGCTTTTTTACAAAGGTATTATGTCCAGGGACTTACACATACAGGATCCAAGAACTGACAACTATGCAGGGGAACAAGAGAGGAGTGTCACATATTCATGATTCAAAACCAAGGAACAACTACGACGAACAGCTACTACCAGGAACGATTTCGGCCACATATCCATTTTACGCCTGAGAAGATGTGGATGAATGATCCGAATGGGCTGGTGTATTACAAAGGGGAGTACCACCTTTTCTATCAATACCATCCGGACAGTAAAAAGTGGGGGCCGATGCACTGGGGCCACGCTGTCAGTAAAGATTTGTTGACATGGGAACATCTACCGATCGCTTTGTATCCCGATGAGCTGGGAATGGTGTTTTCCGGGAGTGTTGTTGTTGATTGGGACGACACCACTGGTTTCTTTGATGGAAAAGAAGGGCTGGTAGCTATTTTCACCCATGCAGATGGCGACCTCCAGCGTCAGAGTATTGCTTATAGTAAAGATCAAGGACGATCCTGGGAAAAATATGCCGGCAATCCGGTCATTAAAAACCCGGGCATCCAGGATTTTCGCGATCCAAAGGTGATCTGGCATGAGGAAACAGCCAAGTGGGTGATGGTACTTGCTGCCGGCAGAAAAGTTCAGTTTTACACTTCCCCGGATTTGAAACAATGGACCTTCGTCAGTGAGTTCGGCGAAGGCTGGGGTGCACGAGAAGGCATATGGGAGTGTCCGGATATTTTCCCGCTTAAAAACGAAAAAACTGGCGAAAAGAAATGGGTACTGCCGATAGGTATTGATGCTGGAGGACCAGCAGGAGGATCGGGTACGCAATATTTCATTGGATCTTTTGATGGCAAGACATTCACACCGGAACAATCCAAACAAGAAGTACGCTGGCTTGATTACGGAAAGGACTTTTATGCCTCACAGTCATTCTCAAATGTTCCAGGTGATCGCAGGGTGGTCATCGCCTGGATGAATAACTGGCAATACGCCAATGAAGTACCGACAGATCCATGGAGAAGCGCCATGAGCCTTCCACGTGAACTAAATTTAATTACCGTGGATGGCGAGGAATGTGTGATCCAGAAACCTGTCCATGAGTTGGAAAGCTTACGTAACAGCAAACCTGCTTCAGAAACCTTTACAGTCAACAGCTCTGAAAAGATTACGAAAAGGCAGCCGTCTTTACCCTTTGTATTAGAGATGAAAGTAGAAGCGGGAAGCAGCCAAAGGTTGGAAGGCCGTGTATTTGTCACAGGCGACGATCCTGGTTTCCTGTTTGGTATCGATTTTTCCAAGGATGTCCTCTATGTCAGACGGGGATATACGGAAGAAGGATTTTCCAAATATTATAACGGAACATTTGAAGCTCCCTTACGTAAGGGCAGGTCCGATTACCAGCTGACCGTTATTTGTGATTACTCATCGGTTGAGATATTTACCGATGATGGCAAGGTGGCCTTAACCAATCTGCACTTGCCCTCCGAAGCAATATCCTACGAAATTGTCATGGAGGCCGTCGGTGGGACAGCTGATGTAAGCGATTATAAGGTAAGTGAACTTTCTCCACGTTGGCAGCAAGCTAACAGATAACAGACAGAAGGAGTGTCAGGAATGAAAGGGACCGGTGCAATTATTTATGTCATTTGTGATTGGCTGATGCGTTTAGCTCTGCTGAATGTACTATGGATCGGATTCAGTCTACTGGGAGCAGGAATCCTGGGCTTTTTCCCTGCCTCCGTGGCAGGCGTTGCGTTACTTAACGAATGGCTGTCCGGTCGTCGTCCGGCTCCATTATCCTTTTACTGGAACATCTATAAACGTACATTCACCGCCGCAAACGCCATTTTTATTCCTGCGCTCCTTATTTTCGTTGTCTTGATGCTGAATACCTATGCCAGTCTCCATTTTGATGGCGTGTGGTTTTATGTATTTGTAAGCAGTACGTTGTTCCTGTCCGGAGGGGCAGCATTTATCCTGCTGTTATCCCTGCTTCCTCTCAGTCAAGGGGAGAAAGCGATCGCAGCTGTCAAACGGGCCTTACACTTATTGATGTACTATCCTGGCCGTGTCGTAATGATGGTGATCGGAATGGTACTCCTTGGTCTATGCATCAGACTGGTACCAGGTATCTTACCTTTGTATTCGATTAACATCGTACTTGGTCTGGTTATCTATTTATTTTCCTTTTATAAAAACTCACCGAAACCCGCCTGATTGCGTTTATATTCAGGCGGATTTCCCCCTTTCTTCAGCATCAGCTTTTGCCACGACAACCGAGTATTTTTAACCCATTTTTATTTTTTTACACCATACGTAATCGATTAAATGAAAGAGCCATATTCAAAAGGAGGAACACTATTGAATGCTAAAGTAGCTAAAAGTATCTCTGTGTTAATCATTTGTACGCTTGTGTTGGCTTTATTCCCTCCGACTCTCCTTAAAGCGAAGACAAATCAGGAGTCATCAGCTGATAATCCGTCAGAAACTTACCGGTCTCAATTTCATTATTCTCCCTCAGAAAATTGGATGAACGATCCCAATGGACTGGTTTACTATGATGGGGAATATCATTTGTTTTATCAGCATAATCCTACCGGTAACCAATGGGGCCCGATGTATTGGGGACATGCTGTAAGTGAAGATTTAATAAACTGGGAAGAACACCCTATCGCGCTCTACCCTGATGAAAATGGTTTTATTTGGTCGGGGAGTGTTGTAGTGGATAAGGGCAATACAGCTGGGTTTCAATCAGGTGATGAAGCCCCCATGGTTGCTATGTTCACCCATGAAAAGGGAGGACATCAGACACAGAGTCTCGCTTACAGTAATGATAAAGGGCGGACTTGGAATAAATACGAAGGTAACCCTGTGATTGAAATGCCGGAAAATACAGACGTATTCCGAGATCCAAAGGTCTTTTGGCATGAAGAGACTGAAAAATGGGTCATGATAATATCAGCAGGTCAAAGTGTAGAAATCTATCGATCGGCTGATTTGAAAGAATGGGAACATACGGGTTCCTTCCCGCGTCCGGAAGATGCAGGAAGCGGGGTATGGGAAGTTCCTGATTTAGTAGAATTACCTGTCGATGGCGACGAAACCAATAAAAGGTGGGCATTGCTGGTAAGCGTCAGTGAAGGAGCAGCTGCAGGGGGCTCTGGGATGGAGTATTTTGTCGGTGACTTTAACGGAAAAACATTTACCAAGACCCAGGAAGCTACCCCGGTTGATTATGGGGCAGATATGTATGCAGGAATCACATGGAGTAACATCCCTGAAGCGGATGGACGCAATATTATGCTTGGCTGGATGAATAACTGGCAATATGCACAGGATATCCCAACCGAAGGCTTCCGTGGTGCTATGTCTCTACCTCGGGAACTAGGCCTTTCATCTGGAAGCGATGGATCACTCTCTCTGACACAGAAGCCTGTTTCTGAGTTTGATAGCTTGAGAGGAGAGAGCACAGAGTGGACAGATGAATTGATCGATGGAAATGGCAAGCAGCTCCTATCTGAGACAGAAGATTTAATAGAAATTGAAGCTGAGTTTGATATGAAGGAAACTTCAGCAGAAGAATTCGGTTTCCAGTGGAAGAATAGCAATGAACAATCAATGGCAGTTTCCTTCAATACCCAAACTCAACAATTGAATGTAGACCGGTCAGAAGCAGGGGAATCCAGCTTTTCGGATGATTTTGCCAAGAAACACGAAGCACCCATGCAGATAGAGGATGGGAAAGTAAACCTACGTATGATTGTTGACCGGGCATCCATTGAGGTGTTCGGAAATGATGGAAAAACCGTGCTGACGGATCAGGTATTCAGAGACGAATCTCCATCTTCCTTAGAACTTTACACAGTCAATGGAGATGTTCAAGTAAACACAATTAAAATTACAAAATTAAACAAAGCCGACATCCGGGTGAAAGAAGATACGATACCGAAAGATGTCCCATCTACTTTGGAAAATGGAAACTTTGAAACGGGGGATTTGAGTGGCTGGAAACAGCAAGGAAATGCGTTTGCAGGTGCTGTGTCCGATGCCGAAAATTACTGGGACACTCATCCGTTTCAGCAGGAGGGGAAGTACCATGTATGGGGATTTGCTGGAGAGTCCAGCGACCCTGATTTCCGGACAGGGACGTTACAGTCAGACTATTTTAAGCTCGCGGGAAATGGGAAAATTGAATTTTTGATAGGTGGCGGGCAGGATATCGAGAAGTTATATGTTGCTCTTGTCCGGGCAGAGGATGGCAAAGAGCTGTTTAAAGCCACAGGAGCCAATGAGGAAAAATACCGACGTGTGTCCTGGGATGCCAGTAAATTTGTGGGGGAAACCCTTTATCTGAAGGTAGTTGATTACCATACGGATGGTTTTGGTCACATTAATGTAGATGATTTTCAAGTCTATCATGAGGGGGAAATGCTTGGAGACACGATTGAAAATGGCAATTTTGAAACAGGCGACCTGACAGGCTGGACGATTGAAGAAGGAGACGCATTCAGCGCTGAGGATGTCACTTCCGATACAGATTGGGGATGGGGAGGTCCATTCAATCATCAAGGCGATTATCATTTATGGGGAGCTAAAGATGGAGGAGATGAACAGACGGGTGTGCTTAAGTCGTCTCCGTTCATCCTCTCAGGAACAGGGAAGATTTCCTTTCTGATAGGAGGAGGAAATGACATTGATAATTTATATGTCGCCCTTGTCCGAGCCTCGGACGGAAAGGAATTGCTGAAAGCGACCAATACGGAATGGAACGATGACGAAAGCTATACACCGGTCTCCTGGGATGCTTCCGATTACCTCGGAGAAGAACTGTATATCAAAGTAGTAGATAAAGCAACCGGTGGCTGGGGCCATATTAATGTAGATGATTTTCAGGTGAAACAAACCGGTCTGCTGGCCCATTGGCCATTGAATGAAGCAGAAGGAAGCGAAGCGAAAGATGAAGTTACAGGTAAGATGGATCCTGTCTCGTATGTATTCAATGATGCAAAATACAAGCCTTCCACGGACCCGTTATGGCGGGAAGGGTTAGTTGGAAACGCGCTGTTGTTTGATGGTTATTCAACCTGGATTACCCGTGATGCTGAAAGCATGATCCAGCCTGAAGATGCCCTTACGATTGAGGGATGGGTAGCCCCAAGGTCGTACGAATGGGGAGATCTGGGACAGGTCTCTGCGATTGTGAATCAGCATGATAAAACAAAAAATGAATAATGAAGATTGGAAGGAAACACTATCAGAAATAAAAGCAGTGATGGTCGAGTTTTTAGAAGGTAAACTGAATCAGGAATCCTATCAGTTGACCGATGACCAGTTACGTTTTCTGGCTGAATATGCAATCGAGCAAACGGGCGTAGAAAAAGCGAATGATATAGGGAAAGTCCAGGGTTATGTTATGAAAAGAGTAAATAATCATGTAACTGGGGAAGAGGTACGAGAAATTGTGAGAGAGCTATTGGAGCAATAAATAGTTGGTTGAATAAGCCGCAGTGTGTTGTCTCACACCACCTGCGGCTTCCTCATGGCTAAAACTAGCTCTCATTGTATTTAAGTATCTATTCCCTAGTGAGTTAATGGATTACTACAATGGGGCCAGGCAGGGATAGAGCTTTTCAAATACTAACAAAAGGCAGCTACTAATATGGTAGATATATTCACTGATATCATGATCAAATTACCACTGGAACGCGTAGCAGCCTATGCAGGAAACCTCGATTATGCTCCGATTAATGGTGTGAAGCGTTAGAAGTATAGAAAATTTGATTTACAACTTAAATGGTTTACTGTAAAGTGTTAAAGGGTGAAGGTTTTAAAAATTTCAATTCTTATGAAAAGTGACCGAGGGATAAGCATGTTGACGTCACAGCGGCCTTCCCGTTGGAGTGGACGCTAATTCCTGCACAATCTTAGATTCTGCAAGATAAGAGTTTGGCAATTCATAGCGAAGCTCTTTCCTAATAGGAAAGAGTTTTTAATTTAAGGTTCTTTGATTAAAAAGACGATGATGAGCACATTAATCCTAAAAAGGGGGGCACTAGATGATTTCGATTGAGCAGCTGTGTAAAGTCTATCAAACGAAAGACCGCAAGATTATCGGCGTCGATAACGTAACGATGACGGTCGAAAAGGGAGAGATTTTCGGAATCGTCGGTTATAGCGGGGCAGGGAAAAGTACATTGCTTCGCTGCATAAATATTTTGGAAAGGCCGACAAGCGGGAAAGTGACGTTAGACGGAATCGACCTGCTATCCCTTTCTCCAAAGGAATTAAGGACCGCTCGGCAGTCGATCGGTATGATTTTTCAAGGATTTCACTTAGCGATATCAAAAACTGTATTAGAAAATGTCTCGTTTGCCTTGAAAGCCTCAAAAGTGGCAAGGGCTGAAAGAAAAAGGCGTGCTTTGGAGCTTCTTGATCTTGTAGGACTCTCCGATAAAGCCAATCAATACCCTGCCCAATTAAGCGGGGGGCAAAAACAGCGGGTCAGCATCGCTCGCGCACTGGCAAACAATCCAAAGGTGCTTTTATGTGACGAAGCTACTTCTGCTCTCGATCCGAACACCACGCAGTCCATTCTTAAGCTACTGAGGAAAATCAACCGCGAACTCGGTTTAACGATTGTATTGATTACTCATGAAATGGAAGTTGTCAAAGAAATCTGCAATCGTTGTGCGGTGATGGAAGAAGGTCGGATTGTGGAAGAAGGCGAAACATATGATATGTTCGCGCGTCCGCAAAATGCATTAACGAAGCGTTTCATTCAAACAGTGCTTGACTTCAACCTTCCAAAAGAGCTGCTGGAACGCAGTAAAGGGACGATCGTCCATATGAAATTCACGGGTGAGATAGCAGGGGAGTCAGTCGTATCTGACCTTTTGCAAAACTATGAAGTTCGCGGCAATATTCTTCACGGAAAAGTCGACTATATCCAAAATAAAGCGTTAGGAACTTTCGTCATAGAATTAACAGGTGAAGACAAAGAAGTACAACAGGCCATAGAGAGTGTAAATGAGAAAGTAGAAGTGGAGGTGCTGCCGCATGATAGATCAATTCATCACTCTGCTGCCGGAGCTGAATAAATCGTTTCTAGAAACGTTAGTTATGGTTGGTATTGGTCTCATTGTGGCCTTAATCGCCGGCTTACCGTTAGGGCTTTTGCTTTTTGTTACAGACCGTGATTTATTTCTTGAGAATAAATGGGTGAAAAGCGTGACAGGAGTTATTGTGAACTTGGTAAGATCCGTACCATTCATCATTTTACTTGTCTTTTTATTTCCTTTTACTAATTTCCTGGTAGGTTCAACGACGGGACCTGTAGCCGCATCGGTCGCCTTATCAGTGGCTGCTATTCCTTTTTATGCCCGAATTGTCGAAGCATCTGCCAGGGATATCGACCGCGGGGTTATCGAAGCGGCGATTGCCTGTGGAGCTTCGCCCTGGTTGATAATTAAAGATATTATTTTTCCAGAGATTAAGTCTGGTTTGATAAGTGGGCTGACAATTACCGCTATAAGTTTAATCGGCTATTCTGCGATGGCAGGAGCGATTGGCGGAGGAGGCATCGGTGACTTAGCGATCCGTTACGGCTATTACCGTTATGACAATTTTGTTATGTTTACGACGGTCATTTTATTAATTGTTCTAGTTCAAGTCATTCAGTATGCGGGTGACTTCTTAGCTAAATACGTAAAAAAAGGGTAAAACATTTTGAGGAGGATACAACATGAAAAGAGTATTCGCTTTATTCATACTTCTTTCCACCGTTTTCTTAACTGCTTGTGGAGAAGATGAGGGTAATGCAGGTTCATCAGATGAGAAAGATACGATTAACTTTGGTGCGACGGCTGGTCCGTATAGTGATATGGTTACGCAAGCAATCGCTCCTTTGCTAGAAGAAAAAGGGTATGAAGTAACAAACAAAGAATTTACAGACTATGTTCAGCCAAACAAAGCCCTAGCCAATGGAGACTTGGATGCCAATCTTTTTCAACATAAAATTTATTTAGATTCTTTCGCGAAAGAGAACAACCTGGATTTGTCTGAGGTTATCATTGTGCCAACCGCTCCTATGGGAATTTATTCAAATAAATACGAAGACCTCGACAGCGTGGAAGAAGGGAGTACAATGGGCGTTCCTAATGACCCGACAAACTTAGCCAGAGCATTGATTGTACTTGAAGATGAAGGTCTTGTGAAAATCAATGAAGATGTCGACCCTCTGCGAGCTTCTCTAGCAGACATTGAAGATAATCCAAAATCCCTCGATTTCGTAGAAGTAGAAGCAGGTCAACTGCCCCGACTCGTAGACAGTGAAGACTTAGCGGCTGTCCCGGGGAACTATGCACTTGCAGCAAAGATGGATTTGTTAGATGCCCTGGCTCTTGAAGATATGCCAGACGATTATCGTAACCGTGTTGTGGTAAATACAGAAGATATCGATGCGCCCTACGTAAAAGATATCAAGGAAGTGATCGAGTCGGATGAATTCGAAGAAATTATCGATGAAGAATTCCAAGGATTTGGTAAACCGAAATGGATGGAAGAAGAATAAATGTATTTAAGTATCTGATTAACTTTAATGCCGCAGTATGTTGCCTCACAACAACTGCGGTTTTTTATATCCAAAAATAGAGTTCCTTGTATTTAGTCTATTACCCAGTGAGTTGATGATTAACTATAGTGATGCTTAGGCATTTTTGTTTTAAATATAAAGTATCACATGCTTTCTATTTACATATATTGTATCAATACTGAAATTTTTGAATTTAAAACCAACTAAACCACTCGTATTAATTGATGATTAGTTCTGCGCCACAAAAGTAAGACTATCTTAGAGAGGTGAACAATTATGGCTAAGTGGGTTGGTACGGATCCCACGTTTTATCCTTCTCCTAAATCAGCAATGGAAGCTCCGAGGGAGAAGCTTGCTTACGTTGCGCTCCTGCAGCCGGATGCCCTTGGGGTCATTGATCTTGACCCTGACTCAGAGACTTACGGACAATTGATTAATCAATTGCTTTTACCTGGGGAGGAGGAAGACGAACTCCATCATTTCGGCTGGAATGCCTGCAGCTCTGCGCTTTGCCCTACCGCTTTTCATCCTACACTTGAAAGACGTTATTTAATCCTGCCTGGTATCCGCTCTTCCCGTATTTATATTGTCGATACAAAGCCAGACCCGAAGAGTCCCCGTATTGTAAGAACGATTGAACCGGAAGAAATCAAGGAAAGAACGGGCTACAGCCGATTGCATACTGTTCATTGCGGACCGGATGGAATCTTTATCAGTGCCCTGGGTTCCGGGGATGGCGACGGTGGTCCTGGCGGTATCCTTGTTTTGGATCATTTCAACTTTAATGTGTTAGGTGCCTGGGAAATGGACCGGGGACCACAGCATTTTTCCTATGATTTTTGGTGGCATATTGCCCATGATGTGACGGTAACCAGTGAATGGGCAACACCGGATCTTTTTGAAAATGGATTAAATCTGGATGCCCTGTTGCAACGGAAGTACGGTCATAAAATGCACTTTTTTGACAGCCGTTCCAGAAAGCATCTGACTGATATTGATTTTGGAGATCAGCATCAGATGGTATTAGAGCTTCGCCCCGCGCATAATCCGAAGAAAACGTATGGATTTGTGAGTGTTGTCACCGATGTGACCAATCTGGCCAGCTCGATTTGGACGTGGTACCAGGAGGATGGGAAATGGGACGTGAAGAAAATCATTGAAATTCCTGCCCAGCCGGCCGACCCGGATCAGCTTCCGCCAGCACTCAAAGACGTTGGTGCAGTACCGCCTTTAGTGACCGACATTGTGCTATCCCTTGATGATCGTTACCTTTATGTCCCGTGCTGGGGGACCGGGGAACTAAGGCAATATGACGTCAGTGACCCCCTCAACGCGAAATTGACTGGCAAAGTGGAGATTGGAGGAATTGTGAATCAGAAAGCACATCCAAATGGTAAAAAGATAACCGGCGGACCGCAGATGGTGGAATTAAGCCGGGACGGAAAACGGCTTTATTTCAGTAATTCCCTCTATAGTTCCTGGGATGATCAATTTTATCCGGAAGGCATTCAAGGAGCTGTCGTCAAAGTAGATATCCTTCCAGAAGGAGGAATGGAAATCGATCCAGACTTCCTGCTCCAATTAGAGAAGGGCAGGGCCCACCAAATCCGACTGGATGGGGGAGACTGCTCTACGGATACGTTCTGCTATCCATGATTTTGATCGGAGGAAATTAACATGGAAATGCTGGTTTCTGAGGGCAGTCAGATTGCCATCGCTGCCCTTCTTGGTGCCTTTCACGGGCTAAATCCGGCGATGGGCTGGCTCTTCGCCGTTTTCCTTGCCGTTCAAAAAGACGACTGGCGGGTTCTCATTTATGCGATTATCCCGATTGGCATGGGGCAAATGTTAGGGGATGGAGCAGTCGTCCTGCTTCAGACGATCGCTCGTTTTCAATTTCCTTTGCATATCGTCCATTTGAGCATCGCTTCCATCGTGCTTGGCTACGGGATCTATCGTTTGTTTCGCTATTTCCGTCATGTGAAATGGACGGGGGGATTGAAGGTAGGGTACGGACAGCTGCTGCTTTGGTCGTTTCTCGCTGCCTCGACCCATGGTTCCGGACTGCTGCTCTCTCCCTTCATTTTAGGAGCGGATTCTATTGCTGACATTCTGCCGCTCTATTTATTTCATGAACTTGCGATGCTGACTTCAATGACAGTGGTTGCGTTCACTGTGTACCATATTGGCATGATGAAAATACGAAAATATATCGTTAATTTTGATTTGATCTGGGCTGTACTATTAATCGTTGTCGGTCTGATTCTCTTTTTGATGAATGTGAACATTGGTGGAGAGATACCTGGTCATATGCATTGAAATCCGATAATTTTAAAGTGCCTTTAAAGTGCCGGACCCCCAGTAAGTTAATGCTTTACTGCAGTGGGGGCCAGGCACTTTTTCTTTAGTATTAGGTCCTGCTTCGATAGTGAATCCGAAACAAATAACTGGTATGGTAACTAAAGAGATGATTTACAGGGAAAAGGCTACTTAAAAGCGTCTGGTCTTTTGGGGCTTAATTAAGAACTAGGAAAGAGAGGTGAGGCTAATCAATTCAGAGGTTAGTATTTTAGGTGTGTTAGTAGCAATGGCGTTAACGATAATCTTGATATTCAGGAGAATTAACCCTCCATATGCCATGATGGCAGGTGCTTTAGCTGGCGGAATTGTCGGAGGCCTTCATATAACAACTACCCTCGACTTCATGATCGAAGGTGCTCAATTACTGACACCAGCCGTATTACGGATTTTAGCAGCAGGAGTTTTGGTTGGGGTTTTAATAGAATCAGGCGCGGCCAACGTCATTGCGAATACAATTGTTACAAAAATGGGAGAAACAAGAGCTTTATTAGCGATTACGGTATCCACATTAGTTTTAACAGCAGTAGGTGTGTTTATCGCAGCAGCTGTTATTACAGTTGCCCCGATTGCGTTAATGATCGCCAAACGAACCGGAGTTTCAAGACTAAGTGTTTTAATCGCCGTCGTATGTGGGGCGAGAGCAGGGAATGTAATGTCACCTAACCCAAATACCATTGCAGCGGCTGAAACCTTTTCCTTACCGTTAACGAGCGTCATGTTTGCTGGACTAGTGCCAGCTGTCGCAGGAGCGGCGTTTACATATTTTATAGCAAAAAAAATAAATAATAAAGGTTCCATGGTCACTAAAAACAGGGAAGAAAAGACAGATGAGATGAATAAACCTTCTTTTTTTGCGGCCATTTTAGGGCCATTGTTTGCGATTTTTCTCCTATCCTTACAACCGTTATTCGATATTAAAATTGATTCATTACTTGCATTACCAGCTGGAGGGATCTTTGGGGCGGTCGTGATGAGAAAAACAACAGATTTAAAGTCTTATATGTCAAGTGGGCTTCAGAAAATGGCTGGGATATCCATTTTAATACTAGCGACGGGTACGTTAGCCGGCATTATCGTGAATTCCTCACTCAATAGCATGATTATGAGCGGCTTGAATGCATTTGATTTACCCATCTCTTTCATAGCACCTCTATCAGGTTCGTTTATGGCGTTAGCGACAGCATCCGCAACATCTTCTGCGGCGATTTCCAGTAATGTGTTTGGTGAAATATTGTTAGAAAATGGAGTCAGCGCTTTAGCTGCTGCAACGATGATCAATGCTGGTGCCGTTTCTTTTGATCATTTACCGCATGGTCCACTCTTTCACATTTCACGGGATAGTTTCTTCATGCATATGAAAGAACGACTGAAAGCACTGCCATATGAAACGTTAATTGGGATTGTAATCGTGATTGTTTCTACAATTATTTATGGAGGTTTACTTTAAAAGCTTGAGTACCTGGAAAGTTCTTACTTACATCTGAAAATCCTCCAACATTTCGATATTAAGCTTGGGGAATATATTCATTCGTTTCGGATGATTAAACCATGTTCTGATTGGATTTTAGCAGTGCATTTTTAAAGTGCCTGACCCCCAGTGAGTTAACGCTTTACAGCAGTGGGGGTCAGGCACTTTTTATATGGTCACATGCATTAAAACCCGGCACTTTTTCTTTAAAACTAAGACAGTAAATCCAATATAGGGTTTACTGTCTTTTTGACTTTTTTGTGAACTTTTTTTGAAATGGATTTGTTAAAATTAAGAAAGTAAACACCTTGATATTAGTGGAAATAATCCCATTTCATAAAATGTTGTCACTTGTTCCTTGTGACAAACCTTGGTTAAGATTAGATTTACTCTGAATATTCTCAATTTTATAATGAAAACGTATTCAATAAAGGCCTTTATAATTTTAATTAAAAAGAGGGAGGAACGGTTGTGAAACACTTTAAAGTCTGGTATACAAGTGTACTTATTTTACTGTTAGTAGTTTTGGCTGCTTGTTCGGAAAGTAGTTCTCAGGATATCAATACGGAAAGTGAGGGAGCAGAGAACATCAATCCTGATAAACAAGTGGAAGCACCTTTTGAAGGATGGGTAGAAGGACTGCCGCAGATTACAGCTCCTGAAGGGTTTGAGTGGAAGCAATTTGAAGGGGTAGAGTTGAACTTTATTTCTGAAAATACACCGCCTTCTTCTGCAATTGCAGCGAATATCGAACAGTTTGAAGACGTGACAGGTATTAAAGTTAATATTGAGCAAACTGATTTAGCAACAGTGGTTGAGAAAGCAAGTCTCGATTTTAATGCTAAATCAGCTAAATATCATCTTATCTATGCGGATCCATATCAAATTTTAGCAAAACAATCCCAGCATTTTGTTGATTTAAACCAATTCATAGAGGAACCTACAATGCCTGGATTACCAGGAGGTCTTGAAGACTTTTCACAATCACAATTAGAAGCAGCTGGGTACATGGGTGATAAGGAAGCGCTTTATGCACTCCCTTATGACAACCCGACCATGGTGCTGGCATATCGCACAGATGTTTTTGAAAAATATAAAGATCAGTTTGAAGAGGAAATGGGATATGATTGGACACCTGATGAAGATATGACTTGGGAGCAATATTATGAGATTGCTAAATGGATCACTGAGAAAGCAGAAGAAGGAGTCATTACCGAAGTCAACTATGGGACAGGACATCAGGCAAAGCAGCATGACTCGTTAATGAACGATTTCAGTAATATATTAGCATCCAACGGAGGAGATTATTTTGAAAAAGATGACCTCGGAAGTGTCGGTTCTACGGAACCTGGAAAATCTGCCATGGATAGCGATGTAGCAATTGAATCCGCAGAGTTTTATAACAAATTATTAAAAGTTGCTGACCCGGGGAGTACTTCTTGGGATTGGTCAGGCCTTGCAGAAGGTTTTGCAGCTGGGAATATTGCAATGATTCCAGAATGGCATGAGTTTAGCTCGATGTTTGAAGATGAAAGTAGTTCCAATGTAGCTGGAAATGTAGCTTGGACGACACTTCCAACTGGTAACGAACGTAAAGCCCATATGTATGGTGGTACTGGAATCGGTATTAATAAATATGCGAGCGAAGAAGAAATTAAGGCATCCTGGTTATTTGTTCTATGGTCTACATCTCCTCAGGCGCAGTACATGATTTTAAAATCTGATCAGGGTGGTTCCACTCCTACTAGAAATTCTGTGTATGAGCTGGAAGAAGTTCAAAACGGAATGGAGCCAGGCACACCAGAATCAGAAGAAATGCCAAACCTTTTAGCTATGAAGCCAACACTAAAAGCATGGGAGGAAGAACATGCTTATATGCGTCCAAAGATTCCTCAATGGCCGCAGGTTGATACTTTTATTTTCACGGAACTTTCCAAAATGCTTGCTGGCCAACAAGATCCTGAAGAAACTGTAAATAAAATTGCTGAGCAGACGAATCAGCTGACGGATCGGTAATTACTGAAAGAAGGGGGAAGGGCTTCTTCTCCCTTTTTTCAATACTCATGAGAGGTGGTGTTCGTGTTGCAGAGTGAATCACAAAGTCTGGCTGCTCGGGCAGTAAAGTCTTCTAAAGTAAAGAACAAACGCAGGAAAAGATTCAGCACAGAATTCTGGATGCTTTTGCCGTCTATGATTCTTTTAGCTATTATCAGCATCTTCCCATTTTTGTACTTAATTTATGCAAGCTTTATGGATTTTACCTTATCCTTTGACACGCCTATGTTTGCAGGGCTGGATAATTGGATCAGAGTTTTGACAAATAGTCATTTCTGGGCGTCATGGGGAAGAACGGCGGTTTATGTGGGGGTAGGACTATCTTTGCAATTAGTATTGGGTGTCGGTATGGCCCTTGCTATCTATCATTTACCTAAAGGTAAAAATCTTGTCGTCACTCTATGGATGATACCCGTCTTTGTTGCTCCGGTAGTAGCGGGGTTGTTAGGAAGGTATCTTCTTAATTCCACCTATGGGTTATACGATTGGATGCTTAGTTTAGTAGGTATCGAAGCTCAGATCCTTGGAAATGTATCCACTTCTATGCCGGCCATCATCTTAATGGACGTATGGGAATGGACTCCTCTGATCACATTAATAGTTTTGGCGGGATTGAATTCCTTATCAACAGAACCTTTGGAAGCAGCAGATGTTGATGGGGCCACTTATATTCAAAAGTTGATTTATGTTATTTTGCCACTGATAGCAAAGACCATTGTGGTTGCCTTACTCGTCCGTTCTATGGATATCCTCCGTTTTGTAGATAAAATCAAGATTGCTACAGAAGGCGGACCGGCGGATTCGACTAAAGTTGTCGGCTATTACTTAATGGAAGTAGCCTTTAAATTTCAGGACTTCGGAACAGGTGCGGTGCTTGGGCTGACCATGTTGATCGTTACCATATTCTTAGGCCAATTTTTCGTTAAATTTATGGGGAAAGGAGAGTAATAAATGTCTACAACTACGTTAAAGAGAAAAAAGATGCTCTCACTAACTGCCTTATATTCTGTAGTTATACTAGGATTGATTTGGGCTCTTCTTCCCATTGTTTGGATGGTTTTGTCATCACTAAAAACACAAGCTGGTATGTTTACCATGCCTCCTAAATTTTTCTTTGAGCCTAATTTTGACACCTTCAAGTACATGTTTACAAAAGGTGGATTTTTAGGGTATCTCACTAATAGTCTAATAGCTTCTGTTTCTGCTACTGTTATTTCGCTGGTATTTGGCGCGCTTGGAGGATATGCACTGGCCAGAGGGAATTTTAAAGGTACCAAACATATCTCCTTCTGGATTATCAGTACGCGTATGGCCCCGATCCCAGCTGTAATGCTTCCACTGTATCTCTTATTCACCCATTTGAATTTAGTTGGAACGATGACTGGGTTAATTTTTGCTTATACGACATTTAACCTTCCATTTGCTTTGTGGATGATGATGATTTTCTTCAGAGAGGTGCCGGAAGCATTAGAGGAAGCAGCAATGATTGATGGCTGCAGTAAGTTTCAGGCATTTTGGAAAATTGCTGTTCCAACGGCAACTCCAGGATTAGTTGCCACAGGTATATTGTGTTTAATGTTCGCGTGGAACGATTTTATGTTTGCGTCGATCTTCTCTGGACATAGCACCCAAACAATACCGGTTGCTGCTTCGATGCTGATTACCCAGCAGGGGATTGCCTGGGGACAAGCGATGGCTACAGGAACCGTCATTATTACTCCAATGGTAGTAGCCGGGTTGGCAGTGCGTAAGTATCTCGTTCAAGGACTGTCTATGGGTGCTGTTAAATAAATACAGGAGGGATAAATATGAGTGTAAAGCAAGAACAAAATTTGACCGAGGCTATTCCGAAAACGATGAAAGCTGCAGTCATGAATGATCTTTTTGATATAGAAATAAAAGAGGTGTACGTTCCTGATTTAGAACCAGATGAAGTACTGATAAAGGTTATGGCTGTCGGCATTTGTGGATCGGACATACATTATTACGAGCATGGAAGGATTGGCCCTTATGTAGTAGAAGATCCAATTATTTTAGGACATGAGTGTGCTGGAATCGTCGTCAGGACAGGTGCAAATGTGACCAAACACCAGGTGGGTGATCGAGTAGCAGTAGAGCCTGGGGTTACCTGTGGAAGGTGCGAGTACTGTAAGTCCGGCCGCTACAATCTTTGTCCTGAAGTAGAATTTTTGGCCACTCCTCCAGTTGACGGGGCATTCGTCCAGTACTTCAAGCACCGCGAAGATTTTGTGTATTCTATTCCGGATCATTTGTCTTTTGAAGAAGGTGCTTTTATTGAACCATTCTCCGTGGGTATCCATGCCTGTAAACGAGCAGGACTGCAGCCAGGTTCTTCGGTAGCGATCATGGGAATGGGTCCGGTTGGTTTAACGGCTGTAGCGGCTGCTAAAGCATTCGGTGCCAAAGAAGTGATTGTTACAGATTTAGCACCTGTACGTCTGGAAGCTGCCAAGAAAATGGGGGCTGATCATATCATTAACGTAGCCGAGCAGGATACAGATGCGAAAATACGTGAGCTTACAAATGGAAAAGGAGTCGATGTTGCATTTGAAACCGCAGGAAATCCTAAAGCCTTACAATCGGCTTTAGCTTCTGTGAAAAGAGGCGGAAAAATGGCTATCGTCGGGCTCCCACCTCAAAGTGAAATCGGAATGAATGTTCCTTTGATTGCCGATAACGAAATTGATATTAGTGGCATTTTCCGTTATGTGAACACGTACCCTCAGGGAATTGAATTCTTATCTTCAAAGATTGTCGACATGCATAACCTTATTACTGGCCGTTTCCCTCTTGAACAAACGAAAGAAGCGATGGAACAAGCGCGCACGGATAAACAGGGAAGTGTCAAAATTATGGTGTATCCTAACGGTGTTCCAGAAGAACAGGGGGAGTAAGGTGAACATTGACCTCGGAATTTCCACTGGCTTTGCTATTAAAAGATGGCCGGATCCAAAGGATTGGACGAAAGTAGTAAGTGAAGAGTTAGGGCTTAATGCTATTCAATTTTCTTTTGATCAGTTTGACCCCAGAGGAAGGAAAAATAGTGTCGAGTCTTATTGTTATAGAGTCAGGAACGAATGTGAAAAGCATAATATCACCATTCATTCTACTTTTGCCGGGTTGTCCATTTACGCTCATAACCTGCTGTACCATCCGTTAGCCGAAGGAAGAATGGATGGGATTGATTGGTTTGAGCATGCATTTAAAATGACAAACCTCCTGGGTGTCAACGCTACAGGAGGACCTCTTGGCGGGCTGGATATTTCTTCATTCCTTAACGATAGGAGACGCAATTATCTCGAAGAAAGTGCCATGGAGCTAATAGCGTATCTTTTGGTTCATGCAAAACAGAAATATGGTATAGAAGAATACTATTGGGAGCCAACCCCGGTGAAAAGAGAAGGGGCTATCACAATTCATGACACGAAACATTTTGTAGACCAGGTTAATGAAAAAACTGGTAAGGAAGGCGCGCATTTCTCTGTTTGCTTCGATATTGGCCATACAACCAATCCGGAATTAAATCAATATGATCGAAACCCTATAAATTGGGTGAAAGAGTTAAGTTCAGACATCTCAATGCTTCACTTGCAGCAGACAGATGGATATCTAGATCGGCATTTTCCATTTACGGAAGCTTATAACGAGCGAGGAATCATCCATGCCGAAGATGTTCTGAATGAATTGCCTGCCAATGTGAATAATTTATACCTGGAAGTCGGCCATCCTTTTGAAGAAAACGATGACCTGGTGTTAATAGAATTGAAAGCAAGCGTGGATTATTGGAAAGATGCTTTAACAAAGAAAGGGTGGAAGCATGAGTAAAGTGCAAGAGCGTACGGTTATCGTAGATGAAGCCAAACAGGCTTTCAACTCTATCAAAGAAACGGATATTGAATCGTTTGTTACTTCCATTCAAAAAGCAAAGAAAATATTCATTTATGGGCTAGGAAGAGAACGGCTAATGCTGCAGGCCTTTGCAATGAGACTCATGCACCTGGGGTTGAATGTTCATGTGGTTGGTGACGTTACAACTCCTAAGATTGATAGAGGTGATCTTTTCATAACAAGCTCGGGAACTGGTTATCTATCAACTGTGGATGCGTTACTGCCAATTGCGGTCAAAAGCGGAGCAGATGTTGTGTATATGACAGCCAACCCTGAATCTGAATTATCCCATTATGCTACCCATACGATCCTAATTGAAGCACAAACCATGAAGGTAAATGTAGAAGAACGAAGCTCATTACAACCGATGGGAGCAGTATTTGAACAGGCTCAACTCTTTCTTTATGAATGGTTGATCATTTTATTGAAAGATAGAGGATCGATCACGGATGAACAGATGGAAGGATACCATACAAATCTCGAGTAAGTGGAGGGTCAAAAATGAAAGCATTAGTTATTGAAAAACCTTACGAAGCGGCGATTAAAGATGTGCCTTATCCTTCTCCGGGTGAAGGGGAAGTGACAATTAAAGTAGAAAATATAGGTATTTGTGGTACAGATATTCATATTTTCAAAGGGGAATTTTTATCCCCATACCCGATTATACCCGGACATGAATTCTCCGGTGTGATCCATGAAATAGGGGAAGGGGTCAGTCATTTTTTAGAAGGTGACCGGGTCACTGCTGACCCATCATTATTTTGCGGCGCATGTGAATTTTGTCTGACCAATCGCGGCAATCATTGTGAGAATTGGGGAGCACTCGGGAATACTGTAGACGGAAGTATGGCGGAGTATGTGAAAGTACCTGTCAAAAATGTTGTGAAACTTCCTGACAGTATGTCTTTTCAGGAAGGGGCCTTCATCGAACCGATGGCTTGTGTTGTTCATGGGATGAACCGACTGGATTTGAAGGTTGGTGACCGGGTCCTGTTATTTGGGGCAGGTGCCATGGGACAGCAGTTAATTCAATCAGTGAAAATGGCTGGTGCATCTGAGCTGGTAGTGGTGGATATTTCACAAGAGAAGCTGGACTTATCCAGGAAGTGGGGAGCTACGAAAGTTGTCCATAGTGATAACATTTCTGAAGCACTTAATGAAAATGATTATCCACATGGATTTGACGTAGTAATCGATGCGACTGGTATCCCAAAGGTAATAGAGCAGGCACTTTCTTATCTCGGACCTACAGGAAAATATCTTCAATTCGGCGTTACTCCTGATGATGCCAAAATTGAGGTGAATCCATTTAAGCTTTATAACAAGGACTGGACACTTTTAGGTTCGATGGCTATTAATCATACCTTCATTCCGGCTTTTCACTGGGTCAAAGAAGGAAGGATTCAAATTGATCATCTAATAACTAAAGAGATATCTCTTGAAGATATGGTTGACTTTCTGAACGGCCCAAGAAATCCGAATGATCTAAAAGTACAAATAAAAATGGAATAAAGAAAAGGAGTCACAGTTTTGTGGCTTCTTTATTCGTAGAAAGGTGGGATGACGGTGCTATTAGGGATTGATGTAGGGACTCAAGGGGCAAAGGTGTTGGTAATTGATGAGAACGCAAACATTATCGAAACTGCTACTACAAGTTACGATTTCCAAACTCCACAACCAGGTTGGACAGAGCAGCATCCAAATCTTTGGTGGGAGTCGATTTGTGAAGCACTTAAGCAACTCAAGGTCGATTTGAAAAAGGTCACCGGAATCGGTGTGTCCGGTCAGATGCACAGCCTGGTAATTCTGGATAATGAACGACAAGTCATTCGCCCGGCAATTCTATGGAATGATTTGAGGACAGAAGAAGAATGCAGGAAAATTGAAGGTATTGTGGGAAAAGAGAAAATATATCATATCACAAGGAATGCTGTCCTGCCAGGGTTCACGGCTCCTAAATTGCAATGGATAAAGAACCATGAACCAGAAAAGTATGCTCAGATCGACATAATGATGCAGCCAAAAGATTACATCGGTTATAAATTGACGGATTCACTGGCGTGTGACGTGTCGGATGCAAGCGGAACAGCGTGGTTCAATCTGGAAAGAAGAAACTGGTCTGAAGAAATTCTCTCATTACTGGATATACCCGCACAGTGGCTGCCGAAAGTAAATGAAAGCCAGGAAATTGTGGGTTATGTTACGAAGGAAGCTGCAGAGATAACTGGTTTGCCTGAAGGTATCCCTTTGGTAGCAGGAGCCGGAGATAATGCGGCGGCAGCCTTAGGAAATGGAATTTACCAGCAAGGAAAAGTAAGTATTAGTGTAGGTACCTCAGGCACTGTTTTCACCCCTCTTGAAAACGTACCGGCGGTGGAAGGTGAGTCTCTGGAAACCCTTCATCTATTTTGTCATTGTATCCCGGATACATGGCATGCGATGGGGGTAACTTTATCGGCAGGAATGTCGCTGAAATGGTTTTTGGACAGTTTCCAAATCGACTCGTATGAAGAATTGCTGGAGGGTGTTGATGAGGTCGCCGAAGGTTCAGATGGTCTAATCTTTCTCCCATATTTGAATGGGGAGAGAACCCCTCACAACGATGCAAAGGCGAAAGGAACGTTTATCGGTATCGGATACCAGCATAAACGTGAACATTTTGTCCGGGCAATATTAGAAGGTGTATCTTTCAGTATGAGAGACTGTCTGGAACTCATCAAGAAACTGGACGTGAAGATAGATCATCTGTATGTGACGGGAGGAGCAAGCAAAAGTAAAGTATGGCGTGATATTCTTTCCTCTATATTGCATGAGAGGCTTTATGCATTTGAAGAAAGAGAAGGACCTGCATTTGGAGCAGCACTTCTCGCAGGCTTAGGTACCAAGGTTTGGGGAGGAACAGATCAATTACCGGATTGTTTCGATCAAGGGGAAAAAACTAATCCAAAAAAATCTAATAGATATGATGAATATTATTCTGTTTACCAACAATCCTACGCTCAAGTAAAACCTTTATTCCAATCGTTGTCTCAACTATCAGAACATTCATGATATAATTTTAGGAAAAAAGTATTGGAATGGGAGATAGTCATGAGCACCAGCAATTTCAGCTACAGACAAAAAGAGATTGTGCGATATTTACTAAACACAGAAACTGTTACTTCCTATCAGAGTATTGCTGATTATTTCCAGGTTAGTAAACGCACCATTCAACGTGAAATGAACAACCTTCGTCCGTTACTGGCCCCCTATCATGTGAAATTAATGAAAAAAATTGGATCGGGAATTTATTTAAAAGGAAAAGAAAATGACATGGAACAGCTGAAAGACTTTATAGAGCAAACGGAGACACCATCCACCTTTTCCCCGGAAGACAGACGGGAATGGATGACGTATGACTTGTTACTATCTGAGGAACCAATTAAACAATTTACCCTCAGCAAAGAATATAATGTAACAGAAGCTACTGTCAGCAATGACTTAGAACAAGTAGCCAAGTTTTTAAAACATCATGATATTACTTTGATTCGCCGTCCAGGTTTGGGTGTTTACCTTAAAGCGACAGAATATCAGAGAAGAAATCTATTATCAAAGTTAATTCATAAAGATATTTCATTCGAAGAGTGGATGCAATTGTTTAATCAAGTAGAAAAAGAAACTGTGCTGGATGATATGATACGTGCCCGCTTGTTGAAATTAGCATCAGCAAGCCAGATCAATATAGTAGAAAGCATAGTAAAAAATATTCTTCAGCATGAATATAAACTCGAAATGTCAGATAAGAATTATGTGAATTTGATCGTCCATTTATTATTAGCAGTAGAAAGAATCAAAGCGGATCAATTTGTAACCGATAAGGATATCCCGGCAGCCTTAAGTGTTGAGGAAGATTTGTTTGGGATTTCTCAACTAATTGTTGATGCAATCGAAGAGGAATTTAGTATTACTGTTCCGGATATCGAAGTCGATTATATAGCCTTGCACCTCGCAGGGGCGCGGGTAGCGAAATATGATAGAGTTTCAACTGATCAGGAAGAGCTCTCCTGGGTTGAATTGACGGAAATGTTTATTAATGAAACAGAAAAAAATCTGCAGCGGTCACTGCAGTGGGATGAGGAATTAAGGGAGGGATTGATTGCACACTTTGCACCGGCAATTAATCGGCTCAAGCATGGATTACAAATACATAATCCATTATTAGAACGTACCAAGCAAGAGTATGGCGAAGTTTTTCAGGCCTGCCGAAACGCTTGTAAGACGTTAGAAGAATTAACGGATCTTAACATTCCTGATAGTGAAGTCGGATATTTGACGATGCATATGGGAGCCTCATTGATTCGGATGGAAAAACAGGGAGAGAAGCGGTACCGGGCGTTTGTCGTGTGTGCCAGTGGTTTCGGGACATCCACTTACCTGGCTTCTACGCTTCAACAGAAAATGCCTCATATTTCTGTTGTGGATATTATTTCTATCCAGCAGCTGCAAGCGATGGATGCACATCCGGTTGACGTAATCATTTCTACTGTTACTTTACCTATGGTTGAGGAGAATAAAGTCGTCCATGTCAGTCCCTTTTTCACTGAAGATGATAGGGAAAATGTAGAAGCAGCGTTAAAGAAGCTATCAACCACTAACACTAAGCCAGCGGAAGTACATTTGGAAACAAGACCACTAGCACAATATGGTGAAGCGATGATGAGAATCTTAGATGGTTTAACGTTCGTTCACCTAAGTGGCAAGGAAGCTATTAACTTATCCGTTTTACTGGAAGAAGTGGAAGATCACCCCTACCTCATTGACAAAGAAATAGTTTTAACCGACCTGGCAAGAAGAGAGAAGCTTGGTGGGTTTGTATTAGATGATGTGGCGATGATTCACACGAAGTCTACAGGTCTAGGGGGACTGTTGGTCAGCATATTTTTAATCGATCAGCAGATTAGCTGGATGGATGATACGGAAGCGGAACAAATGGTATCTACTATTTTATTATTAGCTTCACCTAAAGACGCACCGAAACCACATATCAAGATGATCAGTGAAATAAGTGCAGCCTTAGCAGATGAAGATTTTATAGAGACGATTCAATCGCATGATTCCGCCAGAATAAAAGCTGTGATAGAAAAAACGCTTAGTGATTCCTATGAAGAAAAGATGCGAGAATTGCTGAAAGGAAAACAATGATGAAAAAAGCCGGTCAACTGCTAAGTGCGATGGTTGCACAAAATATTACCGTGATCATTGTAGCAGGTATCATCCGAGAAATATTCGGTGTATATGGATGGTGGTATAATCATCAAATCCTTCTTCTGGTGAACCCGATATATAATACACTTCTTCCCATATTGATTGCCTATACTGGTGGTCGGCTGATCAGTGGACAAAGGGGCGGAGTGGCTGCTTCCATTGTTACTTATGGGCTTACACTGGCCAGTTCTGCCCCGGCAATCCTTGGTGCTATGATCGTCGGGCCGCTTGTCGGTTACATGACCAAATACGTAGACTTACTAGTCAAACGCCGTCTCCCCATTGCCGGCTATGAGTTACTTGTCACCAATGTCCTGCTCTCAATCCCGACGATATTCCTCACCATCGTCTGCTTCTTATATGTAGGGCAATCCTATGCAAGTGGAGTAGAGTGGACAGTACAAATGCTGGAAAAAATCATTTATTCTCCTTACCTTCCATTGGCAGCGACGCTCATCGAACCATTGAAGGTTTTTTTCTTCAATAATATTTTAAATTATGGCCTACTGGGTCCATTAGGAATTAATCAGGCCAAAGAATTAGGAAAGTCTATTTTCTTTTTATTGGAAGCTAATCCCGGTCCAGGGTTAGGGGTCCTGCTGGCATATTGGCTCAAAACGAAAGGGAACCAGCGACGAGGTGCCAAAATGGGGACCTTCATTCATATATTCGGAGGAATCCATGAAGTCTATTTTCCTTATATCCTATTGAACCCCAAACTATTAAT
The DNA here is from genome assembly GCF_043496955.1 of Thalassobacillus sp. B23F22_16. Classification (NCBI taxonomy): domain Bacteria; kingdom Bacillati; phylum Bacillota; class Bacilli; order Caryophanales; family Bacillaceae; genus Thalassobacillus; species Thalassobacillus sp. B23F22_16. The sequence goes on along the minus strand of NZ_JBIEKD010000001.1, from coordinate 324,487 downwards.
TGCTGTGATTCTCGGAGGGGTAAGTGGCATATTCGTATTCCAAAACTACTATGTCGGTCTGGTATCAATTGCGTCGCCGGGTAGTATCTTCTTATTTGTCGGGTTGGCGCCGAAGCAGGATATGGTATTCGTATTTTTGGGTGTAATTATATCTGCCCTGGTATCGTTTTTAACGAGTATCATGTTATTGAAACAGTCCGATCTCTCCCCAACAGAAGATGAAAACCGCAGAACCATCCTCAATTTCACGCAGCTTCAAGAAATCGAAAGAATTGAACATTATAGAAAAGATGCTAGTGAAGAAGGAAGCATGAAAGAAGAAGCCCCTAGAACTATAAATAAGATTATTTTTGTGTGTGAAGCGGGTTTAGGTTCCAGTGCAATGGGAGCTGCCATGCTTAAGGGTAAACTTAGAAAAATGGACTTAGATATTGCAGTAGATAATGCATCTTTAAATGATATACCTGAGGATGCAGACATACTGATATGTCATCGCCAACTGCTCAAGGATGTAAAGCTAGTAGCAGGAAGTAAAAAAATTATCGATTTAAATACGTTTACGGATCGGAGTTATTACGAGGATATAGCTAATGATATTAAAGAAGGTCGTATTTAGTATTGTGTTAATGGAAAATAGTAAGGGAGGCACATGAAAATGGATGCCTCCAGTTGCTCTTTCTAATTTGTGAGTATTTAAAGTGCTGGACCCTCAGTGAGTTAATGCTTTACTGCAGTGGGGGTCAGGCACTTTTTAATAATGGTGGGAGTGTTAATATTTGTTAAGTTTTGATGTGCAAATCACCTTGATACAATATTAATCTTGTATGATATTACCCTCATCATCAAACTGAATCGTCTGCACATCATCATAGACACGGCGTTCCGTACGCACCAGGTCATAGTTATCATCCAGTATCGGGAAGATATAGACTGGTGCCATTGTTAATTCGATACCATCCGGCTTATTTTCAAAGTCCATCTGAAGATGGCCGTAATGTAAGCCGCCATCTATTAAGTGTTTGACGCCATTTTCGTTCGTTTCCCAATACTCCGGCTCATCTTTGGTGGCGCTCCATTGGGTGTGCGTATTAAATTCTTGCGGGACAAGGTTGCCGTCTTCATCTCTAATCATTTTTTCTCCTCGTAAGCCGTCAGCGGCTACACCCACGTCATAGGAATGAAAACCATTGCCGTCGCCATCCAAGTCAACCCAGCTTCGTTCGAACATTTCATCATGGCCGGAGATGACAGCGGCTACGCCATATTCTTCAAACATGGGGGAATAGACACGCATGGCGACACCGGATTGGTTGTCGGCATATTCGTGATTTGGCGGTGCCCCATGAACACCGCTGGAATAGGCAGCATGGTGGAACTGAACTAGAACAATCTGTCCCTGTTTACGTGCGTCTTGTAACTGTTCTTCAGCCCATTTATATTGCTCCGTGCCTGGATTGAAGTTAGGCAAGTCTGAATCCTCGAGTGATAGTCCATCGAAAAGTTTTGTGAACGCGTGATTATAAGCTTCGGTTGTAAATTGTCCCTGCGTATCGGTAGTGATATATGGATCACCATCCACACCTTGTTCTGCCCATACGGATTCATTTAGTGTAGCGTCATTTTCACTGTATAGTTCACCCGTCAAAGTCCCGGTTGCGGTAGACTCATCAGGGATGCCGTTGGTAGAATCCAAGGTTAATAACGTGATTGGCCCGATATCTGTCCGGTAGTAGGAATCTTCATACTGAGGGTTGTCCTCATCTCCAGGAGTATCGAAGTATTCATGGTACTTATTACGTGAGATGACCGCCGGTGAACGATCTTCAGCACTGCCATATCCGCCATTTATGGAGGCATAAGTTTCCCAGTTTCCTATCGCCGGTAATAACGGGGTATGTGTTGCGAAATCAGTAAAGTCACCAGCAAAGTGCCGCCAAAATTCATCCCAGGCCGGCTGGTATCCGGAACCTTGTGATAGATCCCCAGCAATTAGTAACGCATCGGGATCAGCTGCTTCGATATGAGCCAGGTTTTCATTTAAAGCCGTTTGCTGGTCCAGTGGATAACGTACCAAAAACATATCGTTTCGTTCCTGGTTGCCATACTTTTGATCAAATGCAGACCCTTCACCAGGACGCTCCTCAGAACCTGGAGCGTAAGGGTTGATCGGATGTAATTCCCATTCCCGATGTTCCAATTCACCGAATGGTTCGGTCTCCGTATCGGAAAAGGCAATCAACGATAATTCATCCCAATCTTCGCTGTCTGGAAAAGTTTCAAATTTAGACGTATGTGTCTTTTTCCCTTGCTTAACGACAACGTTGTATTTAGTGTCAGGTTCTAAACCGTCAATGGTTACCGAATGTTTATAGTTGGAATTGGATTCTAACCAGGAGCCTTGCGGAAGTGTTTCAACGACGCCATTGCCGCTATCATAGGTTAATTCCTGTTCCAATTCTTTCTGTGTATACTCCATTAAATCCATGTATTGCGGTGCAGAAGTCACTTTTTTCGCCTCCATGCCGGGACCAGTTACGATGACCCTGCCAGGTTCAACTATTTCTGAAACCCAGTTGATCGTCATGGATGTGCTGGATGGGGACTGTAAGTAAGGTAAGACCCGAAACCCTGTTTCTGGTTCACGGACGGTTGATTCTGAAACTTTCTGGTCTGCTTTTCCCTTTGGCGCTGCCTCTACAAAGGGAAGCGGACTCGTTACAGCGATTAATGAAGCAATGGTCGGAATTACAATCCGTCGTAACAATACACTTTTCTTCATTATGATTCTCCCTTATTTTTTTATTGCAGATTACTCTGCTTTGAAAAATTAATAGAAAAGGAACTAATCAACACCATTAGTTTCGTTGAAAAGGTAGAGAAGTCTATAGGTGTGAGGTTGATCTTAGAGGATAGAGACATTATTGAAGCTTTCTTTTCTTACACTTATTCCGAAAAAATAGAAGGGCATCCCCCCTATGAAATAGGATTGGTTAAAGCCTATCATACGGGTGTAGGAAAAGAATTGAATTCTAGCAGATAGTGATAAAATAACTATGAAATTGTAACTAAGTTACTAGACCATAAATAAAGCCTGCCCCCATCCCAGGGAGCAGGCTTTATTAAAATTAATTTAGTAGATAAGTTAATACGGTCGCTCTTCCTGAACAGGTAAGTCATGCCAGAAAGAAACATCCTTCTCCTGAATGCTGCCATCCGCAATCGCTCTGGCTGCTGCATCCATCGCTACTACTGCCTGTTTGGTCAGGTATCCATTACTCTTTTGACCTAGTACTTCAAAGTCATTGGCATTGTCCTGCGTTCCTCGCATTTCAAAAAGCAGGGTAGAAATGTCGTAATCATGAGCGAGCCCATAGACGCTGATGCCGTTGTCATACGCGGAACCTTTTCCGGCATAGTTAGCGAGATGACCCCAGCCTTTTGGTTCAATGGCATCGTAGACAACAGCGCCGAGCTGCTGGGAGCCGTGAAATACATCCGGTGCTGTATGGTCAGGGTGAGAAGGGAAGATGGCACCGGATACATATTTATCGTCTTTTATCCATTGGGCTCCTTGATGGTGGAGGTCGATCATATAATCAATATCATATTGCTGCAGAACATTTTCATGAAGGCCCTGCGTTTCTGGCTGTGTCTTGGCATCATGATCCCGGTTCAGATCTACCTCATTTGCGTTCAGGCGGGTCAGGTGGCGATCGCCCTTGGCTGCATAATCTTCTAATTCGTAATTGACATCTCCCATTGCACCGTCGGCATTATACATCGGGATGATCAGGAGATTGACATTTTCTAAAATTCCTTTTATCTTACCCGTGCCAAGTTGCTTGATGAATTCAAGTGACCCTTCTGTTGTTAGCGCCTCGTCACCATGCTGCTGGGCTATGTAGAGGATGGTCGGGTTGTCCGGATTCTGCATGTACTTCACCATATGCATGTCCCGTCCTTTCACCGTTTCCCCGATCACTTCGAGCTCCATATTTGCCTGTTTTTTCTCTTGTGTTTCCAGGAAGTTCACCATTTCTGTGTATGTATGGAGGATGGAAGTGTTGATCGTCTCGTGCCCCTGGTAGTCTGGTCCATTTCCTGCCGCCTGGGCTGTCGGGATGTCAGCAATTACTCCTCCGGCAAAGATTGTGCCGGATAAGGCGATGGTTGCTAGTTGTTTTTTCATACAAATTCCTCCTTTGTTTACACATTTCGACAAAGAACACTTGATTCCTTTTCTCAATACCCATTTATGAAAATGGTCTTACTGAGCTATTGGTCATTGGTCATAGAGTTCAGGAATATAATGACAATAAAAGGGGGAGAACAGGTGAAAGAATTTTTCAAATCGAAAACAGCTAAAGTTACTGGGATTGGTTTAGCTATCATCCTCATTGCATCCATATTTTATGGAGTTGGCACCACCCAGGCCAAAGGAGAATTCCAGGATTCAAAAGTAACCCTTTCCGAATTGCTAACCAAGATCGGCAAAGCGGAAGGAGAGCTAGAAAAACTGGAGGAAGAGGTAGAGCAGGCAGTGAAAGAGAAGGATGAGACGGTGACGGAGAACGAGGAAGAGATTCGGGATACCGAGCAAAGGCTGGATAAAGTGAAGGCAGATTATAAGAAGGAAAAAGAAGCGTATGATGAAGCGGTAAAAGTCATTGAAAAACGCGATGCAGCTGAACAGGAGCTATCCACTTTCCAAAAAGAGATTGATGACTTTAATTCCACCATCAAAGGCAAAAAGAAAGAAGTGTCTGACTTAGAAAGCGAGATTGAAAGATTGACTAATATAGTGGTAGAAACTGGAGAGGAGCCAAAGGAATTCGCTGCCGGGCAATACCTTGTTGGTCAGGATTTTCCAGAAGGGAGATACAAAGCAGTCCCTGTAGGGGAAGGAAGCAATTTTATCATTTATGGGAGTGCAGGTTATGCAGATGTAAATACCATCTTAGGGGATGGGAGTTTTGGGGAAACGGAATATATCTTCTGGACGTCTGATGGGGATGTTATGGAAACTGCTGCAAGGGTGAAATTGATCCCTTTGGAATAATTTTCGTAAAAGTAAATGTTTGCAGGGAGGTGCACGATACACAATTAAGGAGCTCTTTTCAACTTTTTGTTATAACGATGAGATTCATACCTGCAATCAAAGGAAATGCTCGGAGGGTAAGCTCCGAGCATTTTTTACTTTTAAGAACGTTTAACCTTGTTGAAGGATTAAAGTGTAAGAAAAATTTAGGCTTTCGCCATAAGGACTTGGCGATAAGCTAAGTTTTACTAATATTTTACCAGTGAAAGAGTAAGAAAATTGAAAAATATTCGATCAAATATGCTAAACTATTACATTATACGAAGGGAGGAGAGGTAGATGACTCGTTTGTTTTATGGTGCGGCTTTTATCATGTTTGTAACCGTTTTCTCGGTCTTTTTATATTTTTCTATTAAAGCTTTCAGTATAAATCCTGACACTGTAACACAGGCTTATTCATACCCCCGGCATCACATTGTTCTCATTCCCGAAGAAATCAATAATGATTATTGGCGACTGGTTGAAAAGGGGGCTCGGGATGCGGCCAGGGATTTCGGCATAGCCTTGGAATATACCGGGCCGAAGCAGGCGGATCAGGAAGAACATCTGAAATCTATAAATATGGCTGCGGCAGCGAAAGTGGATGGAATCCTTACTCAGGGGCTGAGTGAGGAACAGTTTACGCCTCTCATCAATAAAGTGGTGCAAAAAGGGATTCCTGTTATGACAGTTGATACGGATGCTGCGAAAAGCGATCGTATTTCTTATATTGGGACAGACAACTATTATGCGGGGATATTGGCTGGTAAGGCACTGCTCGCCGACACGGAAGGAGAAATAAAAGTCGGCATCATCACCGGAAAATTCGATACGAATCACCAGAAACTGAGAGTCCAAGGTTTCAAAGATGCAATAAGGGAGCAAAATCGTGTCGAGATCATTGCAATCGAGGCTTCCCAGATTACAAGAATACAAGCTGCGGAAAAGACTTATAAAATCCTTCAGGAACATCCAGAGATCAATGCTTTTTACGGGACGAGCGCACTCGATGCCCTTGGCATTTCAGAAGTGCTGGAATATATGGGAAAGTCACAGGAAACGTATGTCATCGGTTTTGATATTTTACCAGAGACGCTGGAATTGCTTGAAGCAGGAAAAATTGAAGCGACCGTAATCCAGCAGCCGTATGAAATGGGGTACAAAAGTATCGAGGCGATGGTTCAGGTGCTGGAGGGGAAAGCTGTCGATTCGATCAACCATACCGAAACGCGCGTAATCCGGCAAGGTGACCTGCCATTAAATAGGAATGAAATGATTGAGGCGGAGGTCCAATGAAACGCATCAGGACGAAAATCATGATATTTGTTGTCCTCCTTGTTCTGTTAGTAAATGGGGTCACGTTTTACCTTTATCAAAACAGCCAGCATACCATACATAAATACCATGACAGTTTCCAGCGATTTATCATACTTAATCAGATTTCCCAGGAAACAGCCACTGTATATGAAGAGATGAATGCTTATATTTTAGAAAAATCTCCGGAATTCCTCGTAAATTATGAAGAAGCCAGTACGAAGCTGAAGCAAGATAAAGAACGGTTGTTCGAAGAAGTAGGAAATGCAGAGAACCAACTGATGGTCACGAATTATTTTAATTTGATTGATACATTCCTGGAAGAATGCGAGCTTACGATTGATGCTTTCCACGAAGAGGACTTGAATGTCTATTCGTTCCACTTGAATGAAGCTTCGCAGGTTTCCCAATATATCCAGGATACGACATTGAGTCTGTTGAACAGTGAGCTTACCGGCTACCAGGATTTTTATCATCTGATGGAAGAGAAGAATTTCTACTTTCAAGCGATGGGAATTTCTCTGTTCTTCTCTACGATAATTTTGAGTTTGCTGGCAGCTCTCTGGTTTTCGAGAGGGCTAACGAAACCGATCAGGCTTTTGTCCGAATCTGCCAGGAAAATATCCAAAGGGGATTTTTCCGGTGAGGATGTTGAGGTACGGACCAATGATGAGATGGCATTATTAGGAGATACCTTCAATCGGATGAGGGGAAATATCCGCGAGCTGATCAAGGAAATCAAGGACCAGTCGGAACTCGACAGGCTTCTTAAAGAAATGGAGCTGAAGAGTCTGCAAAGCCAGATCAATCCTCATTTCCTTTTCAATACATTAAATACCATCAATAAGATGGCTTATCTGGAGGATGCCGATAAGACGAGCAGTTTAATCGAATCGGTCTCGGCACTGCTGCGCTATAACCTGGGAACCCTGGATAAACCATCCACCTTGAAGGATGAAGTGAACATAGTGAAGGAGTATTTTTTTATCCAGCAGACCAGGTTTGGTGATCGTGTGAACTTTGAGACAGCCATTGAGGAGGAGTGCTTGGATATCGAAATTCCAATTCTGACATTGCAGCCGATTGTGGAAAATGCCTTTATTCACGGCATTGAAGGATATGAACAGGAAGCAAAAATCGGGTTGAACGTATATAACGAGAACAACCAGGTAGTCGTTGAAGTATGGGACAATGGCGCCGGCATGGATGATATCGTCAAAAAGAAATTGTTGGATTCGGATGATGGCGCCAGGAATGAATTAACCTCAAAAGGTCATTCGACCGGTCTTGGCATGCGTAATGTCATCAAACGGCTGGAAATTTTTTATAAAGGAGCATGTGAAATCGATATTGAATCCGAATTGGAAATGGGAACTACTGTGCGATTTAAATTACCTTATTATGTGAGGCAGAGGAGCGATCACTATGTTGCGTCTCATGGCGGTTGATGATGAATGGATTGAGCGGGAAGGCTTGAAAAAGATAATTGCCAATGAATGTCCTGGCGCTGATGTGGTTGCCGAAGCCGCTAATGGCAGGCAGGCGATCGAGACAGCGCTTGAAGCCGAACCGGATATCATTCTAATGGATATTAAGATGCCGGGCATCGATGGGGTGGAAGCGGTCACGGAAATCAAAAAAAATTTACCGAACACACGGTTCATCATGGTGTCGGCGTTCGATACATTTGAATATGCGAAAAACGTGATGCAGCAGGGTGTCAAAGAATACTTGCTGAAGCCGAGCCGGAAACAGGAAGTCGTCGCGGCGGTACGGCGGGTGGAAAGGGAAATAGTCGAAGAGAGTCGTCAGGTGGCTGAAAAGCAGTACCTGGAACGTCAATTCAATAAAGCATTGAAGTTCATGCAATCCGAGTGGGCGCTATCTATGCTGGTCGATCACATGCAGGACCTTGACTTGACAGAATGGAGTGAGCTGTTGGATATCAATATAACCTGCGGCTATGCGATGGTAATCGATTTTCGTCAGGCGAACGATCGGGATAAGAGTTTTGCATGGGTGAAAGAGTATATTAGAAACCACTCGAAAGATGTTCAATTATTCAGTCCTAACCATGAAGAAAAGCTGCCGGTGTTTTTTTTGTCCGATCAGCTAACTGGTACGGACAAAAGCGAGTTTCTAAGCTATGTGCTTCCATTCGTACGTAATCTCCTTCATCAGTTTGAAAAACAAACAGGTATACGGATGCATGTTGGTATTGGGACCCCTTATGCGTCGACAGACGAGATGAATCGTTCCTATCACGAAGCACTCCATGCCCTTGAGCATATCAAAAGTTCTGACCAGGTGACTTACTTGTTTGCGGATAAAAATAATCATCATCAAAGTCCTGAAGTGTATGCATTTAAACGCGAAAAAGAACTGCTGGATGCGGTGAAAAACGGGGATATTTCCACTGCCTTAGAGCAATATTCACTTTATTTGAAAGACCAGCAGGTAGATGGACTCGGTATATTGACAGCCAAAATGAACGAACTGTTCATTATCGTAACACGAATGATGAACGACATGGGCATACAAGCTGAGAGATTCGACCACTTTTCCCATTTTCATTCGTATAGTGAACTGGAGGAAAAATGTGTGCATGAATTGCGTCGTATGGTCGAGAAAGTCAATACATGGCGAGCAGTCCATGCCAAAGGAAAACTCGGAAGCGCGATGGATTACATGAAAGAGAAGTATGCGAATCCATTGACACTTGAAGAAGTAGCTGCCCACGTGGATCTTAGTCCCTATTACCTTAGTAAATTGTTCAAAGAAAAGAAAGGTGTTACTTTCATCGAATATTTGACCGGTATCCGCGTGGGCAAAGCAAAGGAACTGATGAACGATCCGGTTCATAGCCTGAAAGAGATTTGCTTCAAAGTTGGTTACAAGGATCCGAATTATTTCAGTCGGGTGTTCAAGAAAAAGGTGGGAAGAAGCCCGAATCAATACCGGAAGCAGGCGCAGTTTAAAAAATAAAAAACATTCTTGTATTATGTATAAGTAAGACGCTGAGGTTTAATCCTTGGCGTTTTTTTGTTAGGCCGGAAGTTTGTCGCGTTAAGGCAAAACCTCGTTACGTTAAGGAGGAACATAGTCGAGTTAGGACAGAACATTACTTCGTTAGGAAAAAAACATATTTAGAATGTCATCTTTCTTTCTGGCAGTAACTAGGGGATTATAAATCGCAGGACAAAATAGTGAAGGTAATGACAAGATTGTGCAGGTAATAGTACCTAAAAAGGAAGAACCCCCATGATATATTTTAAATGATAGCGGTTTCATAAATATTCTTTAGGGGGTTAGTTTGTAATGAATAAGAAGAAGTGGACGTTTGTATCGCTTATGTTTGCACTAATATTGGCGCTTGCAGCCTGCAGTGACTCAAGTTCTAATGAAGCTGACGGAAGCAGTGGAGGCAGTGATGGCGACGCCAAGCTTGATATCTTCAGCTGGTGGACAGGTGCTGGTGAAGAAGACGGCTTGAATGCATTGATAGAGTTGTTCCAAGAAAAGCACCCGGACGTAGAAGTTGAAAATGCAGCGGTTGCCGGAGGAGCTGGAACGAATGCGAAAGCAGTACTCGCAAGCCGGATGCAGGGTGACGATCCTCCTGCAACCTTCCAGGTCCATGGCGGAGCTGAATTGAATGAAGGCTGGGTAGCAGCAGGGAAAATGGAACCATTGAACGATTTGTATGAAGAAGAAGGCTGGGAAGATAAATTTCCGCAGGATTTGATAGATTTGGTCAGTAAGGATGGGGATATTTATTCGGTACCGGTAAATATCCACCGTGGCAACGTCCTTTGGTATAACACGAAAGTATTCGAGGAAAACGGCATCGACGTACCGACGACGTTCGATGAATTTTTTGAAGCGGCAGATAAATTGAAAGCAGCAGGTGTTACACCATTAGCACTTGGTGATAAAGAGCCTTGGACAGCTACACACCTTTTCGAAACGGTATTGCTTGGTGAACTTGGTATTGATAATTACAATGCGCTATTCAATGGTGAATTGTCATTTTCAGATGACCAAGTGGTTGCTGCGGTAGAAACTTTCAAAAAAATGCTTGGATATGTGAATGAAGACCACAGTTCCCGTAACTGGCAGGACGCATCACAGCTGGTAGCCAATGGCGAAGCGGCAATGAATGTGATGGGAGATTGGGCGAAAGGTTATTTCGTAAACGATCTTGAGCTAACAGTAAAAGAAGATTTCGGGTGGACGGAAACTCCTGGCACGGACGGTCAGTTTATGGTAGTCACCGATACATTTGGTCTTCCAAAAGGTGTATCAAATCCTGATGATGTCAAAAAATTCTTGAGCGTACTTGGTTCTGTGGAAGGACAGGATGCTTTCAACACGTTGAAAGGATCGATTCCAGCCCGCAAAGATGCGGACGTTTCCAAGTATGATGAATATGGCAAGGAAACGATTGAGGATTTTAATGAAGCAAAACTGGCGCCGAGTCTTGCTCACGGATCCGCTGCTGCAGAAGGGTTCCTGACAAAAGTGAATCAGGCGGTGAACATCTTCGTAACACAACAGGATACCGAACAGTTCATCGACTCATTAGAGCAGGCAGCAAGTGAACTAAAATAACCGGAAGGGGGTAGAGGTCACACTCTTCCCCCTTTATTTTATTTTACAAAAGTGTACTAAAGCTTTAGGCAAAAAGGACTTGGCGACAAGCCGAGTGATATTTCATCTGAGTAGAGGGAGGTTTTACGATGGAACCAGCACGATCCTCTGTGGATCATTCAACTGAGACAGAATACAAAGTAGAATCCGAAAAGAAAAAGAAGAAAAAAGCGGTAACGAAAGACCACTGGATGGCGGTGGCATTTTTAGCGCCGTCCGTTATTCTGCTTGGTATATTCGTTTATGGCTTCATAGGCTGGACAGGTTTTGTGTCCCTGAGCAACTGGAATACGTTGGTACCCGACTTTTCGTTTGCGGGAATCGAAAACTATGTGAACCTGTTCCAGGACTACCGTTTCCAGGCAGATCTACGTAACACATTATTTTTTACCTTATTTTTTATTGGAGCGGTCATCGTTGTCGGAATTACCCTGGCAATCCTGTTGGATCAGAAAATCAGGCAGGAATCTTTATTCCGCAATATTTTCTTTTTCCCGATGGCATTATCGTTTGTTGTTACGGGTGTGGTATGGCAATGGTTACTGAACCCTTCGACTGGCGTGAACCTGTTTTTAAGCAAAATTGGTTTGGAATCGAAATGGTACACCGATACGACGATAATCCCTGGTGTCGAATGGGGGAAAATTGAGTTCGGGATTCCAGTGGCACTTATTGCGGTTGTTATTGCGGCAGTATGGCAGATGACCGGCTTTTCGGTAGCGATGTACCTTGCTGGGTTACGCGCCATTCCAGAAGAGGTGAGAGAAGCGGCGCGAATGGATGGAGCGTCTGAATTTATGGTGTATTGGAAAGTGGTATTGCCGATGCTGCGGCCGATTACTATCAGTGTCGTCATTATCATGGCGCATATCTCCCTGAAAATATTCGATCTCATCTATGCGATGACAGGCCCTGGCGCAAATTACGTTACCGATGTGCCGGGGGTTTATATGTTCGAAACAACCTTCCGCGGAAACTATTATGCAAATGGAGCGGCTATTGCAATCATCATGCTTCTGTCTGTCGCTATTTTCATCGTTCCGTATCTGATTTCGAGTCGAAAGGGGGACGCCTAAATGGCGGTGAGGACTTTGACACGCCCGATCATTTACCTGATTCTTATTGCGCTTACTTTATTTTATCTGATGCCTGTCTACGTCATGCTGGTGACAAGCTTTAAGCCGCTCCAGGAAGTTACTCTTGCTGATATGTGGAAGCTTCCGACCACAATCGATTTCAGCAGTTACGTTACTGCTTTTACACGGCTGGCGCCTAACCTGATGAACAGTTTCTACCTGGTCATTCCGGCAACAATTCTATCGGCACTGTTCGGTTCTTTAAACGGCTATGTGCTTTCCAAGTGGAAATTCAAAGGATCGGATGTGCTGTTTACTGCAATATTGTTCGGGATGTTCATCCCGTACCAGAGTATCTTAATTCCACTTATTCAATTTTTGCGTGAAATCGGCTTGTACAATTCCATCGCCGGTCTGGTATTCGTCCATGTTGTCTATGGACTGCCAATCACAACGTTGATGTTCCGGAACTTCTATGCCAGCATCCCCGATTCCATGATCGAGTCAGCGAAAATCGATGGAGCTGGATTCCTTGGTATTTTTCGGCATATCATGTTCCCGCTCTCGATCACTGGTTTCGTGGTGGTCGGCATCTGGCAGTTTACGAACATCTGGAACGAATTTTTGTTCGCGGTCACAATCACAACTTCAGCCCAGCAGCCAGTTATGGTTGCCCTGCAGAACTTGTCCGGCAGCCAGATCGTCCAGTGGAACGTCCAGATGGCCGGGGCATTACTTGCAGCATTACCGACATTGCTTGTCTACATCTTTTTAGGCAAATTTTTTGTGAGAGGGCTGTTGGCTGGTTCTGTGAAAGGATAAATTGCTCAGTTTCTATGACAAAATAGTACAGACCAGGACAAAAAAATGAAGATAGATAGGAATTTATCCCCCCTTCTCACCATGATAGAATGCATGAAAGCGTTATCTAATTTGGTGAGAAAGGGGGGCAGTGTTTAACACTAGATAACTTTTATAAAAAAAGGAGGAAATCATGGCTATTAAAAAAAGTTTCCTAGGGCTGTTTGTTTTTGTCATCATGTTATCGTTAACTGCCAGCCTGGTTTGGGCCAATGGTCCAGAAAAATCAGGCACCAATAATAATAAGAAAGTAAAAACTTCGGTTCACTCCCCGGATGGAAAGGTAAATGTTGATTTCCAGCTGACAGATGAGGGAGTACCTCAATATCAAATCGCTTATGAAGGTACGAGCCTGGTTAAGCCTTCTTCCTTAGGATTTCACTTCAAAGAGCAAGCTCCTCTGGATAGCAACTTTGAGATCGTTGACACCTCCATAGAAAACTTCAATGAACATTGGGAGCCTGTATGGGGCGAAAAGAAAAAAATCAAAAACCATTACAAGCAAATGACTGTTTATCTGCAGGAAAAGGGTAATCTGAATCGGAAGATGAACCTCATTTTCCGGGTGTATGATGATGGAGTCGGCTTCCGTTATGAGTTGCCAGAACAAGACAATCTAGATGAAAACCTGGAAATTACTTCAGAGGAGACGGAGTTCCGGTTTTCCAGCAATAATACATCCTGGTGGATCGAGAATGACTGGGACAGCTACGAATATAATTATAATCAAACACCTTTGAGTGAAGTAGATGAAGTAAGCACACCGTTTACCATGAAAACACCGGAAGGCATCCACCTAACTATCCACGAAGCTGCTCTTATCGATTATTCCGGAATGGCACTGAAGGCGGTGGATAATGAAGAAAATACACTGAAGAGTTATCTGGCACCATGGCCTGACGGTGAGGTAAAAGTGAAAAAAGACAGCCTGCCGGTCGAGACACCGTGGAGAACGATTGAAATCGGTGAAAATGCCGGAGATCTTGTTGAATCGGATATGATTTTAAACCTCAACGAACCATCCGCCATCGAGGATACATCCTGGATTGAGCCGATGAAATATGTCGGTGTCTGGTGGGAAATGATTAGTGGTAAGTCAACCTGGTCATCAGGAGAGAAACATGGAGCCACAACCGAGAACGCTAAAAGATATATCGATTTTGCTCATAACTATCTCGACACGGAAAATCAAAATATTGGTCTCTTAGTTGAAGGCTGGAATATAGGCTGGGATGGTAATTGGATAGATAATGGTCATCTGTTTAGTTTTACTGAACCATACCCTGACTATGATTTAGAAGGAGTCGTCCAGTATGCGCAAGATCGAAATGTTTCCTATATCATGCATAATGAAACGTCCGGAGATATTTTGAATTACGAAGAGCAGATGGATGATGCCTACAGTTTATATCAAGATCTCGGAATTCATGCGATCAAGAGTGGGTATGTCGCCGATCACGGCATTCACAACCCGGAAGGACAAAAACACCATGGACAATATATGGTGAACCACTATAATAATGCCGTTAAGAAAGCAGCCGAATATGAAATTATGATTAATACGCATGAGCCTATCAAATCGACTGGTCTGGAACGTACGTATCCAAACTGGATGAGTCGTGAAGGTGTAATGGGGATGGAATATGCAGCGTTCGGGGATGAAAACAACCCGCCAGAGCATGATACGATTCTGCCGTTTACCAGAATGATGGCTGGACCGATTGATTTTACGCCAGGTATCTTTGACGTTGAAATTTCTCATGCGGACACCAGGGTACATTCCACACGTGCCAAACAGCTGGCACTTTATGTAACCATCACCACTGGAACGCAGATGGCCGCTGACTTGCCGGAGAACTATAAAGATGAAGAAGGCAATATCCTGCCAGAATTCAAGTTTATCAGAGATGTACCGGTCACATGGGATGATATTAAAGTTCCAAATGCGGAAATAGGGGATTATGCTACGATTGTCCGCCGCAGTGGAGAAGAATGGTATATCGGAAGTATAACCGATGAACAAGCGAGAGACCTGGATGTAGCACTTGATTTCTTAGACAACGGAGAGAAATATGTGGCTGAAATATATTCAGATGGACCCGAAGCTGATTTAGAATCAAATCCTACACCAGTATCCATCGACAAGGTGATAGTTGATTCCAAGGATACACTGACAGCTTCGATGGCAGCAGGTGGTGGCCATGCTGTAAGAATTTACCCTGCTGATGAGGAAAACGTAAAAGAGCTGCCAGAATATGAAGCACCGGTTCTTTCCATGGAATATACAAAAGTTCCGGAAACAATCCAATCCAATGATGAGTTTGATGTGACGGTAGAAGTCACGAATGAAGGGAATATTATTGGTGGTAAACAATTGGAGCTGCAAATTGACGGGAAAACTGTAGCTGATGAAAAGGTGCGAATCGCCCCTGGGGAGACAAATGAAGTGACCTTAAGCTCGAATAAACTATTTGAAATAGGAAAGCATCAGGTAAGTATCAAAGGCCTCAATAGTCAAACAATTACAGTGAGGGAAAAGGAGCCGACCTTCAGCTATAGCGACCTTGAGGTTGCCGTAGACGATCAAATCATCACAACTGAAGCCACTGTCACTAACTATGGAAGTTATGCAGGAACTACAGAAGTGCCATTAACCTTTAACGGGGATGTTGTAGACAGTCAAGTAGTTGAGGTACCTGCCGGACCTGGAGGGGGCACTACAGAAGTTTCTTTCAGCTATCAAGCTCCTGATGAAGCGGGAATCTATCAAGTTGCCATTGGAGACGTTGATGCCAAGACGGTAGCGTTGCCAGTAATTGAAATGGCGGGGACCTGGCTGTTCCAAAAAGGTGACGATATGAGTTGGAAAGAACCAGGTTATGATGACAGCCAATGGCAGGAAGTTACCCTTCCATCCAGCTGGGAAGACCATTCGGATTACCATGATGACAATGTATATGGTTGGTACAGGAAAACCATCGAGATCCCGTCCGAATGGGAAGGACATTCGCTGAAAGTCAGACTGGGTAGAATAGATGACGTCGACGCTACCTATGTTAATGGTGAAAAAGTTGCCCAATCCGGTGAATTTCCGACCGGTGATGGGGAAGAAGGAATGATTTCGGCCTGGGATTGGGATCGAGAATATGTCATTCCTGCTGAAACTATCAAGTACGGGGAAGAAAATGTCATCAGCATCCGTGTATTTGACGCGGGTGGTGGCGGAGGACTCTATCAAGGTCCTGTTGATCCGATAGAGGTACTGCCTATAGAAGAATAAAGTGAAAAAATCTCCTTCCTGCCAGATTTCTAGTAAGGAAGGAGATTTTTATATTAGGGACAATAAAATTTTTAGAGGCAGACTAATCATTTAATGTTTGAAAAAAGGCCTGACCCCCAGTGAGTTAACGCTTTACTATGGTGGGGGTCAGGCACTGCTTGATATGAATTTTTTGCATTCAAACTTTCTTTTGGTATAGCGGTTAAAATTTTAAAACGCATTTTAAAGGAAACGTTGTTCTTAGTAATGCTTTTATTCTTTGTTTTATTTACGCTGCAACTACTAAACTTTTTGGATTATATGTACTTTTTATGCTTCAAAAAACGTTTAAAAATTGAATAAAAATAAATGTCATTCATCTGTGTAACCGTCAAGTAGTTTTGAACACTTTTTGCTCATTAATTTTGAACACTTTTCGATTCAAATAAAGGTTGACGATGTTTTATTCGATGGCTATCGCCATTTAAATGAATTACCTCAGATCGATGCAGTAAACGATCCAAAATAGCCGTGGTAATTCCTTGGTCGCCTAGTAACTCTCCCCACTCCTCAGGTCCTTTATTTGATGTCAATATGATTGAACTTCTTTCATATAAATGATTGATTAAATGAAAAAACAAATTAGCTTCATGCTGATCCATTGCCATATACATTAGGTCGTCAACGATGACTAGATCAGATTCTCTTATACGCTTGAGGCGTAGCTGTGCTTTGCGGATGTATTCTTCTGTCTTTAATAATGGGACCAACTCTCCCATAGATATGAATGCAACTCGATGGCCCCGTTGAATCGCCTCTAATCCTAATCCAATGGCCAAATGAGTTTTACCTACGCCGGGCGGTCCAAGAAATATCAAATTAAATAATTGCTCCAACCATGAGAGTTCTTTTAATTGCCTTAGCTGCCGCTCGCTAAGCGAAGGTTGTTCATCATGTTTAAACTCTGCCAGGCTTTTCTCATAAGGAAACTTCGCCCACTTCAAGTGTTTTTGAATAATCTTTTCTTCTCGACGTTTTTCTTCATAAGTGAGAAGTTCATGAAGCAACTCTTGGTATGTCCAGGGGTGAGCTTCTGCTTTCCTGAGGAAAGCAGGGAGCTCTTTAGATGTTTCTGACATTCTTAATTGATGAAATTGATTTTGCAGCCGCTCGACTGATCCTCCCATATCAAGCACCTCCTAGAATTTTAAGGTAGCCATCCATATCCCTTAAAGTTGCTTTTTGTTTTATTAGTTCCGTAGGAACTTGGGAAGGAATATCTTCGTATCCCGAGATGGCATCGCTTTTTCGTTCAATTCTAGAAAGGTGCTTATCTACATCCTGAAAGTCATTGGCACTCCATAAATTCTCCTGAACACAAATGTTAATCGCCTGATTAATAAAAGGCTCATAACTTCTCACAGCACGTTGTAGAATTTGGAGTTGATCTCGGATGTACCTTGGATACCGCTGATGGATTTCACTTAGAAAGGTCTCAATCTTATCCTCATTTTCAAAGGATTTCTTGACCGTCTCCATATATGCAATGATACCTTTGGAACGATCTCTTGAATGATCTTTATTCTTAATAAGCTTTCCTTTTCCAGTGTTAATTGCATGAGTAGCTATAGGTGTTCCATCTTTTGTTTTCTTAATGACAAGCTTTTCATTCTCTTCTTGGACATAGACTGTATTGCTTTCTCCTGGGCGGTAGGTTCCTAACGGAACGGAGTATCGGTTTGACTTATACTTAATGACCTTGTCCTTATGAACCATTCTTGCTATACTTGTATCAAGGTTGCTCTCGAAAGAGAGTGGTAGGGAGACTTTTCGTAAGTGTGGCTTTTCCAGGGCAAACACTTCGACAGGTCTCTTTTTTGTATTGTTATGTACCTGGAAATTCCCTTTTCGTTTTAACCAGGCTAGACATTGCTCATTCCACGTTTCAATGTTGTGGAAGACTCTGTTCTTTCCAAAATTTTGTTTCGCAAATTTAACAACGCTTTCTATTTTTCCTTTGGATTCAGGATCTGCTTTCTTACATAGGTATACTCGGAAGTTGCGGTTTGCTTTATATGCTTGGAACTCCTCGGTGAATATAACGTCTCCTCCATTTTCACTAACTGCAATTAACTTATCCTGATCATAGACTATCTCTTCTGTGATCCCACCATAATATTCAAAGGCATTTTCATGAGACCGTAATACATCTTTAGTAGTAAAAGGATGAACCTGCCATTCTATATATTTGTATCGAGAGTGGGAGAGAACAAATGCGATGGTATAAAGTTTAATCGATTTTCCTTGAGAGGTTTTTACTTTTAATTCTCCAAAGTCAACTTGCATTTGTTTGCCCATGGGTAATTCTTTTAGAGCTTCGTAAGTTCTGGTATGAAGCACTTTGGGAATATGATACTTTTCCCGAAGTTCTCTCACATAAGTACGAACCGTACTTTCTCCAACATCTGTGAAGGAACAACGTTCCTCGAGCCAATCTGATATTTGAGAGGCGGATAGATCTGGATGTTCTTGAAGCCAGTTCAAAATTTGCGATTGATAATTATCAAGCTTTCTTTTCCTTATACTTAGTCCACCAACCCAGCTTCTTGAAAATCCATTTCTAGGTACGTATAAACTGTGTTTCTCGAAAGGTCGCATTTCCTGGCAATCGCCGCTATGCTAAACCCTTCTCTTTTTAACTGATGAACGTAAACATGCTTTTCCAACCTTTCCACTCCTTTAAACCTCCAATCAGAAACTTATATACTCGATAAGTTTAACTGATTAGAAAGTTTAATTGATGAAAAAGTGTTCAATTCTATCAAGCGGAAACTGTTGAATTTAGTCTAGCAGTTACAAAGGCCTTCCGTAACCTACATTTTTATAATGCCATAAACATTTTTTATTCATTTAACACCTCCTGGATGCTTTTATAAACCGATACAGGTGCCCGCTTAAACTCTTTAAGTGACGCCTTAAATTGACTACCGGAGGCATCAATAATAATAAGTTGGTTATGTGATTCATCCAATTTAATCTTACTACGTCCTATACCAAACGACTCCACACCTGTTGAGTTATCCAAATGCGTATGGTCTAGCCTTGTTTGTACCTTATTCGAATATCTCCTCAGGAAACGCCATAGCTTTAGTTCTGTCTTTGATTTCATAAATAACTCCGGTAGATCTTTTGCATGCTTCAGCATTGTTAGTGTGGTTAAAGTATAAACTTGAATACCGTAACCAACCGGACGTATGGTCTTATTAAGTGTATTCCATTTGCTAACTGTAAACTTTACATACAACGCTTGAGAGCGGCTAGGTACCTCTTTTAGTTCGTATCGTTTTACGATCTCTACATTGGTTATTTCTCCATAATAAGTGATCCCATTTGGTGCTCCACTATCTGCAGCCTTCTGAGTAATATAGAGGGCGATGTGCTTCGCTTCTTGCCAGCCTTTCTTTACTTGATTTAATGGAATATGGTAGAAGCGATGCTGGATATGAGCAGTAAATCGGCGATTGTCGTTAACAACCCCTACAAGTACTTTTTCATCGAGAGAAGACTCCCAATATTCCAGCGCCCCTTTTGGTAAGATGCCTTGAGTTTGCAAATCCTCAGGACTACTTTCAATTAAGTGTTCCAGAAATTCCTCAACCAGCCGGATAGTATTCGGTAAAAACGGGAACCCACCGATATTTACTTCATCGATACTTTTGTAAAACGGATGGGATTCATAATTTTCTTCATCCATCCAAGGGAATAACACATAAGCTCCAAAGGCATAGCGTTCATAAGGTCCGTTATTTTTATAAATCCAGGCATCACGGTAGCGGTGCATAGTATTGATATCGTCTTCCATTGGGCCAGGAGTAGAGATTTCTTTTTCTGTCTGTCCAAAATCAATCCGGTATTTTGCATCAAAAATATAGTTATAAGCATAAGTGTGACCTTTCTTTTCTACGGTCAACATGATGTCTGGTTTTTGTCTTACTGTCGGAGGAGCTTGGTGTCTTTCTTGGAAGCTAAGAGTAATGAGCTCTTCAGTAAAAGGGTGTCGGAATCTTCGTTTGGCAGATTTGCTTTGATCGAGATCCACAAATAGCCCGTTCTGTTTAATTTTTATAATGTCCTGATCGACAGCTTCGTACCTGTTATGCAGAATTTGCCCCATCTTTAAATATGTCCAGTATTCATAAAGGGTAGCTACGTCTTTTACTGACATTTTAAAGATCTCACCTTGAAGTGATAGACCTTGCGATAAAACTAAATAAATCATATAAGCATCACGATAACCTTGCTTCATTTGCATAACAAGGGTGAGTACCGATCGATCCAGTCGGCTAATTTGGCGCCAGAAGGGTGACTTCTCAATAGCTTGCAGTTTCATTTGCATGTACGTTAACTCATCCAGTATCGAACGATCAGCAGTAGGGGAATTGCTTAAATAACGTTCGACATCGCGGCTTAATGATCTAATCTTATCTTGTAATCGTATTATCATAAATTTTACAAAGCGATTTTCTAGTGTGTCGTAAGAGAGAATTTTTTTGGCGTTCAACCCTCTTTCTGGCATTCGTTGCTTGTCATCTATGGTAATACCATTGCTGGTCTCTTTGAACAAATACGGCCTTTTCCGTAAATATTGCCGCGATCGGCTATCCGTTCTTTTTAATTGATCGCCTCTTACCTTGTGATATTCCGTTTTTAGTTGATGGTGAGGCTGCCTTTCAATGAGATGGATGGCGTTTAAGAATTGCTTAAAATAATGATTCAGTAACCTGTAAAACTCTGCGGGAGAAGGGGACTTCGATGAAATCTTAGAAGCCCCGATAAATGTCTTTTTCATAAAATGAAACGCTAGGTTATAAATTTCTTCACTTACTTCCTCCAACAGGCGTTTATAATCTACTTTATAATCAAGCTTTGTAGGGAACAGTTCGATCGTAATGTCAGCAAGCGTTCGGTTACCATCTAGGATATTAAATTGCGTTAAGCCGACTTCGTTCATAAATTGTAGCTGTCCCATCAAAAAGGTAATATTCCCCACTTTTTCCTTGCTAACTGATCTTCGTACTAACGGGTGTTCATGATAGAAGGACAGGTCTTCCCCTGTCTTAGAATGAACTACTAGTTGATAGACTTCATTTTCAAAAAAGATAGGGGCAAATGGCCCGCCCTCTAGTTCCACCATTTTCTCTAACAACGGATTAAATACATGTATATCTGCACCTTCTAGAGTTTGGATCCTTAATATCATCGTTTGTTGCGCTAGGTTTACTTTATTCTTATAGATTTTTAGGTTTTCAAAGCGACTGTTAAATGGGCGACCTTTTAAGTGCACAGAGAACTCTTCATGGTCGATTTCTAATAGTGTTGTATCATTAGCGTGAGACATGCCTGTCCACCTCCTTTGCCCGCTGTTATCCTAACCAAAATGAAGTGAAACCATGCTGTTCTTGATTCTTATACATAGTTGCTAGCTTTTCCGCTGATTTAGGGAATTTAGCATGTTCGATCGCTTGTTCATAGTTCGAAATATCATAGGACTGGCCTGTACAATACGTAAATAGCTCTCCGATAATTTCAGCGGTAGCGTAGTCACTCCCATTTAGCTTTGGTAACACTTTTTGGAGTAGTTGGCGATCGAAGGCTTCTTCTTTCGTCATTAAGCCACCGAGTTTGTTGTAAATCATATAAAAACAGATCTCATCACGAATACGGTAACCAAAATGACTATTATTTTTTTTCAATATATTGTTGATCTCGATCAGTCGATTCGTCGTATTTTGAATCAGAGCTTGATGGTCAGCTAACGCATCCTTTAAGGTTAAATACTTGGTCTTTAGGACGTCATTTGTAACGGGATAAGCTTCTACTTCTTGTTCATTTTCAGTAAGACTTGGAAAGAAACCAAGATCTACTTTGTTGAACTCCATTGTATTGGCACGGTCTAACACCTTAGAACTAAATGGGTGAGTAGTTTCATCCATATTAACGGTACCGATGATATAGACATTATCAGGAATGATGACTCGTTTCCCAAAGCTTTCTGGTGTAGGGACCTGGGAAGTTACAATTCGATCTCCTAACCACTTCCTGCTCTCCATGACACTTAATAAGTCACTAAAATAGTATTCTACTCTTGCCAAGTTCATTTCATCTAATAGGATAAAGTAGGGAAGTTCAGGGTTCTTTTCTGCTTCATGGAGCACCTTTGTTAGTGGGCCAGGTTTAAAGTCTCCTTTGATATCTTCATAGCCAATCAGTTCTGAACCATCACTCCAGTCTGGACGAACGGGAATAAGGTGAAATTGGCCGTTTTCTTCTGTTGCTCCGATACTGTTAGCAAACTTCTCTACTATTTTCGTTTTTCCTGTTCCCGATATACCGGAAAGAATGACAAATGGCTTCGTTTGTAAGGCGAGATAGAGACTCTTCACTTCTTCTTTTTGATAATAGAAGCCCTCATTCTGGATGTAGTTGTATACATGATCGACTAGTTCTTCATCTGAGAGATTAGTAACTATACGCTTCGGTTGGTTAGGAATAAACTTAGCTGGAAAGACATCAGAATAATTATTCAGTAGATACCCAGCAAATTCTTTCGATACCGGATAAAAATAACCTTGCTTCACATTGCCATTAACATCGAATGGACCTGTTTCTCGTTTGCGTTTATCCTCGGGAATAGTAATTTTTTTGAGTTTTGGGTCTAGAGGATAATATTGGACACGGAGAAGGTTGCCATCTTCACCCCATTGGTCCGTAGTAAACGTAGATGGTTTCTTACTGGTGATAGCTTTTTCTGTTACTTCACATATAGAGTGGATAGCTCCTTGAGAATAAGCAAACACGACGTCTCCAGGGTTAGCTTTTAATAAATCCGTATGATGGGTGAGCGGAGTGCCTTGCTTGTTTTTCTTAGGAGCCCATAAAAAGCCGCCCTCTACTTCGTCTTTCGCTGTTTGGCCTTGATTAACCCACCAGTAATTACGATTGCTAGTTTCGTCAGGCATTTCGAACACATTCCCATCCTCATCTATTATTTCCGCATATATTAGCCAGTTAAAAATATTTCTTATTCGATAATCCGCTACAGATTCTTTAATAGTTGTTTGGTCTCTGGAACTTACTACTGTTAAGTAGGCAATCTCTTTAACCACTTGAAACTTTTCATTCTTGGTGTAGTTCGGCATAACTTTTAACAATTCATAAACCATATGAATGAACGGGCTTTGGAGCATCTGGTTTCTAAGTTCCTCTAAAGAGTTATCATGGTTGATTAATCTATTATCACTGTCTAAATACCCTAGCAGTCGCAAACTTTGTCGAGCGTTTGACTTTAAACGTTGGATATTCTCTTTTGTAAATGCTTGACGGATTTCATCTGCAGAATATTCTTCATTTATTAGCTCCTGTAGCATGGTAAGTATTTGATCGATATTACTTTCCGGTAAATATAAAGTGTTGAATTTTTTTATTTGGATCCGATAATTATCGAGCTTTTCCACAAAAGGTAAGTAAGATAAAAAAGCCAAGATAAAAGAATGCCTACGTCCTAAATCTATAAAATCCTGATCGTTAACCGTTTTTTTATTGAGTAAGATATCCAGCGCTTGTTCCAACCATTTATATTGGATAAGTACATAAGGAACTTGTTTTTCTCCGTCTTGATACTTTTTGCGAGAAGATCTAGTTTCTACATGGATACCATTGTCGCTTGATGACACTATGTAATTAGGTGCTTTTGTACCTAATGTATAAATCGTTTCTAGTTGTTTAGCAAAATCTACTATAAATCTATTTAACATGGAAATTCCTCCGGCCAGGGGTGTTTTATATTAATGGTATCACAAAAGGAAATGATTTCTAATATACGAACAGGAGAAAGCAGTTCATGGGATACATTTATAGCTCTACAAAAAAGTTTTCTAAACCTACCATATTTTTCAATATTTAATAAGGAGAACTTAATATAATTAGATTATAGAAACTATTTAACTGATATAGGCTTTTTTAGGTCTTATGTAAAAAAACGAATTATGAAAAGCTTTTCGAAATATATTTATACAAACACGACTTAAAAACAAACCAGAAACTCAATAATTATCAGAAAAATAGGAAATATATTAATATTCTTGTTGATGTAGCGCTTTCATTTTGGTAAGATAAGTTTTGAAAAGCTTTTCAAAAAAGTTTTATCTATGAAGGGGGCACTCAAATGAAGAAATTCCTAGGTATATTTACTTTCTTTTCATTGATTTTATTAATGGTCGCTTGTAATGGAGATGAAGGAGAATCAACTGGTGATGATGGGGAAGTTACTTTGCAATTTTGGGGAGGGGTTCCTGCGGAAAATGGACCCCAAGAAGCTGTTGATAAGTGGAATGAAGAAAATCCCGATGTGCAAGTAGAATACACTAGATACGTTAATGACGAAGATGGGAACTTAAAGGTGAATACTGCATTGCAGACAGGGGAAGAACTGGACATCTTGATGTCCCATTCGCCAAATGATTACGAACAGAGAGTGGACTCCGGATTTTTAATGGATCTAAGCGATAAAGATGTTGAAACTTACATCGAAGAAAATATTGGTTCTGCTGCATCTAAATGGAAAATGAAGGATAGTTATTATGCATTACCAACTAACATAAATGCAATTTTTATAATGATGAATCAGGATGTTCTGGAAGAAAAAGGGATAGATATTCCTGAAAAGCTAACTTGGGAAGAACTGCAGGATATTGCAAAACAACTTAAGGGTGAGTTCGAATATCCTTACGCGTTAGATAGTAACAATATTCACGGAATAGTTCAAAATGCCTTGATTGATGAAGGTTTCGTAGGAGAAGATGGCAAATCAAACCTTGATCATCCAAATGTCAAAAAAGGATTGGAAATTACTTATCAAATGATGCATGAAGACGAAGTGATGCCTAAATTGTCTGAACAAGAAGCGACTAACATGGCTCCTGAGCAAATGTTCCTTAATGGAGAAATCGGCTTGTACCAGGCAGGAGCATGGCGCCTGCGCTTAGCTAACGACTTGGATGAATATCCGAGAGACTTCAAAATTGCCTTTGTTCCATATCCGAACTTTGAAGGTCAGAGTACACCAGCGCACCATGTGGAAGATGCGATGTCCATTGTGGCAGAATCTGAGCATCCAGATGAAGCTTGGGAATTCATCCAATGGTATGCAGAGGAAGGTATGATTGAACTTGCACCAGGTGGACGAGTACCTGCTTCTGAGAAAGGTCCTCAGGAAGAAGCGCGTGAAATGATTATTTCTGGTAAAGAAGATACTTATAACGTAGACTCTTTGAATCGTACGTATGAAGTGGAAAACACGGCTATCTTGCTTGAGCCAAACTACCAAGTCCTTGATAACATCAATCAGGAACTGGAAAAATACTTCTTAGGAAATCAAAGCATTGATGAAACGATAGAAAACATGGTGAGCTTCCACAACGATTATCTCTCACGTAACTGATAATGAAAGTTGAAGAAGAAGCAAGTTAATAAGGATTTTTTCCTCATTAGCTTACTTCTTCCTATTTTTATCATATTGTGCTTAGAACTAATGTACTGGAAAGGCGGAGTAGCGTGAAGTGGATGAAAAGGCAGAAATACATTGGATACTTATTCATATTGCCTAGTGTAATAGGTGTTTCTACTTTCTTCTTATTCCCACTGATATTTTCACTTGTGCTTGCATTCACTAATTGGAGTGGGCCAGCAGGGATAGGAAGAGAGTTTATAGGATTCGAAAATTTTAAACGTTTGTTGAGTGATCAGGTGTTTTTTGAGGCATTAGTTAATAATTTTTATTACTTGCTCCATGTGCCGATCTCTATATTTCTAGGCTTTATAATTGCGGTTATTTTAAATAAAAGCGTATATTTTAAGAATGCCTTAAGAGCTACTTTTTTTATGCCATATCTAATTAGCAGTATTGCCATTGGGTTTGTATGGATGTTGTTATTCCACCCGTCTAACGGTCCTATCAATAATATCTTGATGACGTTCGGAATTGATAATCCTCCAGGATGGCTATCATCTACTGATTCATCGATGCTGGCTATTGTTATCATGTCGGCCTGGCAGATCATGGGATTCAACATTATAATTTTTCTAGCTGCCCTCCAAGATGTACCTAAGAGTTTGGAAGAAGCAGCGATGATAGATGGTGCTAAAAAGTTTCAGATTGTCCGTTATGTAACTTTCCCGTTTGTAAGTCCAATCACGTTCTTTTTATTCATCATCGGAACAATCAATGCGTTCAAGAATTTCGGTTTAATCCAAGCTGTAACAGGCGGGGGACCTGCTAACAGTACGAACATTCTCCCGTTGTATGTTTATCAAACTGCTTTCAGATATTACGAACTTGGCTATGCTTCTGCGATTGCAATCGTGCTGTTTCTGATTATTTTTATTATTACTCTCGTCCAATGGTACGGGCAAAAAAAATGGGTGCATTACTAAAAGGAGGAGAGATGGGAAGTGCCACAGTCTACTACAGTACAAAATGAAAAAAGAAACAAAAGTAAGCTCATTACGACAATAATTATGATTATTGCCGGTTTGATCATGATTATTCCGTTTTTTTGGATGATAAGTACTTCTTTTAAAAGCCAATCGGAAGTGTTTGGAAGTGGATTTAGTTTGCTTCCTTCAACGTTCAATTGGTCCCCCCATGAAAGGGTATGGTTCGGTGATACAAGCTTTTTACTTTATTATTTCAACTCACTAAAAGTAGCCGTTATTGGTACTAGTTCAGCAATTATCATAGGAGCTCTAGCTGCATATGGTTTTGCCAAAGTTGAATTCAAAGGAAGAAATCTTCTTTTTATGTTATATCTGGCAATGATGATGGTGCCACCTCAAGTATTATTTGTGCCTAAGTTTATCATGTTTGATTTTGCCGGTATATATAATACTCACTGGGCTTTAATACTACCAACCGCTTTTACTATAATTGGTGTATTTTATATGAGGCAGTTTTTTCTCACGCTGCCAAAAGAGTTGTCAGAGGCCGCATTTATAGATGGAGCAGGACATTTCAAAATCTTTTTTCGCATTTGTTTGCCTTTAGCTAAGCCTACCATCGCTACGTTTGCTATTTTAGATTTTACTTGGAATTGGAACAATTATGAAGATGCCTTAGTATTTTTGGTCAGCGAACACTTGTATACTGTGCCTCTTGGGTTGAATAATTTTGTATTAGAATTTTCTATAGATTATCCTGGAATGATGGCTGCAGCTACTGCTTCTGTCGTTCCGATTATAATTATTTTTCTGATAGGTCAAAGGTTTATAATAGAAGGCTTAGTAAGCACTTCTGTTAAAGGATAAAAGGAGGATTATAATGAGTGAAAATAATTTAAAAGCAGATGTTGTCATTATAGGCGGAGGAGTAGGCGGTGTAAGTGCTGCTTTATCTGCCGCAAAAAGCGGTAAAAGTGTAATCATGACTGAAGAGACCCAATGGATCGGTGGTCAATTGACCGGGCAGGCAGTCCCACCTGACGAACATCCGTGGATTGAACAGTTTGGTTGTACTGCTACATACCGTGAATTCAGAGATCGTGTCCGTGAATATTATAGAAATCATTATCCTCTCACTCCAAAAGCTAGAAGAGAGAGGAATCTTAACCCTGGGAACGGTTGGGTGAGCCGGCTATGTCACGAGCCTAAAGTGGCTTTGGCTGTGTTAAATGATATGCTAGCTCCCTATATCTCTCGTGGCTCCATTACTTTATTATTAGAACACAGAGTTGCTGGTGCTGAATTAAACAAAGATGTAATTACTTCTTTGACTATAGAGAATGTAAGAACCAAAAAAAATAAAGAACTCGTCGGAGGATATTTTCTTGATGCTACAGAGTGTGGGGATGTTTTGCCGGTAGCTAATGTTGAATATGTTACAGGAGCAGAATCAAAAGAAGATACTGGAGAACCTAGTGCACTGGATGAAGCAGATCCAATGGATATGCAAGCGATTAGTTTATGTTTTGCATTAGATTACAAGGAAGGCGAAAATCATACGATAGAGAAGCCAGAACAGTATGAGTTCTGGAAAGAGTATCATCCTGATTTCTGGCCGGATAAGCTTTTAAGTTGGACCCACCCATTCCCCGAAAACCTTAAACCTTGGACGCGTGACCTTTTCAAACAGGAAGGCAGATCCATTATTGATTCCTTATGGCTTTTCCGACGTATCATCGACAAAGATAATTTTGAAGAGGGGACGTACGACAGTGATATCATCATGGTTAACTGGCCGCAAATCGATTACTGGCTGGGACCTGTTATTGATGTAAGTGAAGAAGAGCGTGAAAAACATCTTGAAGGAGCAAAACAGTTATCCCTTTCTTTCCTTTATTGGATGCAAACAGAAGCTCCAAGACCGGATGGAGGGAAAGGGTATCCAGGACTACGCTTGAGAAAAGATATTGTAGATAGCGAAGATGGTATGGCTGAGCCTTATATCAGAGAATCTAGAAGAATCGAAGGGTTATTTACTGTCAAAGAACAGCATGTCAGCCCAAATCACCAGGAAGGTGTTCGAGCTGAGTATTTCAAAGATTCGGTTGGAGTAGGAAGTTATAGAATTGATCTTCATCCGAGTACAGGGGATCGCAATTATATTGATGTTTCCAGTTTACCTTTTCAAATTCCTTTAGGGGCACTTATACCTAAGCGTGTCAAAAATTTGATTGCAGCTGGAAAAAATATAAGTGTTACTCATATTACCCAAGGATGTTACAGGCTGCACCCAGTGGAATGGAACATTGGTGAATCTGCAGGTTTCCTTGCGGGATATTGTTTGGATCATCAAATCGAGCCTAAGCAGTTGTATAATGAAGAAACACACGTAAGTGATTTTCAGGATTTTATTAAGGGTCACGGCGTAGAAATTGAATGGCCTCAGTTAGAAATCCGTTAAAGGAAGGGTAGCAATGGTAGAAAAGCAGTGGATGGGTACTTTGAATAATATATTTATCTGGTTTGCAAATATAGCTTATTTGAATATACTTTGGCTATTTTTCACTATATTAGGACTGGTAGTGGCTGGTATTGGCCCATCCACTGTTGCTTTGTTTTCAGTTATTAGACAGCTGCTTCCTAAAGATAGTGAAGTTAAAATCACCAAAACTTTTCTATACTACTATAAGCGTGCTTTCATACAAGCGAATTTACTATTTTATACGATGCTTCTCATAGGAGCAATCATCGCTGTTGATTTATACTTTTTATACCAGGTAGACAATATTTGGGCTAATGTTTTTCAGTTTTTATTATTGATTATCAGTATATTTTATATTGTAACAATCATTTATTTAGTTCCTGTGTATGTCCATTATGACTTATCCTTTATGCAATATTTCAAGCAGGCTGTATTGGTTTCTTTTCTGAAACCTTTCTATACATTGTTCATTATTCTATCTCTGATTCTATGTTATTTTATTTTCATTTACTTGCCGCCTCTTCTGATTTTTCTTTCAGTCAGCCTGCCAGCTTTTTTTATTGCAGCCACGGCTAACCATTTATTTTATAAAATTGAAATGAAATCCGGCAAGAATTCAGAGAGGACAGGTTGATTGATAATGAAAACTATTACGATAAAAGATGTTGCAAAACTTTCTGGGGTATCTATAAGTACAGTCTCCAGAGTGTTGAATGCACCAGAAAGTGTAAAAACTGAAAAAAGAGAAAAAGTATTAAAAGCAATTAAACAGTTAAATTATCACCCAAATGCATTAGCGCGGGGCCTTATATATAAAAGGACTAAATCCATAGGAGTGTTGATTCCGGATATATCCAATCCGTTTGTAGCTGGTGTCATAAGAGGAATGGAAGATGAAGGTCGTGAATTAGGGGTGAATTTAATACTTTGTAATACAGATAGAAATCAAGAAAGAATGGTTCGCTATTTGAAAGTTTTAAAAGAAAAACAGGTGGATGGTATCGTCTTCACCAGTGATCCTATCAACGAGGAATATTATCAAATATTCAATGAAATAGACCTTCCTATCGTTTTGGCTGCTACGGAGTCAAGGGAATATAACATTCCTTCTGTGAAAATAGAAGATGAGAAGGCAGCATATGACGCAGCCTTATATTTGATTGAAAAAGGTCACACTGAAATTGGAATGATCAGCGGCCCTACAACGGACACTATCGCTGGTTTCCCGAGGTACATGGGGTTTAAACAAGGGTTACGCGATAAGCTTTCTTTAGAAAATAATAATATAGAATTTGGTTTTTTTGATTATGATTCCAGCTATAAAGCAATGGAACGTTTGTATGATAAAAATCCTAAAATAACCGCAGTTTTTTGTGCAAGTGATGAAATGGCTCTAGGAGCTATATCTTTTTTGAATACCAAAGGAATTAATGTTCCTGAAGACATTTCTATCCTTGGTTTTGATAATACAAAAATCGCTCAAATGAGTATCCCAAAGCTTACTACAATAAGCCAACCAATGTATGAAATAGGAAAACACGCAATATTGAAGTTGGAAAAAATGATAAGTGGTGAAAGCCTGGAGGATGTAGTTACATATCTGCCCCATACAATTGTTGAAAGGGAGTCTGTAAAACATCTGTAATAGCAGGAATAACTGTATGGAAGGGCTTAAAGATTTAAGGAAATTACATAAAGGGTACGTAATATCCTCCATTAATTCAAATCGGTATTACTATAAATGTAAAAAGTAGTAAAGGGTGTTAAAGGTATGTCGTGGAGTATCGAAAGTAAGGAAGTAAACCATAACGATTTTTTGACAGAAGAAAGTCTTTTTTTTCTTGGGAACGGTTACTTAGGTGTAAGAGGTAATTTTGAAGAAGGGTATCAGGAAAACGATAAAACTATACGAGGCACCTACATTAATGCTTTCTACGATGAGGTAGAAATTAAATATGGGGAAAAGCTCTACGGTTTTCCTAATACCCAGCAAAAAATGCTTAATATCATCGATTCCCAAAGCGTACAAATATGGCTCGACGGGGAAAAGTTTTCATTGTTTCAGGGGGAAGTATTAGATTATCAACGCATGCTAAGGATGGATAAAGGCTATTCAGAAAGAATGGTACATTGGAAGTCTCCGAAAGGTAGAGAAATCAAAATATGGTTCAAGAGGCTTGTTTCTTTTGTAAGAAAAGAAGTATTTGTGCAGGAAGTAAAAGTGGAGCCTCTAACAGAAATCAAGGAGATTTCTATTAATTCTGTTTTGGACAGTGATGTGGCTAACTTTTCGGATCCGGATGATCCTCGCTTAGCTTCTGCACATGAAAAATTGCTTTCTGTAAAAGATGTATATGAAAAAAGCGGATGCCAAATTGCTATTGCTGAAACACTGGAAACAAAATTGTCAGTTTGCTGTGCTTCCAGAACTTTTTTGGATAGGGAAGATTATGAGTACTCTCATAAAATAAAAGATAAAAAGATAGAAGAATCATATTCACTCTCCGGCAATAAAAACGTGACTTTTACTAAACACAATATTTACATGGATTCATTAAGATATAATGAAAACCTTGGAGATCAGGCGTTTAACCTTCATCAGGGGATAGCTGATGATAGATTCGAAGATTTTTTGAAAGAGCAAATACAATATTTGGATGATTTTTGGAAAACTTCAGATATTCGTATTGAAGGAGATACAAAGTTACAGCAAGGAATCCGTTTCAATATGTTTCATTTACTTCAATCTGTCGGAAAAGATTCTATGAGCAATATTTCTGCAAAAGGTTTGTCAGGCGAGGGTTATGAAGGGCATTATTTTTGGGATACAGAAATATACATGTTCCCAGTCTTTTTAATGACAAATCCTCAGATTGCTAAAAACCTATTATTGCACCGTTATTCTATATTAGATAAAGCTCGTCAAAGGGCGAAAGAAATGGGACACCAAAAAGGAGCTTTATTCCCATGGCGTACCATTACAGGGGGAGAAAGTTCCGCTTTTTTCCCTGCAGGAACAGCTCAATATCATATAAATGCAGATATAGCATATAGTTATGTGCAATATTATTTAGTGTCAAAAGATGAAGAATTCATGAAAAAAGAAATGGCAGAAGTTATGTTTGAAACTGCGCGACTTTGGCTAGATGCTGGTCACTTTTATAAAGAACAATTCAGAATTAATAGTGTTACGGGTCCAGACGAGTATACCTGTATAGTGAATAACAACTATTATACAAATGTTATGGCGAAATATAATTTATTGTGGGCTGTTAAAGTATACAATCGTTTAAACAGTGATGATCCTGAGAGTTTATCAAGTTTAATGAAAGAACTCAATTTGAAAGAACAAGAAGTTTGTGAATGGGAAAAAGCTGCTGAAACAATGTTCCTACCACATAATGAAGAATTGAAAATAGATGAACAGGATGATACTTTTCTGACAAAAGAACTATGGGATCTCAGCTCCACTCCAAAAGAAAAATTTCCACTATTGTTAAACTATCATCCCCTTGTGTTATATCGTCATCAAGTATGTAAACAGGCGGATACCGTGCTTGCGCATTTTTTATTAGAAGATTTCACTGATAGGGAAACCATTGAAAATTCCTATAACTATTATGAAAAAATCACAACACACGACTCTTCTTTATCGTACTGTGTGTTCAGTATTATGGCTTCTAAACTAGGTTATAGAGACAAAGCTTATAATTATTTTAGTAAGACTTCCAGATTGGATTTAGAAAATATCCATGGGAATACAAAAGATGGGTTGCATATGGCTAATATGGGTGGTACCTGGATGGGAATAGTATATGGATTTGCTGGACTAAGAATTAAAGAAGCAGGTATTCATTTTTCACCTATACTTCCTGAAGAGTGGGATGCTTTAGAATTTAATATTACCTATGATAAGCGTCTTATCAATGTTTATTTAACTAAAGGGAAAGTAACTTATACGTTAAAGGCTGGACAAGGTGTTAACATTTTTCATCAGGGAATAGAGACATCACTTGAATTAGGGATACCGAAAGAAAAAGAAACGGAATCTCCTATTTATACTTCCTATTGAATAAAGTGCCTAGCCCCGATTCGTAGTAAATAATCACGAGCCGGGGTTAAGGCATTTTTAAAGAAAAAAGTGGCAGCGGAACCGTTTAATAGATGGAATCTCCTTGTGATGCATGGAGATTTTACATTTTCCTTTTATTACTTAATGTATATCGTCATTTCTATAAGCCTCTAAGAACGGTTGAAGCTTTTTCCTCGCTTCCCTTCCCCAGTTCTTCACAGCGTTGATGGTGGTATTTTCTAATTGGGCAATCTGAGCATATGTTAAGTCTGCCAAATGATGATGCTCGAACCATTTGGTTTGCTTTTCGTTGAGAACCTCTAATATCTCTTCTAGGAGAAATGGGTCTAAATGTTTGGACGGGTGGTACGGTATCGGTGTGGTGCTTAGGCTTTCCAATGTTTTTGCATGGGTCTTTTCGATACGGTGAAGATCGATGAAGCGATAGTTGATTCTATGATAGAAGTGTGTACAAAAGCTGGAGCGTTCTGGGTCGTGTATTTGCAAGGTTTCATATAACACAATGAGTCCTTCCTGGTACAACTCTTCTCGATCAAGAAGAGGGAATTGGTTAATGAATTTGTAGATTATTTTCTCGCATTTTGGGAGGTAGCTTGTAAAGTCTGTTGTCATGTAAGTTTCCATTCCGAAAGCTTTCTATCTTTTGCCAGCTACTTGATTATATATGGGTATTTAGTTGGTGTGGGTAAAAAATACATAAAGTACAAATTATTGACATATTACGACAATTTAATTTTGGATAAGTGACTATTAGCACATACGCCAGGATGATTTTTTGGGTATATTGGAGTGGTGTGCTTTTGGTTCGGGTCACTGACCCACGGTATTTTGATCTATGGATAGGGTTGACATTTACCAATATTAGTTTTTGTTGTGGAAGTGTGTGGGCTAAGTTCAGGCACCCTTGGTTGGTGGGCAACAAAAAGCAAGCACCTGCATGAATGGGTGCTTGTTTTAGTGTTGGGGGATCTAACTCTTCGTCATTTCTCTGACTAATTCACGGTTTCTCTTTTTTAAGACATCATTATGAGATGACACCATGGCAACAGCATTGGCGTCTGGTTGGATGAATTGTTTGGCTTTATTTATGGCGTTGGCTGCATCCTGGAAGGCGCCGGCGATCAGGTTCAGCTTTCCTTCGTGGTTCAGGATATCTCCTGCTGCATAGACGCCTTCCACCGAGGTTTCGCTCGTTGCCGTTCCTTTTACGAAGTACTGATCGACTAACTGGATATCGAATTTGGTGTTTTTCAGTAACGAGGTGTCCTGATCAAAGCCGTGATTGACGATGACGTCATCTACCTCTAAGTAAAAACTTCCCCCGGTCTGATTACTGGTCAGCTCCACCTGCGAGATGGTTTCATGGTCTTCTGAAGCCAGTAACTTCGAAATCGTGGTATAGGGAAAACACTCGACCGAGCTGTTTTCTAATTGGGTGATTTGCGCTTCATGGCCGTTCAGGCAATCTTTACGGTAAGCTAAGTAAACTTTTTTGGCGACTGGTTCTAATTCATTTGCCCAATCGATCGCTGAGTTTCCGCCGCCGGATATGATGACCGTTTTATCTTTAAATGTTTTCAGTGACTTTACCGTATAGTGGAGGTTGCCAAGTTCGAATCTCTCCGCTCCTTCAATGTTCAGCTTCTGAGGCATTAAGATTCCGCTGCCTACCGCAACAATGACTGTTTTGGAATAATGAATTCTTCCTGACGCCGCTTCGAGTAGAAAGGTGCCCGTTTCATCCCGTGAGATGGCAACGACTTTTTCATTGAGAACGACTTCCGGATTGAAGGTTAATCCTTGTTCAATCAGCTGGTCCATGAGCTGCTTTCCTGGAACGGGAGGGAGGCCGCCGACATCCCAGACCATTTTTTCCGGATATATTTGTACTTTCCCGCCTAATTGCGGCTGGAATTCGATGATTTTTGTTTTCATTTCCCGCAGTCCACTGTAAAAGGCAGAATAAAGCCCCGCAGGTCCTCCGCCGATAATGGTAACATCAAAGCATTCCTTTTCCATGAAATTACTCCCCCTCCAATATGTAAATCCATTTAAACCGATAAACTTTATATGGAAAATGTTGTTGACAAAGCGAGCGAGCCGACTTATAGTATCATTATAAACGAAAGTGATAATCATTCTCAACAAAATATTTTATTTGGAGGCTTCACGATGCGCCGTTTATCAACTGAACGTCTACATATCGGCTATGGGGACAAAACGATTGTCAGTGATTTGACATTGGAAATACCAGATCAGAAAATCACCACGATCATCGGTTCTAATGGGTGTGGGAAATCCACCTTATTGAAAGCGATGACACGGATTATTCCCTATCAATCGGGATCGGTGATTCTTGATGGTGCCAGTATCTCAAGGGAAGATACAAAATCGTTGGCCAAAAAGATGGCGATTCTCCCACAGAATCCGGAAAGTGCTGCCGGACTGACAGTCGGGGAATTGGTGTCTTATGGACGTTTCCCTTATCAGAAAGGGTTCGGCCGTTTGAACAAAAAAGATATCGAGGTCATTGACTGGGCGCTTGAAGAGACAGGGATCTTACCGTTCAAGTACCAGCCTGTCGATGCGTTGTCCGGCGGGCAGCGTCAGCGGGTCTGGATTGCCATGTCCCTTGCCCAGGAAACCGAGATGATTTTCCTTGATGAACCGACGACGTATTTAGATATGGCTCATCAGCTCGAGGTCCTGGAACTATTGCAGAAATTAAACAGGGAACAGGGCCGGACGATTGTTATGGTGCTCCATGATTTGAACCAGGCCGCCCGGTTTGCTGACCATATCATCGCGTTGAAAGAAGGAAAGGTTGTAAAAGCCGGATCCAGTGAAGCGGTGATCCAGAAGGAAGTCCTCCAGGAAGTATTCAAGATTGATGCGGAAATCGGCAGAGACCCTCGCACCAATAAACCAATGTGTATCACTTATAACTTACTTAAAGGAGAAGACGACAATGAAAAAGATACTTATGCCAATCCTGCTCTTATTCGTGCTTATTTTTAGCGCATGTGGAAGCACTTCAGGAGAATCTGCTTCCGGTGAAACAGAAAGTGACAAGGAAAATGACAAGTCAGAAACGATTACCTATGAGTCGGAAAATGGGCCGGTAGAAGTGCCGGCGAACCCGGAACGAGTCGTTGTATTATCGTCCTATGCCGGCAATGTCATGGCGCTTGACGTCAATCTTGTCGGAGTCGATGCCTGGTCGAAGATGAATCCACAATTTGAAGAAGAATTACAGGGTGTCGAAGAAGTCACCGATGATAACCTGGAAAAAATAATTGAGCTTGACCCAGATTTGATTATTGGACTTTCCAACATTAAAAATGTCGATAAATTGCAGGAAATCGCTCCAACTGTTACCTATACCTATGGCAGCCTGGATTATTTAGAGCAGCATATTGAAATCGGAAAACTTTTGAACAAAGAAGAAGAAGCGACACAATGGGTGGAAGATTTTAAAGCACGTGCCCAGCAGGCAGGCGAAGACATCCGTGCTGAAATCGGGGAAGATGCTACCGTTTCTGTCATTGAAAACTTCGAAAAGCAGCTGTATGTGTTTGGTGACAACTGGGGACGCGGCACGGAAATTCTTTATCAGGAAATGAACCTGAAGATGCCTGAGAAAGTAAAAGAGATGGCGCTCGAAGATGGTTACTATGCCATTTCTCCAGAAGTACTTCCGGAGTATGCCGGCGATTATGTCGTGTTCAGTAAAAATGCCGATTCCGAAACCTCTTTCCAGGATACAGAGACGTACAAGAATATCCCGGCCGTGAAAAATGACCAGGTCATCGAAGTGAATGCCAAGGAGTTTTACTTCAACGATCCGGTGACATTGGAGTATCAGCTGGAGACATTCAAGGACGCATTTCTAAACGAGTAATCTATGAGAGGAATTCATCCGTTGAATTCCTCTTCTTATTTGGCTAGCTTCAACGCCCAGACACTCGCGACATAAGCAACCCGTCTTGCGGAAGGGAAGGACGCCTTTCTCCAGCCGTTTTGTTTATGCGTGTCGTGTCTTTCCGGGCGCTTGCGCTTTTCTTTTTGAATCATTTTACAGAGAAGATGGGGTTTCTATGACGAAGTACAAACAGCTTACACGTTCATTTACATATCAGATTATGATTGGCTTGGTCGTATTGAGCCTTTCATTCGCAGCAGCGATGTTTTTTGGTGCAGCAGAGACGACAGCGCGCGATGTATGGCTGGCGCTGACTTCTAATGTGCAGTCGGAAAGCGTCAATATCATCCGTGAGTTGCGTCTCCCACGGGAAGTCGCCGCCATTTTAGTCGGAGCGGGTTTGTCTGTTGCCGGTGCCATCATGCAGGGAATGACGAGAAATCCGCTCGCTGACCCTGGACTGCTTGGGTTGACGGCAGGAGCTAACGCCGCTCTCGCTGTCACGCTGGCCATTTTTCCAACCACCAATTATCTCGGGATGACGATCGCCTGTTTTATCGGGGCAGGTGTCGGGGCAGGACTGGTGTTTGGGATTGGCTCGTTAAAAAGGGGAGGGTTCTCGCCGTTTCGGATTGTACTGGCAGGGGCTGCTGTGTCTGCATTTTTGTTTGCTGTGGCGGAAGGGGTCAGTCTAACTTTTAAAGTATCGAAGGATGTGTCGATGTGGACAGCCGGCGGGTTGGTCGGGGTTTCGTGGACACAAATCCAGGTAATCTTGCCATTCATCCTGATTGGTCTGGTGATTTCCTTTTTGCTTGCCAGGCAGCTGACGATCCTCAGTCTCAATGAGGAAGTAGCCGTAGGTCTCGGACAGAAAACGACGCAGATCAAGGCAATTTTATTTATCCTGATTATCCTGCTGACCGGTGCTACTGTAGCGGTAGTTGGAAATATCGCGTTTCTTGGCTTGATGATTCCTCACATTGTACGCCCGATCGTCGGAAAGGATTATCGCTCGATCCTCCCGATGTCGGCTGTATTCGGTGCTTCTTTTATGCTGTTGGCTGATACGGTCAGCCGGACGATCAACGCACCGTATGAAACACCGGTGGTAGCGATCATCTCCCTGATCGGATTACCTTTCTTCCTATTTATTGTACAAAAGGGAGGGAGGAGTTTCTCATGATACATCCGGCTCTTATAAAAAAACAACGCATGCTTATGGTGATATTGACTTGCTTAATTATCGTGACCATCCTTGTTAGTATGGGAATGGGCTATTCTTCTGTCTCTTTTGACCGTATTCTCCCGACGTTGCTTGGAAATGGAACCTTTAAAGAAGAATTTGTCCTGTTTTCGATTCGGCTCCCCGGAATCATTATTACTCTATTGGCAGGGATGGCACTGGCCCTGTCTGGGGCTATTTTGCAGGGAATTACCCGCAATGATTTAGCGGACCCTGGCATCATCGGGATTAATGCCGGAGCTGGTGTTGCAGTTGCTGTGTTCTTTTTGTTTTTTCCTATTGAAGCAGGCTCGTTCGTGTATTTTCTTCCGATTGCAGCCTTTGTTGGTGCTTTTCTAACGGCTTGCCTGATTTATGTCTTCTCTTACCAGCGAAAAGTGGGGATTCAGCCGACCAGGCTGATCCTGGTTGGTGTCGGGTTTTCGATGGCGTTATCGGGTGCCATGGTCGTCCTCATATCATCCGCTGAGCGGCAAAAAGTAGATTTTATTGCGAAATGGCTCGCGGGGAACATCTGGGGTACTGATTGGCCGTTTATTTTGGCTTTATTGCCATGGCTGATCATCCTGATTCCTTTTACATTGTATAAGTCGAACCGGTTGAATCTATTAGGACTAAGTGAGCCGGTTTCTGTTGGTGTCGGCCTCGCGGTTGAAAAAGAGCGGATCGTCCTGTTGGTAACGGCCGTGGCGCTTGCTGCTTCTGCCGTATCGGTTACCGGGGGAATCGCCTTTATCGGACTGATGGCACCGCACCTTGCTAAATCATTAATCGGTCCAAGAAACCAATTGTTTTTGCCCTTGGCTTTATTGATTGGCGGGTGGCTGCTGTTGTTTGCAGATACAATCGGACGAAATGTGCTAGAGCCTGAGGGGGTTCCTGCAGGGATTATGGCAGCGTTGATTGGTGCTCCTTATTTTATTTATTTATTGTTGAAGAAGGTTTAGCTTGTTTGCTGTGGGTGACTGACCCACGGTAGGAAACGCTTAGTTTTACAAGTAGTAGTCTTTCTTGTACTTTAAGAAAGTTTAACCTTGTTAAAGGATTAAAGTATAAGAAATACTTGGCTTTCGCCATAAGGACTTGGCGATAAGCCAAGTATTTCTAATGGAAGTGAGTGGGCGAGGCTCAGGAACCCTTGATGTCGCTGTGGGTTTATACTAATTAGGAGCCAACTTGATCGTAGGATGGTAGAATATAGATAGATATTCTGCGAGAGGGAGAAGAAGACATGGCTGGAAGCAAAACTAACAGGAAGTTCAAAAAAGCGTTGAGAAAAGTTTTCTTCAAAAATGTTCTCCCGTTGCTGATTGTCATCGGCGCCATTCAGCTATTTGCAAACAACCCTATTGATATCAATGTAAGCAACCTTACTAATGAAAATAGAGGAAATCTATCAAAGCAAGTGTTGCAGTATGAAGATAAAGTGGAGAAATACGCAAAAGAAGAGGGAATAGAAGATTATGTACCTATTATTCTTGCCTTGATGATGCAAGAATCGGGTGGAAGAGGGAATGATCCCATGCAAGCTTCCGAATCGTATTGTGGTTCTGTTGGTTGTATTGATGATCCGGAAAAATCGATTGAACAAGGAGTTTCCTACTTTGCTCTCACCCTGGAGAAAGCTGATTATAACGTTAAATTAGCTTTACAATCGTATAATTTCGGAGCTGGATTTATCGATTATGTCAGGAATAATGGCGGGGAATACACGGAAGCGTTAGCGATCGAATTCTCTGCGAAGAAGTACGAAGAGTTAGAACATACCGGTATCTATAGCTGTATTCGCGAAGAGGCGCTGCAGTATGAAGCTTGTTACGGTGACATTTATTATGTCGATGCGGTATTGAACTATTATGATGAAGAGAACGAGGAAATTATGTAAGCGAAAGAGGCTGCCTCCTAAAGTCTGTACTTAGGATGCAGCCTTTTTCTCTATTCTATTGGGACTATAGGAGTAATAAATCGGGATTTGCAGGGAAAAATGGAGTCTTGCTCTTTTTGTCGAAGTATGGAAAGATGAACATAGGTTCATTTTTCAAAGGAGGCAAAAGCGTGACTTGTAAACTCAAAGAATTCGAAAATAGTATCATTGCTGAACACCTTCATCGTGCGCTGATTAAAATGGACGGCGTGGAATATGATGATAGCGCCAAGGGGCCGACCATTGGTTACCGTTTAAGCAGGCAAACATTTCAGTTCGCTACGCTGCATGGTGGGAAGGGGTATCAGTCACTTATTTTACATATGAATCCAGGCAACCCGGACTCACGAATTGGCATTGAAAAGCAACGGGAGGTCCAGGAGGTACTGGATTTTGATATCGTAAGCTGCCGAAGTCACCTTTTGAAACGTCATGAAGTTTATATTCCTTTTGAGAAGCTGGATTGTTTGAATGCTCTTGTCTGCATTCAGCCGTTTATTAATGAAGCAATGGAAGTACAAGAGAAAGAAGGAAGGATTGTAGTTTAATCCTTCCTCTTATTTTTTTATTGGAGGAGAAGCTTTTGGCTATAGCAAATTATTCAAAGTTCGCTACATACAAACACCACATAGATTCCTTATCTTCGCCGGATTCAGATGAAATGTTGACCAGTGAGACTTTTCTGCTTGATCAAGATCAGGCGAAAAACCTGGAAATCTACTACGCACCATTTGAACATGTGAATGAGGATGCGAAAGTAGTGATTGTCGGAATTACTCCCGGCCTTCACCAAATGAAGAAATCTTTTTCTACGGTTTGGAATTTGAAAGATCAATACATAGAAGATAATGAAGTCCTGAGTGAAGTGAAGAAGAATTCAAGCTTCGAAGGACCTATGCGGAAAAACTTGATTACGATGCTGGACGAGTTAGGGTTGGCTGAGCAATTGGGACTGTCTTCGTCTAGTGAACTTTTTAGTTCTGCTAGTGACCTTGTCCATACGACATCAGTACTTACCTATCCTGTGTTTTACAAAGGAAAGAATTATAGCGGGTCGACTCCTAATCTATTGAAAAACGAGCTGCTCCAAAGATACTTGATTGCTAATTTTCCGCAGGAAATAGAAAAGATGGATAACCCTTTGATTATCCCTTTAGGTGTAAATGTCACCAAAGCTCTCCAGTTTCTGCAGGAGGAGAACTATATGAAAGCTGGGACGATTCAGGAAGGCTTTCCTCATCCTTCTGGTGGAAATGGCCATCGTCATCGGCAATTTGCTGAGAATAAGGACAAAATGAAAAAGATTATTGAGGACTATTTTCTATAACATAAAATGTTGAGCCAGCCTTAGTTCAAATACAATGAACTAAGGCTTTTTAGTTTTAAAAAAAGGTAAGTTTAAACTTCATTGTATTATGGAGGAATTTTCCTTATTATGTCGAAACGTGTAGTTATAAGGTATACATACATTATGAAAATATAGCGGGGGAGTTAAATGAATATAATCAATGAAATAGTTTTTACCTACCATAACAAAACGAAAAAGGATAAGCACCATCGATATAAGTCCTGGGAACACTGTTATACATATTTTCATGATAATCATCGTTCCCTGAATGAGGATGGGACCTTGGATAAAGGGAGTCTTCACCTGGCATTTTACCTGGCCAGCTGGGGGATGTTGCGGGGAGGCTCCATTCTCCTTCAAAAGGATTACCTAGTACATGAACACTTTCTAAAACAAGTTGTTTCTAAGAGAAAGTATCATAAATATTTTAACTTAGAATATAAACTGAATTTAGACGATTCATATTTGGAAGGTATAAATGAATTGATTGAAGATACTCGTTATGCATACGAGACTTACATAGCGCAAACCAGTGAAGAGGAGCCATATGTCCGTTTATCTGATACCCTGACTTCAAAGATACTACTGGGTGTTTATGGCAACGTTCCAGCCTATGATCGGTATTTCAAGCGGGGGTTAAAGCTGCATGGTATCAAGGACAACTTTGAACATTCCTTGGGGGAAGTAGTTGACTTTTATACAGCTAACAAAGAAGCTTTTGAAGAATGCCAGCGCAGATATAGCGTAGATGGAACAGTATACACCCCGATGAAATTGATAGATATGTACTTCTTCCAAGTCGGTCTGATGCTGGAAAATACCAGTACCGAGCCGGAAAAAATGGATCAATTAAAAGCTTTTGCTGAATCTTATGCGGAAGCTAAACATGAACCAGAAGTAGAAAAGTTACAAAGGACTGCTGGGGAAACGGACAGGATTCGCAACTATCTGGTTGATTACTTAAAACAGGCGAAAGAAGAAGGGCAGACGTACGTGGATTTAAAGTCAGGAGATCTCCACCGTATGTTAGAGCTTAAGAATCGTATGCCATCTGTTTGTAATGCGATGACGTCGATAGGCGCTTTCACGTATGAGATTTTACATGATACTCCTAGTGGAGCCAGTTCTACCAGACTGGTCAGGTATTATTTAAACAAGGAAAATGAGTGATAGTGTTTAAGTTTTTTTAGAGGTAGAGGAAGGAAGTAGTTTAATCCTTCCTCTCTTTTGTGGAATAAGATTTATAACTATTTAAGCGAAAAGTTGATCTTTCCCTCAAATCACTTTTGATGCTTAAGTTGAATTAATGCAAAAATTACTGAGGTGAATATATATGAGCGAAGGCATCTATCTTTTGCAAGACAATGGTGAGCTAGTTGAAATGAATGCCCAGGCCTATGATTCCGAAGAACTTTTACAAGGCCTGATCGCTAAATATCCTAACCTATTAGCGGGTGATCAGATGGATAAAGAATCACCAAGAAAATGGTTGCTTGTTTCACGAGAAATGGCTATTGCTTCCGAAGAAGAAGGATCCAATAGATGGTCAGTTGATCATTTATT
The DNA here is from genome assembly GCF_043496955.1 of Thalassobacillus sp. B23F22_16. Lineage (NCBI taxonomy): Bacteria > Bacillati > Bacillota > Bacilli > Caryophanales > Bacillaceae > Thalassobacillus > Thalassobacillus sp. B23F22_16. Next base: position 281,178 of record NZ_JBIEKD010000001.1, on the reverse strand, counting down.
TATTGACCAGGATGGTATTCCTACACTGGTTGAAGTAAAAAGAAGCAGTGATACGCGCATTCGCAGAGAGGTAGTTGGGCAGTTGTTAGAGTATGCGGCAAATGCAACTGTCTACTGGCCAATCGAAATCATCCGAAATAAATTTGAAAATAGATGCGATGAATTAGGGGTGCGTTCAGAAAGCGAAATAGCCTCGCATACGGACGGAAAAGATCAGGAGGAGTTTTGGGATTTAGTAGAAACTAACCTTAAAATGGGGGAAATCCGAATGGTCTTCCTTGCTGATGAGGTACCATCAGAGCTTAAACGCATTGTCGAGTTTCTAAATGAGCAAATGTCCGAAGTACTAGCAGTTGAAATTAAACAGTTCGTTGGGAACAACTTAAAAACGCTTGTGCCTCGTGTCATTGGTCAAACAGCAGAAGCAGCAGGCAAGAAGAACCGAAGTAAACCAGGTAAACGGTGGGACTACAATTCATTCTTTAAAGAAATAGATAGCAATATAGATAAGGATGAAGTACGGGTAGCCAGGCAGATATATGATTGGTCTGAGCACATGTGCGACTGGATATGGTGGGGGCAAGGAAGAAACGAAGGCTCCTTTGTCCCCATGTATGAGCATAATAGGGAATATCTATTATTTGCTGTAAGAACTAAAGGATATGTTGAACTTTATTTTCACACCTATCAAAGCAGGCCTCCATTTGATAAGGAAGAAAAGCGATTGGAATTACTTAATCGAATTAACTCTTTATTAGAGGATGAGATTCCTGCAGAAGCTATTACCAAGTATCCAAAAGTACCTATGTCTCTTTTAAAGGAACCGGGGAGAACAGAAGAATTTCTTGAGGTTTACGAGTGGTTTCTTAAAGAAGTTAGAGAGTATTACTCTGGAGAATAATTATATATAACCAATATTGTTAAGGCACACCTGTTCTAGAGGTGTGTCATTTTTATTGAATGGAGGAAAATTCCCTATGTTTATGCATGAGGTTAGAGGATAAAAAGGAGCTGTTCCCAGTTAAAACAACCAGTAACAGCTCCTCATTTTCACTACTTACTTTTTTATTGTTCTGTATAAACCCCTATATTCAATCTTCCTGACTTCCATTTTCCTGCTAACCATGTATAAATAATAGCAGCAATCAATATAAAGCCGAGATAACCCATCAATGGATAAACGGTTCCGACCAATGTGATGAAACCAACAAAGCTGGCCCCAAAAGCAGCTGCTCCGAAAAGAATGACGAAAAGGTTGAAGTTTGGATTTTCTCTTTTCACTACGCGTGCCGTGAAAGCATAAAGCATGCCAACCGTGGTATTAAAAATCATTCCCAGCAGAGCCACAAACATCAATAAGCCAAATCCTGGATGAATTTCGTTTGCTAACGCAAGGATAGGCATATCCGACCCGCCGACAACATCCATTTTAACCAGCATGCCTACATTGATAAGAATAATTAGTACACCTAATCCTACGCCACCTAGGATACCTCCCAAGCCAGCTTGCTTTTCATCTTTCGTTGTACCGCCCATCACCGTCATCATCGCTGCACCAGCTGCAACATTATAAGATACATATAAGAGTGCACCCATCAACCAATTAGACGCAGCTGGTGTCTGTTCCTCTGCCAATTGCTGAACTTCTGCAAAGTTAATATCCATTGTGCCCACTGCATAGCCGCCAATAATAATAATCATCAAAAGCAAAAACGGAGTAACAAGACTAATGATGGAAATAACCTTTTGGACATTTAGACAAACTGTCAGGATTGCCAATATTGCCATAATGATGTTCCCTGCGATACTTGGAATGCCGAACTGTTCTTCAAAAATAGATCCGGATCCCGCCATCATGACGACAGCAACCCCGAAAAGGAAGAAAGTAATGACGAAATCGACCGCCAATCCAAGGTATTTCCCACAAATATGATAGATGACATCTTTATGGGAATCGGTCTGCAACCGGCTACCAAGTTGCGTTAAATTCATACCGAGAAATGCAAACAAAAAGGTCGCCACAATTACTCCCATGATGCCCATCCATCCGAAGCTCGTAAAAAATTGCAAAATTTCTTGTCCTGAAGCAAACCCAGCCCCAACGATTACACCTATTAAGGCACCGGCGATTTGAATACTCTTTTTCATTTTTTTTCCTCTTTTCAGATATTAGAATTTTTCGACAATTTTGGTTGTAAAGAAAGAGAGCCTCTCTCTTTCTTAGGAATAGGTCTTTTCAAAAACCGTATAATCTTTAATCGTTTCCAGGCATGGTTCATATCCGATTCCTGGCTCTTCTGGTATAGAAATCATTCCATTATCCACTGTCACTTCTGGTTCAATCAAGTCCTTCTCCCAGTATCGTGATGAAGCAGCCGTATCTCCGGGCATCACAAAGTTTGAAAGGGCCGTTAAGGCAATATTGTGTGCCCGTCCAATTCCTGATTCAAGCATACCTCCGCACCATACCGGAATCTCGCGTTCCAGACAAAGATCATGAATTTTCTTGGATTCGGTTAATCCGCCAACACGTCCGATTTTAATGTTGATGATTTTGCAGCTTCCAAGGTCAATTGCTTTTCTGGCATCTTCATAGGAATGGATGCTCTCATCCAGACATACCGGCGTTTTGAGTTCTCTTTGAAGAGTGGCATGGTCGATTATATCGTCTGATGCAAGCGGTTGTTCAATCATCATTAAATCGAACTCATCCAACTGCTTTAATAGCTGAGTATCTTCCAGAGTATAAGCAGAATTGGCATCTGCCATCAGCTGGATATCGGGGAAGTGTTTGCGTACTTCTCTCATCACTTCAACATCCCAACCTGGCTTGATCTTTACTTTTATCCGTTTATAACTTTCATTTACATGTTCATCTATTAGCTTGAGTAAATCTTCGACAGTGTCTTGAATACCGATGCTGATACCGACTTCAATTTCTTTGGCTGTTCCGCCTAAAGCTTTAGCTAAGGGAATACCTTCCTGCTTCGCATATAAATCCCAAAAAGCCCCTTCAAAGGCTGATTTCGCCATATTATTTTTCTTTATATAAGAAAGTGTTTCGGTCACTTCATACGGGTGGCTAATCTCCTTGTGTAATAGATCTGGAATAATAAAATCTTCTAGCATATGCCAATTCGTTTTCAACGTTTCTTCATTGTACCAAGGGGAATGGAAGGCTACAGACTCTCCCCATCCACTTCGTCCATATTCATCCTTCGCTTCTAATAGAAGAAATTCTTTATCCCGAAAGGTTCCGAAGCTGGTGGTAAAAGGGGCTTTCATCCTCATTTTCATATGTCGTAATACGACTTCTGTCACTTTCATTTATCTTCCCGCCTTTTCATGTTAGTTAAGCTGCAGTTCGTTTCTTTGAACCAGTACATAGTAATGTACGTGCTCTTCTTTTCCTTTAATGACACTTGCCATCGTGTAACCCTTGGCAAATAAATGGGTGAAAATTTTTCTCGTTTTAAAACGCCAATCACTCGCAAGCTTATAATCACGACTTTTTATTGCCTGGAAGTTCGCAGGAACCGGGACAAGTACAGGTTCTTTGGTCGCTTCCCATTCGGTATTCAATAGCACCGGAAAGTCATCATCCGTTACATCCCATTCATACGGATGTACTGCAGAATCAGTTTCCACCAGCAATGGTTCCTTTACATGGGAACTATTAATCCACCACTCGACCTTCAAACGATCGGTCGGGAGGCCTGAATTCAAGCTGTCATCCATCTCTCCATAACAATTCTCGACATAAGTGGAGCAGATGGCATTGAGCTTAGAAAGGTTGAGATAAGCATTCCTGCTTTCCAGGGGATCGAATGTCCATGTAATTAAGTCATAGCCCATATCGGCAGCCATCTCTTTCTGCTTCTGTTTAAGAATTGCACCTAAGCCTTTTCCCTGGTGTGCGGGATGTATACCAAGCATGTGGGAGCAAAGATAGCTTTTGCCTTTGTAAAACCCCGAAAAACCGTAACTGAAACCTATAAGTTCCTCTTCAAAAAATGCTCCCAGCAGCAGTCCTCCATTCTGAGTTGCTGTAATGGTCTGATGAACTGGAACAGGGTCCATGTTCCAGATTTTATGCTCCAGCTTTTGTACAAGATTCATATCAGATGCTGTCTTAAGCACCCGCAGATCAAAGGAATTATTCCACGTTAATTCCATTTTTGTGTTCCCCCAATGTATGCAATAATGTCCTGGCTAATATCTCAACCCCTGAATAAATAGCTTCCTGATTGAACGTCATATCTGGATGATGAAGTCCCGGCTGCAAATCACAGCCCAATCCGAGCATCGTCGCCTTAATGTTGGGTTTTTTAAGCGTGTAAAAATGAAAATCTTCTCCGCCTGAGGTGATGATCGGCTCCTTTGTTTGGCTTTCACCAAGCACATCTACAATAGCTTGTTCCATAAACCGCCTGGCTTCGTCGTCTACCTCAGCTGCCGCCACATTTACTTTTGTTTCTAACGGAATCTTTACACCATATATGTTGGATACGGATTCGGTAATAACTTCAATTTTCTCAGCCAAGGCGGAAATCACTTCATTCGATTGAGCCCGCAAATCCAGACTGAAGGAAGCCTTGCCTGGTATGATGTTCCCGGAGTCACTTCCTGCATGGAACTTTGTCATTTTTGCTGTATACGGTACCATTGGATCCAAATGAATGCTTTTTATTTCATTCACAAGGGATGCACCAATCTCAATAGCGTTCTGCCCTAGATGTGGACGTGCTCCATGCGCGTCTTCTCCAAGAATTTCACCAGTCAAAAATCGGGCGGCACCATGACAAATGGCTGGAGACGCCTCTCCATCCCTGATTTCCTGGATTGGACGAAGATGGACACCATATAAGTAATCCACATCATCCAGTACACCCTTTTCAATCATTTTTAAAGCGCCTGTCCCTTTTTCCTCAGCCGGTTGAAAAATGAATTTCAGCTTCCCCTTTGAAGGGAAGCCTGCTTTTTGAAGTACAAGTATTGCTCCCAGCCCCATGCTCATATGAGCATCATGACCACAAGAATGATTGGCCTGAAACTTTCCGTCCACCTCCTGCCAGAGGGCGTCCATATCAGTTCTCAATGCTAAGCAAGGACTTCCTTCTCCAACTTCCGCAACAAGACCGGGACAGTCGTCAAACCCTTGTACATCAAACCCTTTGGATTGGAGAAATGTCCGCAAATACTCCGTCGTTTCATATTCCTTCCAGCTGACTTCTGGATTTTTATGCAAATGGTTAAAAACCTTATCTATCGTGGGTTTCAATTCTTCTATGTGCTGTTTCATTCCAACTTTCCTCCTGGCTGAATAAAAAAATGGTTGCTATCCAATTGCTCGTATTGTTCCTTCCGACGTCGGAATCTGTCACGATCCTTCATGGAAACACCGGCAAGCACAGCATTTAAAAATGAAAAGAGAGCTGGCGCTGCGTCAATCGTCGATTTTTTTTCCGATGAAAAGATTTTAAATACTAAATCTGCGTGTTCTTTAATAGGGGCGATATTGGAATCCGTTATCCCGATTACGAAAGCTCCTTGTTTTTTCGCCATTTCTGCAAGCTTCACCGTATCTTTCATATAACGGTCAAACGAAATGGCTATAAACGTCGAACCGACTTCCATTTCACTGATGGTAAGCAGCAAATCATCCGTATCTGGGCGAATCAGCCTTGTGTTGCCTCGTACAACTCCGAGTGTGAAAGCGAGCCAGCTTGCTGCAGAAAAAGAAGACCGTAACCCTGATACATAAATATTCTTTGATTCTATTAAACGGTCAACCATTTGTTCAAAATCTTCTTCAGCTATAGTTTGAGCAGTCTCGTGGATTAGATGGCAATCCTTCTCCATCACACTTGCAAAAAAATGAGGCTGTTCGGCTAATTCCACTTTGTTCGTGAAATATCGATCGAGTGTACTATAACCTTGCAGCAACTGATCACGAACCAACTTCTGGAGCTCCGAATAGCCAGAAAGATGTATAGAATAGCAAAAGCGAATCACCGTCGTTTCACTTATCCCGATTCGGTTACCGATTTCCCCTGCAGACTTTACTGCAAAATCCTCTGGATGATCCAGCAGGTAAATAGCAGCTTTCTGCTGCCCCTTAGAGAGGTTATGAAACTCTTTTTCTATGGTTTTTGTAAGTATCATATTCATTCACCTTCAACTAATGAAGTTAAAACTTTATATATAATGTTAATGAAGCGTAAACTTCATTTTTATTAAACTAACACACTTTATTTCACAATACAATAATAATTCTGACATTTTTAAGTTGAAGAATTATATACCAGTCCACATGCAATTAAAGACAGGTGAAGATATACCTCTTATTTAACGAAGAGTAATTAAATAAAAGAGTTGTTGAAGTCTTAGTGAGCTGCCAGGCCTTTTCTTGTTCCAATAATTTACATGTAAATCTCTCACTGAATCCTATAGTGTTATAGTTAATACCTACTGTTTTTTTATAGAGCTTATGAACTAGTGAGGGATGATGCAAAATGAAACCCATGCCTGATAAAATGGCTCGGCTATTTGAGATAAACCGAAGTCTGACACAATCGCTTAATTTGGAAGTGATTCTCCCGCAATTGGTCCAGGATGCCTTCCGTTTAATCAATAATGCGGATACTACTATCTTATACACGTTGAGGGAAGACGGGCTGCTTCACTTTTCTCATGGCGTTGGGGTAGATGAAGAACATATGAAACAGGTCAAATTCAAGCCTGGAGAATCTCTGACAGGCCAAGTTTTTCTTTCCAAAGAAGGTGTGGTCGTTCAGGGGGATGAATTTCGGGAGTATATGGAAACGATGTCTGAGGAGAATTATTCGCATTTTTTGAAGGGGGTATTTCACCGTGAAATAAAAAGCGGGATTGTTATCCCCTTGCTTTATAACGAAGATTGCATAGGTGTTCTTGTAGTGGATAATTTTGATAAGGATGTTCAATTTACCGAGGAAGAATATCAGTTGCTTGAGGTGGTAGCTGATCAGGCTGCTATAGCGATTATGAATTCTAAATTGTACCAGGAAGTGAAACGGAAGAATGAGGAACTAAGCTATTCCCTGGAGATTCATCATAGGTTTACAAAAATCTTATTGGAGGGGCGAGGTGCTTCCTTTATATTGGAGACCATTAGTAATATCCTGCAGACGCCAGTTGAATATTCAGAGGATCAACCTGATGCTGGCTTTACGTTCCCGATTATAAATGCCAATGAGTTATATGGATACTTTACTCTTCAGAAACCAATCGAGAGCTTGTCTACTATTGATAAAGCTGCTTTAGAGCATGCCGCTACAGCCTTGTCATTGGAGATTGTAAAGAGAAATACCCTGTTTGAGAAAGAGTTGCATGAAATTGAAGAACAGTTTCATGATTTATTGAATGGCTCACGGATGAAACGTGGAGCACTAAGGAAATTCAGTCTGGATGAAGATAGCAGGGTCATTTGCATGATTATTGATAGTAAGTCCGCTCCTATTTGGGAATCTCATACCATGTTACAGAAAGAAAAGCTGGTACGATCATTAAAACAGATCGTTTCCCGCTTTTGTAAAACACAGGTAATCTTTACGAAGGCGGATCAGATGGTCGTATTAATGGCGGGAGAGATTAAACGATTGGAGACCCTTGCAGAGGAGCTCCGTGGAGCTATCCAGATCAATCACTCCATAGCAATTGGGATAGGCAGAGAAGTCTCTATCCAGGAATTAAGTCAATCCTACCGGGAAGCGACGGAAGCGGCAGCCTATTGCAAAAAGTTGAAAGGAAAAACTTATGTCACTTATTCAGAGCTTGGGGCAGAGAGACTCTGGCTGAATACGGACCAAAACCTGCTGGATAAATTCGTTTCCGATAAACTCGGGGCCTTGTTTAAGATGGAAAAGGAGTACCGCGAAACCTTACAAACTTTCATTACGGAAAATAAAAGTCACAAAAAGACGGCGGAACTGCTTCACATTCATCCCAACACACTCACCTATCGGCTAAGAAAAGTGGAAAGTAATTTAGGTATTGATCTCAATAAGAATGAAGACTGGATCAATATGGTACTTGCTTTCCAAATCTATTATTATCTCAAGTGCTGATTGTGACCTGTCACATTTTATCCAGTGATTTTTTGTGAGTAGTAACATGTACAATGAATTTTCTAAATATTATAATTAATCTCAAATTACTATGTAAGGAGAGATTCGATGCCTGCCGAAGTTCCGTATACCAATGTGCCTAAAAAGAAAGCTAGTCCAGATGAGATTCCTACCTATTATAACTATATAGGTGGAGAGTGGGTTGCTTCCGTATCCGGCGAGGTCTATCCAAGCACGAATCCTGCCGATACAGAAGAGGTCCTGGGTTATTTCCAGAAGTCGGGTTCCGTGGACGTCCAGCAAGCGGTACAACATGCAAAGGAAGCTTTTCCAAAATGGAAAAAGACGTCACCGATCAGTCGCGGAGATATTCTATTTAAGTTAATTTATTTAATCCAGCAGGAAAAAGAGGTGCTGGCGGAAATCATTACAAAAGAAGTTGGCAAGACGATTGAAGCTGCCCGTAAAGAAGTAGATGCTACCGTCCAGGCTCTCAAGCATTTTAGCGGAGAGGCTAATCGATTATCGGGTGAGACAGTACCTGCCATCGACCCAAAAACTTTCACTTGTACGATACAGGAGCCGCTGGGCGTAGTGGCTGTCGTTACCCCGTTCAACTTCCCGTTAGGAATCGCTATCTATAAAATTGCTCCTTCGATGCTGGCTGGCAATACCATCATTTATAAAGCAGCAAGCGACACCTCACTAGTAGCTGTCAAGGTGGTCGAGTTGTTTGAGAAGGCAGGGATGCCAAAGGGTGTTCTCAATATGATTACTGGTCCCGGTTCGGTAGTAGGAGAGGAGCTTGGTAATAATCCGGAAATTAAAGCCCTGTCTTTTACAGGCTCTTCTGACGTTGGAATCAGCCTAGGCAAACTGGTTACCTCCCATGGAGGGAAAATGCAAGCGGAAATGGGCGGTAAGAATGCAACCATTATCCTAGAGGATGCCGATTTAGAAGAAGCCGTTCAAGGCATAGTCATTAGCGGTTTTTATAACAATGGTCAAAGCTGTACCGGTACAAGCAGGGTCATTGTTCCACGATCTATTTCCAAGGAAGTGACCGAACTGCTCGTTGAAAGAGCGAAGCAGGTGACCGTCGGTAATGGTATACAGGAAGGCTTTATTAATGGTGCTGTAGCGAATAAGCATCAGCTGAACACATACCTGCATTATGTGGATAGTGCTCTTTCGGAAGGTGCTGTGCTTGAATATGGTGGAAAGCAGTTAACTGAGGGGGATAAAGCGAATGGGTATTTTGTAGCTCCGACTGTTTTCAGTAAAGTTACGAAAGATTTCACAATTGCCCAGGAGGAAATATTCGGGCCAGTGGTCGCGGTAATGGAAGTAGATAACTATGAGGAGGCAATTGAGCTTGCCAACCATAGTGAATTCGGCTTGTCTTCTGCTATATTTACGAAAAATTTAGAGAAAGCGTTCCATTTTGTCCGGAATATAGAAACGGGTGTTACCCACGTCAATGTTCCTTCCAATCACTATGAGAACCAGCTTCCGTTTGGCGGGAAAAAGAATTCCAGTATTGGTCCGCGCGAACAGGGCAGTACCGCACTGGATTTCTGGCTGGATACCAAGACGGCCTATATCAAACCATAAAATGTCGGAGAAGGATGGGTTATACATGGAAATTATCGCTGTTATTGGCTGCGGCGCAATGGGCAGGGGAATTGTTAAAAATCTCGTGAAGAGTGGTTACAGGGTGTATATATATGATGCGAGTGAAGCGGCCGTTCGGTATTGTGAGGAACTGGGGGCCATTCCGAATGCTTCTTCTTACCAGGCGGCACAGCAGGCAGAGCTGGTCATTACTTCTTTACCTGGTCCAGAGATTGTGAACAACGTCATGCTGGGAGCGGAAGGGGTTTTCGCAGCCTTGAAGCCTGGGAGCTTTGTTCTCGACATGAGTACGATTGACCCCAAAACGGCACAGAACTTGTATGAAAGTGCGAAAGGACAGCAGGTTCATTTTTATGATTGCCCGCTCAGCGGGGGACCAAAAGGTGCCGATGAAGGGAAGCTTACCATCATGGTTGGTGGCGATGAAGTGCACGTATCAGCTTTTCGTCCGGTGCTCGATAGTATTGGTGAAAATATTTTTCTGCTTGGGCCTTCCGGTTCCGGGCAGGTAGCCAAGCTTTGTCATAATATGCTTGTTGCCGTCATTAAAGCCGGTCTTGGTGAGGCTATGACAGTTGGTGAAAAGGCTGGTCTTTCACGGGGGCAGCTGGCAGAGGTTTTACAAAGCGGTTCGGCTCATAATCGGGTATTGGATGTCTTTGGTGACAACATTCTTAAGAATGAATATGAGAACGTTCTTTTCAGCTTGGCACATATGAGTAAAGACATTCATTTATATACCGAAACAGCTGACTATTACCAAGCAGATTCGCCACTGGGGCAGATGGTTTCTGGCATGTATCAAGAAGCACTAAAGGACGGAAAGGGTAATCTTGATTCTTCAGCTATATGTGATTCAGGCAGCAAAATAATAACCTAGGGGGGACGACATGAAGAATGAACATACGGAGATATTGAAGGATTGGCGACTCCATGCAGTAGCACTCTTGTTAGTAGGTATCACAGAAGCAATCGGTCAGTTCAGCTTCAGTGTAGGGAGCGGAGTTGTACTCTTACTTCCGATGCTCTATGCATTTTTTCTTGGACTTGGGCTTTACTTTACTCCTTTAATAAAAACGAAACAGGCGAAGAATGCAGAGCCGCTGATCATTTTAGGTGTTACACTGTTGATTGCAAAAATTGGGGTGACAATCGGACCACAAATTGAGGCATTGATCGCAGCCGGTCCAGCGTTGTTACTCCAGGAGTTAGGAAACTTGGGAACGATTTTATTTGCACTTCCGATTGCTGTTTTGCTTGGATTTAAGCGAGAAAGTATCGGGATGACACACTCCGTTGCCCGTGAGCCTAATGTCGGTTTAATTATGAATAAGTTCGGCTTTGATTCCCCTGAGGGAAGGGGCGTTATGGCTATTTACATTTTTGGTACTGTGTTTGGTGCCGTCTTTCTGGGATTGATTTCCGGATTTTTAGCTACTGTTACACCGCTTAACCCACTTTCTTTTGCCATGGCTTCCGGGGTTGGAAGTGGAAGTATGATGGCAGCCGCGAGTGGATCATTAGTTGCTGCGTTTCCGGCATTGGAAAGCCAAATTGTTGCATTCGCTGGTGCTAGTAATTTAATTTCACTTTCAACCGGCTTGTATGTCAGTATCTTTATTGGCCTGCCGTTAACAGAGAAACTTTATGCCATGATGATCAGACGAAAAGAGAGAAAAGAAGCTGGTAATGAAGGGGGAGCGAATGATGTCAAAAAAGTTAATTGAATGGTTTCTGATTTTATCCGTGTTCGGTTTATCCGCTATTATCGGTAACTGGGTAGGATATGATGTGATGCCGCTGGCTGCCGTTCCAGGTATGATTGTATTAATCTTAATCAGTGTTTTAGGGCTATTGCTGGAAAAGGTGGTACCGTGGAACATTCCTGCTGTAGGATACATCGGGCTAATTGGAATCTTAATCTCCATTCCATGGTTTCCTGGATCTGAATATGTGGTTCAATGGACAACTGAGATTAATATATTAGCTCTGGCTACCCCTATACTTGCCTATGCTGGCTTATCAATTGGGAAGAATTGGGCGGACTTCACAAAGTTGGGCTGGAGAAGTGTCGTCGTTGCAGTCTTTGTATTTGTTGGTACATTCGTAGGTTCCGCTATTATTGCAGAAATTATTTTACGTGTTCAAGGTATCATTTAAATATCGTATAACCTAGCAGCTACTATACTGCTAGGTTGTTTTATTGTACTTTAAACAAGTTTAACTTTGTTAAAGGATTAAAGTATAAGAAAAACTAAGGCTTTCACCATAAGGGCTTGGCGATAAGCCAAGTTTTTCTAATATCAGGAAGGGGAGAAGTTTTACTATGAGCAGAGATCTATATGAAGAGTTGATGACGGGGTTCGATAATAAACTCAGCCACTCGGGAGTTAATGGCGAGAGGCTCGCCTCCAGGCTGCATGAGCTTTCCAGAATTGGACTTGATGATAATGGTGGTGTTACAAGACCTGGGTACTCCAAGGAAGAAAAACAGGCCAAAGAACTGGTTATCCGTTGGATGAAGGAAATTGGGATAAACGTGACAGCGGATGGAGCGGGCAATGTCTTCGGCAGGATGGAAGGGAAGCAGGACGGACCGGCCATTGTTTCCGGTTCTCACGTGGATAGTGTACCTAATGGAGGGCATTTCGATGGGCCGTTAGGTGTTTTGTCAGCTTTGGAAGTAGCTGAATCCTGGAAGGAGACAGGGTACATTCCTGAAAAAACTTATGAAGTTGCTATTTTTTCCGATGAGGAAGGATCCAGGTTCAAAAGCAGTCTAACAGGAAGCCGGGCATTTATGGGTCAAATAACCAAAGAAGAGATGAACAAGCTCCATGATGTCTCCGGTAAATCCTTTGAGGAAGTGCTTCACGAATATGGAAGCACAATCGAGGAATATTTAAATGCCGGTAAAACCAACAAACATATTGATACATTTGTAGAAGTACATATCGAACAAGGAAAAATATTAGAGCAAGAGAATCAGCCTGTTGGAATTGTAAGTGGTGTTGCAGGTCCTGCATTAGTAGAATTCACTTTCACAGGGGAATCACGTCATGCCGGTAATACACCTATGAATGATAGAAGAGACCCTCTCATTGCAGCATCGATGTTCATTCAGGCAGTGGAGAAGTTCCCAGAGCAAGTAAGTGAAACAGCAGTTGCAACGGTAGGAAAATTGAATGTAAGACCCAATGGGTTCAATGTTATTCCTCAGGAAGTAAAGCTTGTAGTTGATCTTCGTGACATTTATGAATCTACACGAGATGAACTTTTAGATTTAATTACACAAGAAGCGAAAAAGATTGCAGAAGAGAGAAATATTGATTTGGGAATAGCGATAAATGCAAAAATAAAGCCTCTCCCTATTCAAGAGGAGTTGCAGGGTAAATTAGCTGATTCTCTTGATGCGTTTGATATGGAACCGATTAAAATACCAAGCGGGGCTGGACATGATGCCATGATTATCGGTAGTAAATTTCCATCAGCAATGTTATTTGTAAGAAGTAAGGATGGATTGAGCCATAATCCGGGCGAATGGACGAGTTTAAATGACTGTGTGTATGGTGTCCATACTCTAAAGAGTTTTGTAGAGCGTTTGATGGAAGGTAAATCATAAAATTGAATAGATTTTAAGAGGCAGATCGTTATAGTAACGGTCTGTTTTTAATTTCTATTTCTTTTAATTTGATCAACACCTTTCCACAAAACCTCCCATATTTCATCAAAGGAAATGAATCATATCTTGCAGAATACATCTGATAACTGTGTTTATAAGACAAGTCGCGTGATGATCCATACATAGAAAGGAGGGTGTCCGTAGCTGGTTGTCGTGCCAAAGATGGTCTTTGAAAAATTTTATACAAAGGGTGATAGCTGTGCAGGATTTGTTGAAAAGCTATTTTTCAGCGAGAGATCTGAATGTTTCAGAAGAAGACTGCAGCAAGATTGCTCAACAGATGGAAGGGCTCGATGTACTCAGGAGAGGGTTGGATGTCCGTTATTTGAATGACTCGGATATTGGCTTGTACCACAGACCTTTAAGGAGGCGTGACCATGAGTAAGGAGCAATTGTTTTCGAAGACAATTGATGAGTTGAGTGGGTTGATTCGGGAAAAAGAGGTCTCTCCGGTTGAGGTTACCAAAGCGACACTGGAGCGGTCGAAGAATCTGAATGAGCAGGTCAACGCCTACATTACAATTACCGAAGACCAGGCACTGGCTATGGCCATGGAACATGAGAAGGAAATATTGAACGGAAATTATCGCGGTAAACTGCACGGCATACCGATGGCGCTGAAAGATATTTTTTACTTCGAAGGTGAAGTCGCAACGATGGGCTCGAAAATCCATCAGGACTTCATTCCGGATTATGATGCAAGCGTTGTATCGAAGCTGAAGGAAGCTGGGGTGGTGTTTACCGGTAAGTTGAATATGCATGAATATGCCTGGGGAGCGACTACGACCAATCCGCACTATGGTCCGTGCCGAAACCCATGGAATCTAGAAAAAATACCAGGCGGATCGAGCGGTGGCTCGGGGGCTGCGGTGAGTGCTGATATGACCATCGCCTCACTAGGGACAGACACGGGAGGATCGATTCGTATTCCGGCTTCTAGTTGTGGAATTGTCGGGTTGAAGCCGACCCATGGACGGGTGAGCAAGTATGGCTGTTTCCCGCTTGCCTGGTCGCTTGATCATATCGGTCCGATGACGAAAACGGTGACGGATGCAGCGATTTTATTAGAAGGAATCGCCGGCTTCGATCGTAATGACCCGACCACCGTAGATGTACCGACAGCTGCCTACACCAAGAACTTGAATGAAGACATAAGCGGCATGGTGATCGGAATTAATGAGGACTATTTCTTCCGTAACGTCGATCCTGAGGTGGAATCTCTGGTAAGGGCAGGCATTCGGAAGTTAGAAGATATGGGAGCGAGTGTCGTTCATGTAGAAATTCCATCCTTGAAAAATGCTGAGTTTGCCGAGCTGATAACGATTATGACGGAAGCAAGCACGATACATCACGCTAACTTAAAAGAACGGGCGCATGACTTTGGGGAGGATGTAAGACTGCTGCTGGAGGCAGGTGAGGTTCCATCAGCCGTCGACTATTTGCAGGCCCAGCAGATTCGGAGACAGCTCGATGTGGAATTTGCTGAAACAATGAAGCAAGTGGATGTCATGGTTACCCCGACGCTTCCTTTTACACCAATTGATATTGGAGCAGACACGCTGTCATTGAATGAGGAAATCGTAAACTTCCTCGATCACATTATCCGCTTCACACTACCTGGTAACCTGACCGGATTGCCATCCTTGTCCATCCCTTGTGGGTTGAGTAACGGACTGCCGGTGGGTATGCAGATCATGGGCAAAGCGTTTAAAGAAGAAGATGTTCTGAGAGCGGCGTATGCTTTTGAAAAGACGAATCCGATGAACGGGATAAAACCAAAGCTGTCCGAAAGTAATCTGGTTTAATAAAAAGGAGGAATAAGCATGGCAATTTCTAATGAACTGCAGTATAAGTCGGTTGCTGAATTATCTTCTTTACTTAAAAACAAACAGTTGTCGCCAGTGGAAATGCTGGACATGTTCATCGCACGGATCGAGGAGCGAAATGAAAGCCTGAATGCGTTTGTATTTACGGATTTTGAAGGGGCAAGGGAACGGGCAAGTGCTATAGAAAAGAAGTTGTTAGACGGGGAAGAAGTCGGCCCGCTGGCAGGGATTCCTACTGCAATCAAGGACCTGTTTGATTTTAAGCCGGGCTGGCCATCCACATTCGGTGGTATCCGGGCATTCAAGAATAATGTTGTTGATTTTTACTGTACGTATGCGGAACGGATGGAAGCGGAAGGTGCTGTACTGGTAGGGAAGACCAACAGTCCGGTGATGGGATTCAGGGGGACGTGTGATAATTATCTGTTCGGTCCGTCACGAAATCCTTTTAATCTAGCAAAAAATACTGGTGGATCATCTGGTGGCAGTGCAGCGGCAGTTGCAGACGGGCTCGTTCCGATTGCGGAAGGCACGGATGGCGGCGGATCGATTCGTATTCCTGCTGCCTGGTGTGGATTGTATGGCTACAAGGCTTCGTGGGGAAGGGTTCCTTTTATATCGAGGCCGAATGCGTTTGGCGGTGTTAATCCGTTCCTGTTCGAAGGGACACTGACCCGGAATGTGGAAGATGCGGCCATTGGCTTGAACGCGTTAGCTGGTTATGATGCGAGAGATCCATACAGTCTCGATCAGGAGGTTGATTTTACCGCTTCCTTGAAGAAGCCGCTGAAAGGCATGCGAATCGCTTACAGTCCTGACTTTGATGTTTTCCCAGTGGAAAAAGAAGTTGCTGATACCGTCAGGAGTGCGGTGACGTTGTTTGAAAAGGCGGGCGCACATGTGGAGGAGGTCAGTTTTGGTATTACGAGAGACCAGCGTGAACTGAGTGATTTATGGTGCCGGTTGATTTTGCCGATTAATATCGATACATTTGAGAGTTTCAAAAAGCAGGGAGTGGATATTCTAAGCGATTATCGACAAGACCTGCCGCCTGAATATATGGAATGGATTGAGCGAGGGTATCAGATGAATGTGCTCGATATGAACCGCGATCAGCATATGCGGACGGAAATCTATGATGCGATTCAAGGAGTGCTCCAGGACTATGACCTGATTGTCACGCCAACGCTTGCTTCTCTTCCAGTCGATAATGCGGACGATGGTAATACGGTTGGTCCTTCACAAATTAACGGGGTGGAGGTGGATCCTTTGATTGGCTGGTGCCTTACTTACTTTACCAACTTCACAGGCCATCCTTCTGCTTCAATCCCCGCTGGTTTGTCGAAGGACAACTTGCCGATAGGGATGCAGATCATCGGAAGAAGGTATGCGGATGAGGATGTCTTGGCGGCAAGTGCTGCTTTTGAGGAGATCAAGCCTTGGCAGCATATTTATGAAATTTGTAAAAATAGAACGTTGATAGGCAGTTGACAGTTAAAAGCCCGGTAATATGCCGGGCTTTTATTATGAGAAATTACATAACTATATATATCCAATTTTGTTTAGGCACACTTATTCTGATGGTGTGTCTATATTATTTAATGGAGGAAATTTCCTTTTTGTGGCGAAAAGGTACATCTATAGTAGTTCATCATTTATAGAGGTACCGCTGTGATATTTGATGTTATGTGCAACAAAGTTAGGAGAGTTATGGAGTAGAAAGGACGAGGATTATGAAGAAAATAAAGGCAATTTATCTAATTAACACGATTGTGAGTGGAATACTAGCAATCCTTATTTCCACCTTTTTTGCTGGGGGTACCATCGCAGAAAACTATACGGACAAGACTTGGGTGTCACCTCAGTTCTTTGTGATTTTACCTATATGGGCTTTAGGATTCTTACTTGGATTACTTGTTTACAAAAGCAAATCCCCTGGAATGTATTTATTTATTTCCATTCTTATCACCTGGGCTTCTATCCCATTCGGAATACGATTGGGTTTTTATCTAGCTACATAAATTTCAAGTCGAAATAGCGCTACAACTACAAATATAGCTGAAAAAAATGTATATACTGGTGCCTTCCCCAGTGCGCTAATACTTTAGCGTGCTGGGGGTAGGCATCATTTTTTATAGCTATTTGTGTAATTTAAGTAATATGGTTTGCAGCTCTGTCAAATCGTCAATTACGATATCAGCTTTAGAAAGTTCATCTTCTCGGGCAAAGTCAAAGTTGCATCCAATTGAAACTAAACCATTATCTTTGGCTGCATTTATATCTGAAAGTCGGTCTCCAACTACTGCTCCATTAGTGATGTCGTATTTTTTTATAATACTTTGGACCAATTCCGATTTATTCAATGATTTAATTTGTTGAATACTAAATGTTTCCGTAACCCATTCATCCAAATGATAATAACTGACAATCGTTTTTAAATATTCCGTTAAACCATTGCTTGCTATGTATATGGAACAATCATTCTCTTTTAAATAACTAAAGACTTCTTTTACGTTAGGATATAAAGCACCCTTCCCATTTCTTATATTTTCCATTAGTCTTTCTAGAAAATAAGCATCTGTTTGTTCTCTTTCTTCTAAGGAATGATTTGGTAACAAAGCCTCCCATACTTTTGGTAAAGGAACTCCCATAATTTCACGGTATTTATCAATCGGCGTTTCTTTATCCCATTTATTTAATGATCGTAAACGGCTGAAAGCATCATCCAGTGATAATTCCAGTATCTTATCTGTTTGAAATAGTGTTCCATCCATGTCAAAGATTAATGATTGTGCCATTTTTTTCTCTCCCTTTTAAAATACTTAACTTATTCCCTTTCTTAGTTTAACAATAAATGAATAAAAATTAACTTCAATCACGGGTGTTACCCAATTACACTAATGCTATAGCAAGGTGGGGTTCGGGCACTGCTTTTAGAGCCTGATCACTAAATACTATAACCTAATAGCTGGAGAACAAAAAAAGATATTGAAAGGGCTTTCTTCAGATGGTATGATAATTTCAACGTAAACGTTTACATGAATTAAGAGAGGTACACGATATGGTAACGATTAAAGATGTAGCCAAAAGAGCTAATGTATCAACAGCTACAGTTTCAAGAATTTTGAACAATCAGCCAGGTTATACGGAAAAAACAAGATTACGGGTACAGCAAGTGATCGAGGAGTTATCCTATAAACCTAATGCTGTAGCGCGCAGCATGAAAAGCAGGAATACACAGACGATCGGGGTTCTGTTTCCGGATGTTTCCAGCATGCTATCTTCTGAGATTTTGCATGGTATTGAGAGTGTAGCCCATGAGAATAATTCCAGCGTAATTGTATGCCATACTGCTGCAGATGGTATGCGGACAAACAAGTATTTAAAGCTCCTTCATGAAAAAAGGGTGGATGGTGTCATTTTCGTCAGCGAAACGTTGAGTGATGAATATTATGAAACCATCAAAAGCATGGAGGTCCCGTTAGTACTGGTTTCTACTGTATCTTACAAGCATCAGGTGCCTTATGTGAAAGTCGATGACCGTCACGCTGCCTATACAGCTGTCAATCACTTGATTGAAAATGGTCACAAGAACATTGGCATGATCAGCGGGAATGAGCAGGACATGATTGCAGGTAGACCGAGAGTTGAAGGATATAAAGAAGCGTTGTTCCATAATGGTCTACCATTTGAAGAAAAAAATATTACGTATCAGGACGGTTTTTCTTTTGTGGATGGAAAAGAAGGGGCTGTCCAATTGTTGGAACAAATCCCTGAAGTTACAGCTATCTTCGCTGCAAGTGATGATATCGCCATAGGTGCTATGTCTGCTCTGCATAAGATGGGCAAAAAAGTACCAGATGATATTTCGATTATTGGTTATGACGATCTGCCTATTGCCGAAATGATGATTCCGCCACTTACAACGATAGCTCAACCATTTTCAAAAATGGGAGCGAATGCCTCGGAAATGATCTTTCAAATGCTGGAGGACGATTCAAGAACCATTCAAAGCCGGGTTTTAAGGCATGACCTGATGGAACGGGAAACAGTGAAAAAAATATAAAAAAATACACTTAAATTTTTTACCCATTTACGTAAACGTTTACGTAAATTGGAGGGAGAAAGGACGAAAAATATGTTGAAAAAGCCAAAAAATGTGTTGATGACTTCCTTGGTGACAGTAGCGAGTGTGGTAACAATTGCAGGTTGCAGTTCCAGTTCTGGAGGATCAAGTGATTCTATTGAAGTTTTCTCTAATAAGTCAGAAAGCATAGATACGTATAAGGCAATCATCAAAGACTTTGAAGAAGAGCATCCAGATATCGATATCGAACTGAACGCACCACCAGAAGCAGAAACTGTCCTCAAGACCCGGATGACTAAAAATGATATGCCGGAAATCATGTCTATCGGTGGAAATGCTACATATGGAGAGCTTGCCCGCGCTGGGGTACTCCATGACTTTTCTGATTCAGATATGGCGAATAAAATACAGCCAGCCTACAAGAAAATGGTGAATGACCTTGTGGGTGAAGAAGAAGATGGGTTACACGGGCTCCCATACGCTACAAACGCCAATGCTGTCATTTATAACAAAGATTTGATGGACGAGCTGGGTATTGAAGAGCCGAAGACATGGGATGAATTTATTTCTACCTTGGAAGAAGCCCAATCCCAGGATGTCATTCCTATTTATTTCACGCTCAAAGATTCGTGGACAGGCATGATTCCATGGAACTCTGTTGCAGCTAATGTTGCCGGGGAAGATTTTGCTCAGAAGAAAAATGAAGGGGAAGCTTCTTTCCAGGAAGATTATGATGAAGTAGCCGACAAAATTTTGACGCTGCTCGATTACGGGCACAAAAATAACAATGGAGTAGCTTATGGAGACGGAAACAAAGCATTTGCTAACGGCGAAAGTCTTTATTATTTGCAAGGTAACTGGGCTATTCCTGAAATTAAGGAAATAAATCCTGATATCAACCTGGGTGTATTCGCGATGCCAGTAACCAATGAGCCAGAGCAAAATGACCTTGTTTCCGGAGTAGACGTATTGTTGACGGCATCGGAAGAAGCAGCGGAGAATGAAGACGTCATGACTTTCTTGAAGTACATGATGGAAGATGAGCGTGCTCAACAGTATATTGATGAACAAAAAGCATTCTCAGCTTTAGAAGGTGTTTACCAGGAAGATCCAGTATTTGATGGGATCAAATCCAACTTTGAAAACGGACAGCTGACGAGCTTCCCGGACCACTATTATCCATCCGGTATGCAAGCAGGTAACCTGATTCAGGAATTCATGATCAAGAAAAATAAAGATGCATTTTTGCAGAAGATGGACAAGGAATGGGAAAAAGTTCAAAACAGATAAGGGAGACGGGGACACTATATTGGTGTCCTCCCCTCATTTTTTCTTCGTAATTGTAGACTTCTTAGAAAGGAGAAAAGACGATGAAATCTAATAATCGTGCTTATTTTTGGATGACTGTTCCCGCCCTTATCTTATTCTTTGTTTTCCATACATACCCTGCTTTGCAAGGAATCTTTTATAGTTTTACTGATTGGAGAGGTTATGGGGACTGGGATTTTGTCGGGTTTAAGAACTATTTCAATGTATTTCAGGATGACCGAGCGTGGCACGCTTATCTATTTACCTTCCAGTTTGCCGTCGTATCTACGATTCTCGTAAATGTCTTCAGCTTATTAGTTGCGATTGGTTTAAACTCTAAAATCAAGTTCCAAAAAACACTTCGTGCTGTTTACTTCTTGCCTAATATCTTAAGTATTTTGATTATCGGATATATTTTCAATTTCATTTTCACCCATTTCATTCCGGATATTGCCGAGAGTATTGGGTTGAATGCATTATCCCAAAATATCCTCGGTGACCCGGATCTTGCCTGGATTGGGATAGTGGTTGTAGCTGTATGGCAGGCGGTGGCATTTAACACGATTCTTTACCTTGCCGGTCTTGTCACTATCCAGGACGACCTCTATGAGGCAGCCAGTATTGATGGGGCTGGAGCCTGGAAAAAGTTCTGGAAAATCACGTTTCCATTAATTGCCCCTTTTTTCACAATCAATATGGTGCTGGCCATGAAAAATTTCTTGATGGTATTTGACCATATTATCGCTTTGACAGGCGGCGGTCCAGGTCAGGCAACGGAATCGATATCCTTATTGATTTATCGCGGGGGATTTGAAGGGGGAGAATTTGCCTATCAATCTGCTAATGCGGTCATCTACTTCATCATCATTCTTGTTGTCTCTGTCGTTCAAATCAGAATTCTTCAGAAAAGAGAGGTGCAGGCATAATGGGTGGAAAAAAGACAAATTGGCCCGTAACCATACTGTTGATCATCGGATCGTTATTGGTTTTGTTTCCATTATATTTGACCGTTACCATTGCTCTGAAAACACCTCAGGAATTGGCCGGTAATCTTCTTGCTTTGCCTGAAGAATGGAGATGGCAGAACTTTATCGATGCTATAGAATTGACTAACTTTTTTCAGGCATTTACCAACAGCTTTATCATTACAGCTTCGGTAGTTGTGCTTACCCTGCTGACCAATTCTTTGGTTGCTTACGCCATAGCAAGAAACATGCATAAGCGTTTCTATAAATTTTTATTTTACTATTTTGTAAGTGCCATGTTTATTCCATTCCCAATTATCATGCTGCCAATAGTCAAGCAGACAAGCAGTTGGGGTATGGATAACTTGACAGGTCTGATTCTTCTCTATGTCGTCTATGGACTTGCGTTCAACGTTTTCATTTATGTCGGGTACATTAAATCTATTCCGAAAGAGCTGGAAGAAGCGGCGATCATTGATGGAGCAAGTCGCTGGCAGGTGTTCTGGAGGGTCATTTTCCCGTTATTGACTCCGATGAATGCAACTGTCGGTATACTGACTACTCTATGGGCATGGAACGACTTCATGCTGCCACTGGTTATTTTGAGCGATAATGATTTGGCGACATTGCCGCTCGTTCAGTATATTTTCCAGTCCCAATTCAGCACGAACTATAACCTGGCCTTTTCATCCTATCTCATGGCCTTAGCACCGATGGTCTTGGTGTATATCTTTGCACAAAAATGGATCATTAGCGGTGTGATGAAAGGATCACTCAAGTAACTGTATGCGTTCAGAAGAAGGGAGACTGTTTTTAAATGAGTCGAAAATGGTGGAAAGAAAGTGTCGTTTATCAAATTTATCCTAGAAGTTTTAATGATAGCAACGATGATGGTGTCGGTGACATTCCTGGAATCATCGAAAAACTGGATTATCTGAAGGAGTTAGGGGTAGATGTCATTTGGCTCTCTCCTGTCTATGATTCTCCTAATGACGATAATGGTTATGATATTCGCGATTACAAGAAAGTCTTGGGTGAGTTCGGTACGATGGAAGATTTGGAGGCTTTGCTTGACGAAGTCCACAACCGTGACATGAAACTGATTATGGACCTGGTTGTCAATCATACATCGGATGAACATCAGTGGTTCCAGGAAGCGAAGCAATCGAAGGACAGCCCGTATCGTGATTATTATATTTGGCGTTCTGGTAAAGAAGGCAAAGAACCGACCAACTGGGAAGCGGCATTCAGTGGTTCTGCCTGGGAGTATAATGAGGCTACCGGGGATTATTACTTGCATTTATTCTCCAAAAAGCAGCCGGATTTGAACTGGGAAAATCCAGATTTACGCGCCGAAGTTTACGATATGATGCGATGGTGGCTGGATCGTGGTATTGACGGCTTCCGTATGGATGTGATCAATTTCATCTCTAAAGATCAAAGCTATCCGGATGCAGAAGTGGAAGAAGGCAAAAGGTATGGCAGTGGCGCGGAGTACTATATGAATGGGCCAAAAATCCATGATTATCTTAAGGAAATGAATGAGCAGGTGCTATCTGGTTATGATGTGATGACCGTCGGGGAAATGCCTGGGGTTACGCCAGAGGAAGGAGCACTATACACTGGTGAACACCGCGACGAACTGAATATGGTATTCAATTTTGACCATGTGGATCTGGACTCTGGCCCAGGTGGAAAATGGGATGTGAAACCATGGTCTCTCGTTGAACTGAAGGAAATTTTCACAAGATGGCAAAACCAGCTTGCTGAAGATGGCTGGAACAGTTTGTATTGGAATAACCATGATCAGCCAAGGGTAGTTTCCCGGTTTGGAAATGATTCAGAGGAGTATCGTGAATTGTCTGCAAAAATGCTGGCGACAACCCTTCATATGCTGAAAGGGACGCCCTATATTTATCAAGGCGAAGAGCTTGGAATGACCAACGTGAAGTTTGCAAGCATTGATGAATACCGCGACATCGAAACCTTGAACATGTATCACGAGCAAGTAGAACAAGGTGCCGACCCTGATGAACTGATGGAAGCTATCTACAGTAAAGGCAGGGACAATGCTCGTACCCCTATGCAGTGGGATGCAAGTGAGAACGGAGGTTTTACTAACGGCGAACCTTGGCTTGCAGTAAACCCGAACTTCAAAAAAATTAATGCAAAGCAGGAACTGCAAAACCCAACGTCTGTTTTTTACTATTACCAAAAATTAATTCAGCTGCGTAAAAAGTACGACATCATCGTTTATGGTAATTATGATTTGATTTTGGGTGATCACAAGGACATCTATGCCTACACCCGTACGCTTGGAGATGAAAAACTGCTGGTGATGAGCAATTTCTCTGGTGAGAAGGTGGAGTTCGATTTGCCTGAAAACATTCAATACCAATCAAAAGAACTGCTGATCAGCAACTACGATGTGGAAGAAAATGAAGACATAGCTTCTGTTCCATTGAAGCCGTATGAAACACGGACCTATTTATTGAAATAGTCCATTTTAATGTGCCTGATCCCCATTACGCTAATGCTTTAGCATGCTGGGGGTCAGGCATTGTTTTTATAGCGGCAACTTTATATAGTATGAACATGTTAATACTAGACTAGTAGATTATGTTCATAGGAGTGATACGATGTTACCAATTATTAGTATTGTCATTTACAAATAAAGGAATTACTTTTATCGTTTATTATGAATATAAAGGGGAGGGTTATGAGTTTTATGGCGCAAACCACGAATAGTTTTTTGTTTAAGTCATTGTCAGTAGTTTTAGTATTTACGGTGTTTTTTCTTACTATTGCTCCGGTTGCTAATGCTCGTTCATCGAATGATGTCATCGATGAGGAGGCAAAAGAAATAGCGGAGGTATTAGAGTTTTTGTTTGAAGAAGCAACGGTTAAAAATGAACTTGGAGATCCAGTGGCCATAGACATAAAAAAGATAGAAGGAAAATATGGTAATATGCAAGAAGTAAAACAGTTACAACCATTGCTTACAAAAAGCACAACATCTCTAAGTAACGAGGCCCCAATTCAAACATACAGTACAGCATTAGACACTTGCATAATGAATAAAATTAAAAATGGATTTGGAGAACTGGTAACCGGTGCTATTCTTACTGATATAATTGAATATTTACAGCAAGGTGACTATTTAAGTGCAGGTAAAAAACTAGTTAGAGCAGGAGTAAGGGGCACTCCGTTGGGAGTAGGAGTTACTATTTATACTTATTTCTTTACTTGCTTAGCAACAGTATAAAAAAGAAAGAGTGAGACAAATGAGACTATTTAAAATAGCTTTATTTTTGTTCCTATTTAGTAGCATTGGGTTTATTTTATGGGATTACTATAAACACAATACCTTGAACCTTACAGAAAATATTGTGCAATCAATCATTTTTGTTGTGCTGTATCTTCTATTTGATGTTTTTTTGCGGCCTAGAAATCGTAAAAAGAATATGAACAAGGGATATAATTGAATGAGAATCACGACTAAAGCTCAGAGCAAAACTCTGGGCTTTTTTTACAAAAGCAAATTCCCTGGAATGTATTTATTTATTTCCATTCTTATCACCTGGGCTTCTATCCCATTCGGAATTCGATTGGGTTTTTATCTAGCTACATAAATTTCAAGTCGAAAATAGCGCTACAACTACAAATATAGCTGAAAAAATCGTATATACTGGCGCCTTCCCCCTGCGCTAATATTTTAGCATGCTGGGGGTCAGGCACTGTTTTATGATGCCATGGAAAATGGCTTCCTCCATACTTCCACTTATTCTCTATTGGCTGGCCGATAGGTGAGTAAGACGACGCCTGAAGTAAAGCTCCGGCTTTCGATGAGAGTCAGATTTACCCAGCGGGCGAGGGGTGCGAACATTGGCTTGCCCCCGCCTAACAAAGTCGGATAGACGATGACCCGGTATTCGTCGATGAGGTCAAGTTCGATGAAGCTCTTTGCTATTGTCGCTCCACCCACACTGATATCCTTGCCGTGTTCTGCCTTCATCCTTGCGACTTCGCTGGCAACGTCTGAATCGGCGAGGCGGGCTCGTCCCTCCACCGATGTCAGCGTTCGTGAAAAGACCACCTTGTCGAGGGCGTTCCATATACGGGCGTATTCGACGATCTCGGGCGCAGCGTCCGGATCGTCCTCGGCGGTGGGCCAAAAACCGTTCATGAATTCATAGAGGCGTCTTCCATAAATGTGCGTGTCGAACTGGGCTTCCATTGCATTGAAATAGCTGTGTAATTCGCGGTCTGGTCTAGTAAAACCGATGGAGCCGGAATCGTCCTCGATATAGCCATCGAGGGACATTTGCATTGAATAGATGACCTTACGCATGGCTCTTGCCTCCTCTCATTTGCTTTTTAGTATAGCCTGTAAAACTCCTTAAGATTTCTTTTCGATTGCTCAAATGATGTTCCCAAGGGTAAGATGATTAATATCATTCACAATAATTCTAAACATAGCCCAATCTAATTTTAATATGCAGCCGATTGACGATTACGCTAACGTTTTAGCATGCCGGGGGTCAGGCGATTTTTTGTAAAACAGAAGTATTGATTATCTAGGAAAGATAAATAATAATAAATGGTGCATTACGCTCTTTTTTATTCGAGTTAAATCCTCTGGATAATAATT
This sequence comes from Thalassobacillus sp. B23F22_16, assembly GCF_043496955.1. NCBI lineage: Bacteria > Bacillati > Bacillota > Bacilli > Caryophanales > Bacillaceae > Thalassobacillus > Thalassobacillus sp. B23F22_16. Next base: position 254,916 of record NZ_JBIEKD010000001.1, on the reverse strand, counting down.
ATGTTTCTGGAAAAGGTGATGTTTTATGAAAGCAATGCAAGTAACAGGATATGGGGACGTAGATAAGTTAAAAGTAGTCGACATTCCGATACCTGAACCGAAGGAAAAGGAAGTCCTGGTGAAAGTAAAGGCTTGTGCCATTAATAATACGGAAATCTGGATGCGAGAAGGTGCCTATGGTACGGGTTCTAAGTCTGGCTGGCGGCCGGAAGGGGTGCAGTTCCCACGTATACCTGGATCCGATATTACTGGAGAAGTAGTTAAAGTTGGGGCTCAAGTAGACGAAGCAATAGCAGGTAAAAATGTAGTATTATTTCCTTTTACTTCTAGTGGGGAAGAAGGGAGCGAACATATCTCGGAGGATATGTCCTTTATCGGATCAGAATACGATGGGGGTTATGCGGAATATGTGGTATGGCCTGCTGACCTTTGTTTTGATATGCCTCTTGCTGATTATTCAGAGAGTGCCGTTTTTTCCGTAAGCGGGTTAACGGCTTGGCATATGGTACAACAACTTCAGGTTCAACCTGGAGAGACGGTTATGGTGACAGGGGCAAATGGGGGCGTCGGGTCCTTAAATGTGCAAATTGCCTCTCAAGTGTTTGGTGCTAAAGTTATTGCGATTGTCGGTGACTTGAATGCGGAGGAGACGATGAAGGAATTAGGGGCGACACATGTATTATCCTATCGATCCGATAATCTTGCAGAAGAGATTTTAGAGGCGAATGGAGGACCAATCGACTCCGTGCTGGACGTTGTAGGGGATGCATTGTTTCCCACATCTCTTCAAGTATTGAAAAAAGGTGGCAAGTTCTGTATCTCCGGGTCTGCTGGCGGCCAAAAGACAAATCTTGACTTTAGAACATTGTATCTCAAACATATTACTATGTATGGATCAGTGCTGGGGACAAGGGCTGAGTTTAAGGATATGCTTCAGGCGATAGCGGAAGGGAAAATAAAGCCAGTCATAGATAAAAGCTTTCCTTTGGAAGAGGCCAAAGAAGCGCAAGAGTATTTTAAGAATAAGGGTAAATTAGGGAAGATCTTATTACTGCCTGAGGAATAACTCCATTCATTATTGCAGCCGGCGAAATGTGCTGGTAAAGGATATTTTCAGACAAAGTGACAGGTTTTATCTCCTTTATTTTATGGTATAATAACTACAGAAGTAATATATATTAAAAAAGACCGCAGATGCGCCAACATCTACGGTCGGTAATAGAATGGTTCCCTGCAAGGGGGATCGGCTCTACAGACGGAATAATCCACCTGAGTCCTCAGCTCAAGGGTGGATTATTTTTTTGGTTAAACGACAGTATACCAATCACAAGTGTTACGAATGCTACTGCAAACATCAACGCTTCGAACACTGTCATCGGCCTCACCCCCTTTTTTAGGGATGATGCCGACCACCCTTGAGTCACCTATTCTATTACATAGTGATATTATAACATGGGTAAACATTCCTGATTGATAGGCATTGGCAGTATGTTTATAAGCAAAGTGGTATACGTAAAATGAGCTTTCGAATGAATGAAATCGTATATTTATTTGGATTTATCTCGAAATCAAGTCTTCTATATAAGGGCAGGATTGTGGAAGACTCAGTTTCAAGATAAAAACCAAAAAATTGAGAAAAATACGTTCTTTTGAAATAATTGGTATTAATTACAGAAAGGGAGAGAAAGTTTGTGGAAATTAAAAAGGCTATTTTAAAGACTAAAGATATTAATAGCATGAAAACATTCTATACCGATATTCTTGGAATGCCATTAAAAGAAGAAAGTGAAGATAAGTTCCAAATCTTAGCTGGATCCAGTCTATTGGAATTTACGTCCCGTAAAGTTGAAGGTGAACCTTTTTATCACTTTGCTTTTGATATTCCCTCAAATAAATTTAGGGAAGCAAAAACATGGGCGGAATCGAAAGTGAATTTAAATTCGGAAGACGGAGAGGATGAGGCGGATTTTTCGCATATCCCCGCTCATTCTCTATATTTTTATGATCCTGCTGGAAATGTAGTTGAATTTATTTCTCGTCATTCTACAGCAGAAAAGAGTGAGGAACCTTTTTCATCAAAAAGTATCTTAAATATAAGCGAAATGAGCTTAACAGTAGAGGATGCAATACAGACTGGACGAAAGCTTATAGAACTGGGGCTCAAAGAGCGTGATGACGATCCAATAAGTGATTCCTCTCTTAATTTCATGGGTAAGAATGTAACAGGTCCTTTCCTTTTATTAATTCAACCCGGTAGAAGGTGGATATTCTCTGACAAGATCTCAGCTGTTCATCCTATCGAGATTCTATTGGATACTAACGACAGAATAGTAGTAACAGATAATGATGAAATAGTTATTAATCCGAACAGCTGATTTTCTAAAAAAATTCACTTTTAAGGACGGCATCTATCCAACCAACAGAGGATTCGTTATTGTCTAATAGTCTAAAAATGTAAGAAAGAGGTGATGAGGTGCGCTTTGAAACAATTGATATAGATAAGCACCGAAATCAAGTGATGGAATTTCGAAGAGACTCTTTTAGAGTCAGTTTTGGAAACATCTCAAACTTTGATGAACAGGATTATATTAACTGGTTAAAGCAAAAAATAAAAGATTTTCCCGGTGGTTTCGTTATAGTGGAAGAAGGTAAAAAATGTATTGGACAACTTGAACTATCCATACGGGAATATGAAGGAAAAAGGATTGGCTATGTTCATTTGTATTATTTAATTCCTGAAGTGCGTAGAAAAGGGAAGGGAAAGGAATTAAATGAATATGCCACCCGATTTTTCAAAGAAAATAAAGTAAGTGAATACCATCTAAGAGTTTCTCCAACAAATACTACAGCCATTAATTTTTATCACAAGATTGGGATGGAAGAAGCGGGCGAAGAAATGGAGGGAAAAGTTATAAGGATGAAAGGTTACATATAAAGAGCTCTTGTTTGGCTGCGATTCACCAAAAATCTCGATTTCAAGTCTTCAACAATTGGGGGCGATTGCTCAATAGAGCTCTAGCCCTTTATTACATAAGCACAAGGAATATCAGGGCATTAAGCTATTTAACTAACAAAGAAGGGAACTTTTAAGATGGTACGGTATCTTTAAACTCCTGCTACTAAACACCAAATTGTTTTAAATGGTGGTCAAGATGCTTGTAGATTCCTTTTCCCCATTGTTCGGAAGTAAGTTTTCCGAAAAAAGGATGTGGATGATCTGTACAAGACTCTGGTCCATTCTTTTGAAATATTATTATTTTTTGTTTCAATTTTTCTCTTTCTATTTCAAAATCTCTTTCACTTGTAATTAAAGTTGTTGGAATAGTCGACATATTGGGGTCTAAAGGTTTGTCATTATAAAAGATAGGTTTTGCAAATCTACCTACTAATAACCCTAACCAACCTCTTGGGGGGAAAGAATATCCCATTGCGATATCTTGGAAAGATGAGCAATGAGCTAACATTTGAGAGACATCCATTTTTCCCCATTTTGGTTGTGAATTTATATTTAAGTTTTCGATACGATTTAATATTTCATCTGTATACGTGATCTCAAAAATATTATTCATAAGAATACTCCTTTTAGTTTTTTATTTTTACCAAAAAATGCTCTTGATTATTTAATATATAATTCAACGCCAACGTTATTTAATCCTTTTTACTAACGGGTGCTTTAGTTTAAAATCTGCTTTTTATAAATAAAGCTACATAAAATTATCAAATAGAATTGAGGAGAAATGGATGTCTCAAGATGGAATTGTATTAATAGCAAGTGTATCAATCATTGGTAATGATAAAGTCTTAATTATAAAAGAGAATAAACCTACTGCTATCGATAAGTGGAATTTTCCGAGTGGACATATAGATTATGGCGAGGACATTCTTTATTCAGCTCGGAGGGAAGTAAAAGAGGAAACGGGGTTAGATGTAAAACTAATTGGCACTAGTGGAGTATATAATTTTACCAGTAATACGAACAATCAAGTAATTTTATTTCATTTTATTGGTGAGGTTACTGGAGGTACATTAAATCTCGAAGAAGATGAAATTATTGACTGCAAGTGGATAAAAGTTAATGACCTTTTAGCATTTGATAACGAGGATTTACGAGAACCGCATGTAATAAAGCAGATAATTAATAACTTATTAGAAGAAAACATATATTCAATTAGTGTATTTAATGAACAACTTTTTAAATAGTTCTTACTGAGCTAACCCAGCAAATAGAAGTTAATTTCTTATTGCATTAACGGGTGCGTTAGTTAAAGATCTGCTTCAATATCTCGAAATCAAGTCTTCCGTTATTGGGGGCGGCGATTGTTCAAAAATGAGTAACCGTTTCTTTAAGGTCTGTAAATCTAAGTTGAGGTAAAAGGAAATACAGGGTTATACACTAGCACGCCATACAAATTTAGTTTTCAGCCTCAGTGATAATTGTGAAGGTTACTCCGAACTTGTCCATTACATAGCCTTGAGCAGGGGTGAAGGAGGTTTCCTCCAATGGACCGATTACCTTCCCATCCTGTTTTAAGGCTTCAAAAATTTGTTCTGTTTTCTCCACTTCGTTTGTTGTCACATAAATAGCTGCCTGATTTCCTATTTGACGGGGGAACCCAGGCGAATCGAAAAGTATCATCTCCGTTTCACCAACTTGTAATCTTGCATGTGCCACAAAGTCCAAGATTTTTTCAGGAAAAGACATTCCTGGAAATGCCGGAATCTCTCCGTACGTTTGGACCGAGAGAACTTTAGCATTTAATATGTTTTTGTAATGTTGGATCGCTTCCTTGGCATTCCCGTCGAACATTAAATGGGGCAATGCTCGTAAGGTCATGAAGAATCAACTCCTTAATTGACTATTTATTACCATGGTAGCATATGAACAAAGTGTTGTTTTCTTTTCGATTGCTATCTTGAATAGCGCTCAAAAGAAAACCAAGTACTTAATAACAATAGGTATTAGAATGGCGGTTCTATTTTTATGTTAAATTATCTTGAAATCGAGTCTTCAGGTTAAGGGGGCGATTATTCAATAAGAATAGTTTCCAGAGAACTCCTGTAGATAGGAAAGGGTAAGAATGATCTTAATGAAAAAACAAGGAGAGGGTAAATCAAATGAACCCTTTGTTATTAGATATTCCTTTACAATTAGAAACAGAAAGGCTAATTCTTCGAGCACCACTCCAAACTGGAGACGGAGAAATTGTGCACCAAGCAATTAAATATTCCTTTTATGATTTAAAAGCGTGGTTGTCACTATTCCAAGAACTCCCTACTGTTGAAGAAACAGAGGTCATGGTAAGGAATGCTCATATAAATTTTTTAAAAAGAGAAAGTTTTCGTTTTCTTATCTTTGATAAAGGTAGCAGTAAGGACTTTATTGGAACTACGAGCCTTCATCGGATTAACTGGGACATTCCAAAATGTGAATTGGGATACTGGATTAATACAAAATATAGCGGTAATGGATATATGACGGAAGCAGTAAATCGGTTAGTTAACTTCGGATTAAATCACCTCGAATTAAAGAGAATTGAAATAAGATGTGAAGCAACAAACTTTAAAAGTCAGTTTATACCGGAAAAACTTGGTTTTATATATGAAGGTACTTTAAGGAATGAGGATTTATCCGCGGATGGCAGCAAGCTTATTGACACTTGTATTTATTCCAAAATAAATTAAAATTGATTAAATTAAAGGGGCTAAAAAAAGAATTATCTCAATACATGTCTTCAAGAAAAGAGCGCAATTCAAGAATAGTGGATTACGCCCATTATTCGTTTAAAGAGGTCTAGAATTAAATAAGTCATAAATGACATCGGCCTGTTTTTTCACTGAAATATAGTTAGAGAATAGCATTGACACAGAGTACCATAGTGGTATTCTTAGGTATAGGAGAAATATGGAAGGTGGAATTGGATTTGCCAACAACTTGTAATGGTTAAAAAGTAATTAAATAGTACATCCTTTCGTGGCTTTTTTTAGTCATAGGATAAGTGTGTCTATTTTTAACCATTACAGGGAACGCGGGATAATCAGTTGTTTAAATCCAAGCGGGATTCCTCTAAGGTATTCCGCTTTTTTTAATGGGAAATCTTTCTCCACTCAACCGATATTGGCGTTCCTCTGAATTATAGGAGGAGCGATGAATGAGCTTTAAAGATTTATTAACTTATGAGATTATTCCTCAAGAATTACCCAAAGTAATCCGCAACTGTAGTAAGTGTAAAAGGCTTACAGAATTCTATTGTAGTAAGAAATTCAGGGTAAATTCAAATCAAAAAATGGTTGATATTTGGCTTATTTATAACTGTACACATTGTGAGGGAACCTGGAATTTCCCTGTTTTATCTAGAGTACATGTAAATAAAATTAGTTCAGAACGATATTCCCAATTTATGAATAATGATCAAGAGACAATCTGGCACTATGCTTTTCAATTCAATCACTTACGAAAACTATGTAATGAAGTGAATACAAATATACGTTACAAGTTAAGGGAGGAAAGGCTTGAACCAAATTCTAACAATCTTACCATTAGGATTTACTGTAAATATGATTTTGGTCTTAGAATTGATAAACTATTGGCAGAAATACTTGGCATTTCAAGGCCAAATCTAAAAAAACTGCAGCTTGAAGGAATGTTAATTTTAAATCCAGATATAAATATAAAGAAAAAAATTATTGATGATTTACAAGTAACAGTTGTTGGTAATTGTAAAAACTTAATACTATGATGTATTAATAAAAATCCTTCAAATGGGTTTTCTAACGAAGAAGGGGCTAACCTCCGTGGAAGGTTTTAGCCCCTTCTTCGTTAGAAAAAAATTCTCTTCACAACCTCGTAGTTACAAGAGGTTGTGATGGAGCATTATCTTGAATTCAAGTCTTCCATTATAGGGGGCGATTGTTCAATATAGACGATCGCTTTTTTAACTAGCGGAGCAGAACAACACTTCAACAATGGAGTGTTTTTTTATGGTAATTATATGTACCTAGCATTTGGTTTTAATTGGTTGAAAGGGGAGACATACCAAGGATGAAATTTATAGAATGGTTTGGTTTTATAATTTGTTTAGGTTTTATGATTGCTAACGGTATAATTCGACATAATGGCTTATCCGATACGTTTTGGGGGAATTTCACCTTTACTTCTCCTTTAACTCTATCCAAATTTTCAGTTTCACCATCTATCTGTAACCTTAATTCAGACAAAGCTTGTGCATCTTCCGAATGTGCAGATCTTACTTCGTAATGGAGATTACGAACTTCATATTCTTTTGAGTTTACTATCAAATTATTTTCCCTCCTAAGTCATCCCGTCGTGATCCAAGAACTTCTCTTTAATTTATTTGCTTCGCATCTAGAGAAAACAACAAGGGTTCCATTTACTTCAGCTACCAAGAAAATATTGTTCAGACTTTCTGAGTCACTTTTGATAATATCCTTAAAACCTTCTCCGTCTATGTATGCTTAATGTTAAATTGATGGCCTCTGGAATCGCGCAAGGGGAAGCCGGCGAAATGTTCATGGGTCATATGATAAATCGGAATGAAGCGGATGAAGCTGTGCTGAAATTGAAAATCCCCTACCAGCACTTAGAGGACGGCACACTCAGTCGTGTTCCGAATCCGGAACTTCGCGGCATGGATGCGGATGAATGGGTAAAGACAGTGAATAGCGAAGCGTTATTTGGTCCCCGTGCTAGTAAATCCAGCTACAAAGCCTTGGATTTCCCGAACACGTTGACCGTGGAAGGGGATACCGGAACAGAGTACATTGAGGGATCGAATAATTACAAAGGACAGTCGCTGGCAGGGTTAGCCGATTATGCAGCTAATCATAAAGGGCGTGTTTTGCGCGGGCTAGGGCTTGCGGGGCTTGGTGCAGGTGCCGTTGGCTGGGGAGGTAAGAAAATCTACTACACCCTGGAAGAACATCACGAAGCAAACAAATAAACGGAGACCCTTTGAGGTCTCCGTTACTTTTCTTTCTTCGCTTTCCACAGCTGCTGAAGTATCATACCGATAAGGGCGGCGTAATAAACAGGGATAGCGACGTATTCCCATCCTGCTGGGTTAACGAGCAACACTTTAAAAACCAGAATCGTCGAAAATACGAGGAAGATGGTTAGGTAAAGAGCGTTGTGGACGGGGTTTTTGCTAATCATGGGGTTTCCTCCTTCGCGCGAGTTTCTTTATAGTACCGTATCATTTTAAAGAAATTTTGTAAATAATTTTGAAAATATTCCAATTTTTGATAGACTGGCAACTAGTCACCAAACGGGGGAGGTGAAACTATGAAACTGGCAAGGAAATTATTTATGGTGCTTACCGTGATACTGACCTCAGTTGCATTTACCGGGAACGTATCAGCGGCTAAGACTGGTGGTACGGAAGCATACGTGCCACACGAAGGCGGTAGTTGTACATACAGTTATTACTGGACAGAAAGTGAAGTAGAATACCTGTTCCATCAAAAAAGTAACTATACTGAATGGACAGCGTGGGCTTCTCTTGCGCTTGGTCCGGCTGGATGGGTAGCCACTTCACTTATTTTAGGTGGTACTTCTCTCGGTTCCTCTAATACGGCTGACTGGATTAACCAAGCGTATTACAAAGATACAGGTGTCCGAATTTGTCATGACGGACTGGAAAGAGAAGATTATTATAATGCCGCCTATTATACGGGATTGATGAGGTATTTCTATTAATCTAAAATAAACGGAGACCCTAAAGGGCCTCCGTTTATTTATTTCCTATAGTGAACCATAAACCACATAAACAATTCATTACCAGGCTGAAACTTAATATCAATGATGTCATATACATCGCTGTATTCCGATAACCATCGTTCAATTGAAGCTGACTTTTGAACACTTGGACCTGATGCTTCCCTTCTGCCATTAATATGCGCCTATCTTAAACCGCTTGATTCTTTCCAAATCACGCTGGAGACAAACGAGAAAGCTATAACTCTTTATAAAAACTATGGTTTCAAGGTTGAAGGTGTATTACAGAAAGACAAGTTATTATCTGCTGGTAATTACTACAATACGTTATTGATGGAGAGATTAAATTAGTTGTGAGCGTGAATATCTTGATATCAAGTCTTCCGGAATAGGGGGCTTAAATGGAATATTAATTCCCTTTTAAGTCTGTAATAACACACATTTATCTAAGAATGCAAAACCGCTATTATTGAATAACTCGAGTATATATTTTTTTTCCTTGCCCATACTAGAATAAAGATTACTTGATTACTAGTGGGGGATTTAGAAGAACGGACAGATTCAAACCCTTGTTTATTCCTAACAGAAAGAAGACCGCAAAAAAGGATGAGTATTGACTTGATCAGGTATATTATTAAAAGAATTTCCAGTCGAGCGGGCATCAATAAAACCATTCATCCTCATCAATTAAGACATAGCTATGCTACCCACATGATCAACAACGGCGCTCCTATCGACGTAATCCAAAGCTTACTTGGGCATGAAAAGAGTGAGACGACGAAGATTTATGCTCAACTGAGTGGAAAACTAAGACAAGGTTTTTATACAAAGTACTTTTAGAAGCACCTTCAATAAGAAGGTGTTTTTTTGCGGGGTTGATTGCGCATTCAGCGCTGCTTTGAAATAATTGGTAGTGATGTAGGAGGAAGGGGGAAATTATGTGAAAAAGATAGAAGCAGTTTTTTTAGACAGAGATGGAACAATTGGTGGTGACAATACTGTCCACTATCCCGAAGAATTTGAACTTTTTCCTTATACTGCTGATGAGATCAATAGATTAAAAAGAGATGAAACAAGGATATTTTCCTTTACCAATCAGCCTGGAATATCAAGGGGGTTAGCTACAGGGAAAGAATTTGAAGAGGAGTTAATAGCGTTTGGGTTTGATGATGTTTATATATGTCCTCATGACCATAATGAAGGCTGCATATGCCGGAAACCAAATACGGGAATGCTGACTGAAGCGAGTAAAGATTATGATTTAGTCCTTGAGAATTGCGTAGTGATTGGCGATCGTTGGAGTGACATGGCTGCTGCATCAAAGGTAGGAAGTATAAAAATTTTAGTCAGGACCGGAGCTGGCGATTCTTCTTTAATTGAACACTTCGATAAATTAAAGGATATTAAAATAGATTACATAGCAAATGATCTTAAGGATGCCATAAGCTGGTTATATAAGAATTACCTTGTATGTCGTAAAGCATGATATTTTGGAAAAGAGGTATGTATGATGGGGATTGATTTCCATAGTAAGAAGAATCGTTTCACATATACTACTCGCACTGCAGACAGCTCATGGAAGAAGACAATAAAACAACTTGTACCTTTCGAGAATGTATCAAAAGCTGTAGATATTGGATGCGGAGGAGGAATCTATTCTAAGGCGTTAGCGGGCATGGGGGTAGCTTCTGTCACTGGCATAGATTTTTCTGAAGAAATACTTGAGGGTGCAACGATAAACTGTAAGGATAATAAAAACATATCCTTCAGATATGGGAGTGCTTACGATACTGGATTACATAGCAACAATTTTGATGTAGTACTTGAAAGAGCATTAATACATCATCTGGATGAATTAAAAAATTGCTTTAAAGAAGCCTATCGAATACTCAATGATGAAGGATATTATATTGTGCAGGACCGTACCCCTGATGATTGTCTACTAAAAGGCAACGATAATCATATAAGAGGATATCTTTTTGAATTATTTCCAAGATTAATCGATAAAGAGGTAAGTCGCAGGTATACCAGTCAATTCGTATTGGAGACTTTGAAGAAAGTTGGATTTAGAAAAATTGAGGAAGTAAAGGTGTGGGAAACCAGAAAAGTGTATCCTACCAAAAATCAATTACTAAAAGATTTAAGTGAGCGAACCGGAAGAAGTATTTTACATGAACTAGATGATAATGAATTGAGGATATTTATTAATCATGTAGATAAATCACTTTCAAGTAATAATAGCATAATTGAGAAAGATAGATGGACAATTTGGAAAGCGGTGAAATAGTTAAAAGATATCTCGATTTCGAGTTTTCAATAAAAGGGGGCAATAGTTGCGCAGTGGTTATCGCTTATTGCGCTACCGGAGCAGGTTCCTTCAAAAAAAGGGATATTAGTGAAAAAAGCTAATTCTTATTGACAAAAACAATTATATACGGGGTGGTTACATTGATATATTTCTTTGAATATAACTGGCAAGTAAGAGACGAATGGTTTGAATGGTGTAATCAACTATCAAATGAAGAGTTGCTAAAGGACCAAACTGGAGGAGTAGGAAGTATTTTATATACCCTTTTTCACATTATTGATGTTGAATATAGTTGGCTTCGTGGGATTCAAGACAAAGAAGACGTAGTAGTTGAATTTTCTGATTATGATACGTTGGAGAAGGTTAAATCTCTTTCAGATAAATACCGAAATGAAATAGCTGAATTTCTTAAAAAAAGCTTAGATGGATTAAAAAAGGATGTTGTGAGTGTCCCTTGGGATGAAGACAAATATACTGTTGAGGAAATATTACATCATATAATTGCTCATGAGATTCACCACATTGGTCAACTCTCTGTTTGGTCAAGAGAATTAGAACTCAACCCTGTATCTGCTAACTTTATTGGAACAAAGTTTAAATCCATCCGTTCTTATTAAGCTCAAGGGTGCGTTAAAGGTCTACTCGAAGATATCTTGAAATCAAGCCTTCAGTTATAGGGGGCAATAGCGGCATACTAGCTATCTCTTATTGTGCTAACGATGCAGAAGAGCTGTATAAGAATTTGTAGCAGTTGCATAAGAAAATAATAATTACCTAATGGTATGAATTCAGTTAGCATAGAAAGTAATAAGAGATTCACTATTTAAAGGGGGTATTTTAATGGGGATAGATATAAGGTTTAGGATGGCTACTGAAAAAGACTTAGATGCTATTGTTGCAATGCTTTCTGATGACATTTTGGGTAGTAAACGTGAGCGGTATGAATATCCACTTCCTAATAGTTACATAAAAGCATTTGAGGCTATTTCAGCTGACCCTAATAACGAGTTAATAGTAGCCTGTGACGCGCATAAAGTGATTGGGGTACAACAAATTACTTTTACTCCATATATAACTCATCAAGGTGGGTGGAGAGCTACTATTGAAGGAGTAAGAACATCAGCTTCTGTAAGAGGTAAGGGTGTAGGAACTAAACTCATAAAATGGGCAATTCAACGTGCAGAAGAACGTGGTTGTCATTTAGTACAATTAACAACTGATAAAAAAAGACCAGATGCTTTACGGTTTTATGAAAATTTAGGTTTTAAAGCAACACATGAAGGTTTAAAGCTGAAGTTATAATATTTTTATTAAACTATCCAGGGCGTTAGTTTAAGATCTACTTCAAAATATCTCGAAATCAAGTCTTCTGTAAAAGGGGGCGATTATTCAATAAGAATAGTCGCCTTTTTTATTAAGAATCGGGCAGTTTATTTTAAGAAGGAAAATTATACTTCAGTAGAGAAAGGGTATTAATTACGGATGTTAATTTAGAAAGGGAGTGACATCCCTCGGAATATTTTGGACAGAAGTTATGAATTTAAGTTTATTGAACGGGCATATAACCAAAAACCAGAGCCGTATTTTAACATTCGATTAATGCAGCAAAAACTACTGAAAATATTATTTTGATAAAGGGTGTGTAGTTATTAAAGCGATTATTTTTGATTTTGATGGTACACTTGCTGACACTTTGCCGGTTTGTTTTTATGCATTTCAATCTGTATTTAAGGACTTTGACAACAAAGAGGTTACATCAGATGAGATAAAGGCTATGTTCGGTCCATCTGAGACTGGAATCATCAGAGAAAACCTTATGGATTCAAATTACGACAAAGCAATTGAATTATATTATGAGAAGTATAGGAAAAAACACCAAGAACTTGTTCTTGAGAATGAGGAAATTAACGATTTACTCCTGTTTTTAAAAAAAGAAAGTTATAAATTGGGGATTGTAACAGGAAAAGCTAGCAGAAGTTTGCTTATCTCTTTAGATTGCCTTAATATGAATGGCTTATTTGATGTGATCATCACTGGTGATGATGTTTCTATACCAAAACCTCATCCCGAAGGATTGAACAAGGCATTGGCACAGCTTAACATAACTAATACCGATGCTATTTTTTTAGGAGATAGTGACGCTGACATTTTGGCAGGAAAACAAGCGAACGTACATACGATCGGCGTACAGTGGCTACCAAATTATCAGACATTAGAGTTTGGTGTTGAACCAGATCAGAGGTTAAGCAACATAAATGAATTTATACAAGTACTAAAGAATGTATATAACTGAATGGGAAAAATTTAGAGGTTGAGGTGCCTCTCCCTCCATTACGCTAACGTTTTAGCATGCTGGGGGACAGGTACCGCAATTGGCAAAAGTATTAACTGGCAGTTACGAAGTACCAGGTATAAAACGTGTCCAGTAACTAACTTTATATTTCTTTCTGGCAGACAAAAGAACAATGGGTATCATTGGTAAGTTTCTAGATCTATAGAAAAGTGCTTGAAAACAGAGAAATACCATTTTACTGTCAGGCACTTTTTTTAGACCGTAGGAAATTACGTATAACTGAAATCTGTGAAACGATTTGAAACAAGATTATTGGGGATTTGGCGGGCATTAAATCAATTGTTGTATATATTGAGTAGGCGAGTTGCATAGGATATTGGGAAAAATATTAAGGAAGTGAAAATATGTATTATGCTTCATATATGTATCGAAATCCTTATTATGTAATGCCAAACCCTTATTTTCCAAACCAGTTGTTATATCAGAATTACCCACAAGGGCAAGGGAATTTAAATCCTTATTATTTATCACAATTACCTAATAGGCAAGGAGTTGTGGCTTTATCTAAATCTAGAAAACAACCAATTAATATTGAAGAAGCTTCCATCAGGGAAAACAGTTCTTTAAACTCGTACAAGGAAAACTATGCGTACAGTTTAGGCATACAGGCCTATATATATGGGTACCCCCTTGTCACCGCGGAAAGAACCAGGCAGCTGCAATCGACAGTACAAGAGCCCTTTGGACCAGCATACACTGTGTCAAATGCGTTTATTTATTATGATGAACTTTTAACCCCGGACTTCAAAGATGTAGTAACACCCAATGTTGATACCATTTATTCCTTTGTCTGGCTGGATCTTACCCATAACCCTGTGGTTCTTCATGTGCCAGATACAAATGACAGGTACTATAGTGTGCAACTAATGGATGACTGGACCAATACCTTTTCCAATATAGGGCGGCGAACGACAGGTACGGATGCTGGAAAATTTGCTATTGTGGGGCCTGATTGGAAAGGCATTCTACCCGATGATGTTACAGAGGTTAACTCCCCCACAAACACGGTATGGATGAATATTCGTGTTTTAGTAGAAGGTGAAGATGATTTAGCTCATGCTCAAGCTATACAAAAGCAATTTGCACTGACGACACTGGATGGGAAAAAGGTTCCGGCCGTGATAAAACCTGCAAACACATTGCTTTTAAAGAATAAGGTGGAAGATCTTCCTGCCCTCGATTTCTTTAAAACGATGACAGATTTAATGATTCTAAACCCCACGATGAATAATGAGGCTCTTGAAAAGCAATTTGAGCATATCGGTATTGATTTAACATATGGCTTTGATGCGAATAAATTAGATGCAGAAACAATTGCGGGGCTGAATCGTGCTGCCAAAGATGGATTTCAAATTATTACAAATGGTTTAGAAGAATCAAACCCTAAGAATGTTAATGGATGGTTGGTAGTTATGGGATTGGGCAATTATGGAGACAGGTTTCTTTGGAGGGCATATGTTGCTTTTAGCGGATTTGGTGTAAACGTGGATGAAGAGTCTACCTTGATCAGAGCTTTTACTGATGATCAGGGGAATGAGCTAAATGGGAAAAATAAATACATTCTTCATTTTAATAAAGACCAGCTGCCCCCAGTAGAAGCTTTCTGGTCCGTAACCATGTATGGTTCGGATTTCTACCTGGTGCCCAATGAAATAAACCGTTACGCTATTGGGGACCGCACCGAGGGGCTTGAGTATAATGATGATGGCTCCCTTGATATCTATATCCAAAAGGACCGGCCAATAAATAATGAATCAAATTGGCTGCCTGCCCCGGAAGGAGATTTTAATTTAGTATTAAGGATGTATCAACCAACTGCTAAAGTATTAAATGGCACTTACGAAGTACCAGGGGTAAAACGTGTTCGATAACCAATTTTATAAGGACTAAGGGAAAAAGATATATGGAATCTGCTGGTGGAAAGGAATTAGTAAAGAAAAACCTAAAACTGTACAGATGACAAAAGAGGCATCTAGAGAAATAAAATCAAAACAATGGATTAAGTATAGGAAGGGGGAGTTGCAGTGTGTGAAGGCTTACTTCATCATGTGGAAATTTATGTATCCAATTTGGAGAAGTCAGAATCATTTTGGGGTTGGTTCTTGGAAGAGTTAGGTTACCAGTCTTATCAAAAATGGGATAAGGGACAGAGTTGGAAGTTAGGAGGAACTTATTTAGTATTTGTCCAGGCAGAAAATAAGTTCTTAGATGTTCCTTATCACAGGTGCAGGACTGGGTTAAATCACTTAGCTTTTCATGCTTCTTCACGTGAAAGAGTAGATGAGATGACTAAGTTGCTTAAGGAGAGAGGTATAAACATTTTATACGAAGACCAACATCCTTTTGCAGGCGGTGAAGATTATTATGCGGTTTACTTTGAAGATCCGGATAGGATAAAAGTAGAATTTGTTGCACCATCACCATAAAATATTTTTCCATTATCTTGATTTCGAGTCTTACATATACGGGTGCATTAGTTTAAGATTACCGGAGGATATCTCGAAGTAAGGGGGCGATTTTGAAACAAAAGAATCGCCCCTTTCTTATTGTTTAGGGAAGGATAATGGAAGACTTCATTCCGGGTAATGCATTCTTAAACAAGCATCATTTAGGAACGATTAATGAGTTTTTTTGCAACCAATCCAATTATAACTCCGGGAATAATGAATAGGATAGGCAAGAAAACAGGACCTGCTAAGTAACCGAAAATGGTGATCTTTGGGGAATAGATCAATCCTACAGTTACAGCGTATGCTATAAAAACAAAAGGGAGAAATAACAAAGGAGAACATGCTTCTCCTTCGTAAGCATCCTTTACAGCATCCCACATTGCAAAGAAATAAAGACAGGGATAAAACATAAGCCATTGGAAGTTGACCTGCTCTAGTGCAGCATGTGTATTCCCATGAAAGCTTAAAATGATTAATTTATTAAATCCCGACTGAAGGTTGATGAGCATTTCCAGTAAAAGGAACAGAATTCCTTTTACATAATTTTTATTTAAGAGTTGGCCAAACCCAGGTAGTGCAATTGACCATAATAATACTTCCAACACCTTTATATTCACATTTTTTGCCCTCCTTCAATAAAGAGGAGATTTATTGAAACCATCTGCTTGTTATGTCAAATTCCCTTGGATGATTTAGATAGCCTTTCCCTGTCCGCTGCCATAAATGGTTCTTCAAACCAGCCATGTTCTATCATGATATTGATTCCATCATTATTATACTTACCAATAATAGGAATTAACTTCACGAACTCTGCTGCCAGATCGTGCCTGAAAATTTGCGAAAGAGCTGTACCTAAGTTAGAGAGCGCAATATTTCCAGCTAATGCCCCATGATATATCATTAATTTATCTGAAAAAGGAGAAGAAGTGGAATCCGTTATATGTTCATCCATTAAAGTAGGTGCCGGTAAGTCTTGATTCGTTAAATGTTGAGAGAAACTATTTATTTGTTTTCCTGAAAGTTCAGCTCCAGCTCGGAAATATTTTCTGATTTTTTCCGATGAGGCAACCTGACTGAACCCTAACATAAGTGTTTTACCTAAAATATTTGTGAAAATGTTATATTGCATTTGCTTTATTTCATTTGCGGTAAGTGGACGTTCTCTACCAGTGATAAGGGAAATATAGGATTTTTTTTCAACGAAATCGACCTTTGTTGCATAAGGGATATTTGGGTAGCTGGTATCTATGCCCTTAAGAAGTAATAAATGCTTTCCTCTTTCATATGTTTCTGCTGAATCGTTGAGGCGTTCTCGAAAATATTGCATGATGTCCTGTCGGCTTGAAGTTGAAAATGCGTTTCCATATGTGACTATAGAAGAGGATGACATCTGAACAATATAGAAAACCATGAACTCATCACTAAAAAGCCGTGGAGCATCTTTACGAATATCCTGTTCTCCAAACCCAACTGGTACAGGAATATTTTCACTTTGAAAAATGTCTGTTATTTCCTTCATGTGTTTTTTAGAAAGGGCTAATGCAAATTTCACATAATCTCTGACCTCATCATCTTCCACAAGTTGAAGGAAGTGTTCATACATACAACTAAACAGAGAGTCACCAAGGTAATTGTTAAACATGTCTGCTAATTCAGCAGAAGTTAACTGTTTATTTTGTTGATGCTCTGAAATTTGATTTTGTAGCTCCTCATTTTTTTTCATTGTTGGACCTCCTCCGTAATCCTCTTTCCATGTAGTATTAGTTCTTCTAAGTCATTTTATTAATATCTCTTAATATGTCCAGATAGGTGTGTGGTCACCCTCTAATGCCGTGTCTTAAAGTAATAAATATTAAGGTTGGAGGCAGATTAAAGATAAACGGTACAAAAAAAGGGAGGACATAGATATGACCACTTCAGACCACCTGTCCATTTCGAGTGCAGAATTGGGAACACTTTGGATGGGGTATCAAAACAAGACGATGAACATGAGATTTTTGGAATATTATATGGAAAAAGCGGAAAACCCTGAAGCCAAAGATATTCTACAATCCTATTACGACAAGGAAGCCAAACATATTGAAACTATAATAAAAATATTTCAGGACGAAGGGGCTGTTTTACCTGTAGGATTTACGGAAAAAGATGTTACTCCTGGGGCACCACGACTATACGATGAATTGTTTGATATCATGCACTTGCGTTTGATTACACAAATCAATATGGGGCTTTTCACAGTGCATCTATCTATGGCCTACAGGGACGATATAAGAAAATTGTATAAGCTTTTTTCTGATGATGCTCAAGAAGCTTTTGACAGAACGACAGGTTTTCTGTTAAAGAATTCGGCTATCCCTCGCCCGCCTTATGTCCCGATGCCAAAAGATATTGCATTCGCACGAAACAAACAATATATGTCCGGTTTTAATCTGTTAACACATAAACGACCTTTAAATACAATCGAGATCGCCCACCTTTATCAAGCGTTAGAGGCAAATACAATGGGAATAACACTGATGACAGGATTTGCCCAAACAGCTCAAAATCATGAAGCTTCGAAATTATTTTTGGATGGAAAGGAACTTGCGAAAAAAATCGTTTCCAAGTTAAGTGACGTTCTGCGGCAAAGCGATATCCACACTCCTTCCATGTGGGCAGGTACGGCTACCGATTCAACTAACGCCCCATTTTCAGACAAAATGATGATGTATCAAACCAGTGTATTCTCGAGTTTCGGTCTTACAAGTAATGCGATTGGTTCAGCTTTTAGTTTACGAAGTGATCTCCCTCTAAAATTGGCGAAGATTGCACAAGACACCTTCAGTTTCGCTAAAAATAGTGGACAAATCATGATTAAAAATGGGTGGATGGAAGAACCCCCTCAAGCACAGGATAGAGAAAAATTAACAAAAGGGCAGCGTAACAAATAAGAGGAAATACAAATCAAAAGGCCTTCCATATACAATGATTTATATATCGGTTGTATGTTGAAGGCTTTTAGCATGCAAAAAATAGACAAACATGAACTAAATGCCAAATCCAATATGTTACTATTGATATGAAAAAGTTTAACGGGTGAATTGACAGCTAAAAAATGAAGAAAAGCTATTCGTTTTTGATGTATAAAGAGGAGAGTCCATATGGAAATAGTTTATTTTGCAGGTGGATGTTTGTGGGGAGTCCAGGCTTTTATAAAAACGTTATCTGGCGTCAAGTTTACAGAAGCCGGAAGAACTAATGGAACCAGTCATACCCTTGAGGGTGAATATGATGGGTATGCTGAATGTGTCAAAACAGGATTTGATCCCACGGTTGTAACGGTCAGAGAACTAATGGGATATTTCTTTGAAATCATTGATCCATACAGTTTGAATAAACAAGGGCAGGATGTTGGCGTGAAATACAGAACAGGTGTATATAGTGAAAAACCTGAACATTTAAAAAAGGCAAAGGCGTTTCTTCGTGAGAGGGATGATTATGACCGTATCGTGGTGGAAGTACTACCGCTTACCAACTATGTAAGAAGTGCAGAAGAACATCAGGATCGGTTAGCCAGGTGTCCGGATGATTATTGTCATATTCCAGAAGAAATATTAAGTAAATATAAGTAAGCGAGAAATGTCGGTTGATGAGCCCAAGCGCGTCATAATTATGAGGGGGATACCATGGAGGTAGGAAACGAGTATCTACGTGTCGTAATAGAACGGTTTGACAGCTTGAGGAATCTCGGGGTGAAAACTATCCATCAACTGTCGGAAGAAGATATTCATTGGAACTACAATGACGACTCGAACAGTATTGCCATTATTGTAAAACATCTGAGCGGCAATATGGTGTCCAGATGGACGGATTTTCTGACGACAGATGGGGAGAAACCAAGTCGAAAGCGCGATGAGGAATTTTTAGATGATATTACTTCCAAAAACGAGCTGCTTAAGCTCTGGGACGCTGGGTGGGATGCTTTATTTACGGCCTTGAAATCTTTGAATGAACAGGATTTGATACGCCGTATAACTATAAGGGGTGAAAGTCACCTCGTCCTGGAGGCGATCGAGCGGCAGATGGCTCATTATGCGTATCATATCGGGCAGATGGTTTATATTGGAAAGCAACTGAAAGGTGATGATTGGCAAAGCCTGAGTATTCCAAAAGGGAAGTCGGAGGAATATCTTAAGCACATGCAGGAGAAACACAAGGAGGAAGCGGATGATTAAAGATCCTTGGTTCACGGTTCAGCAAATCGATAATCAAACGTTCGGCATCAGTGAATACGGCCATTGGGAAAAGGTGCATTCTTTTTTGCTGCTTGGTGTGGAAAAAGCAGTACTGATTGATACTGGTCTTGGCATTGATAATATGAAAAGAATCACAGACCAATTGACGGGCTTACCAATTGATGTGATAACAACTCATGTGCATGCGGATCATATCGGGAGTCATGGGGAGTTTGAGCGGGTTTTTGTGCATGAAGGAGATAAAGATTGGTTAGTGAATGGAATCCAGGGCCTATCGATTAATCAAATTAGAAAGGATATCCGTAGAGATATTACGCTGCCGACGCCTGTGTCGTTTGATCCTGATACCTACCGCCCATTTCAGGTGGAACCCACGGGTTTAGTAAATGATGGTGATATCATTGATCTTGGGAATAGAAAGTTGATGATCTATCATACGCCTGGTCACTCGCCGGGGCATATCTGCGTTTTTGATGAAACGAACGGCTATCTATTCACTGGTGATTTACTTTATGATGAAACACCTGTCTACGCTTTCTATCCATCTACTAGCCCGGTCGATTTAGTAAACTCATTAGAAAGAGTCGCAGAGCTGCCGGGTGTTTTCATGGTCTATGGGTCCCATAATACGTTAGGACTGGAAGCCTCCATATTGGAGGAAGTGAAAAGAGCTGTTATCTATTTACGGGAAAATGATCTTGCCAGGTTTGGGACAGGGGTACATCACTTCGATGGTTTTAGCGTGAAGTTTTAATTTTATAGAAGAAACAGGAGGACATACAATGCTCAAACTATACATAACAAGGCACGGGGAAACAGAATGGAACGTACAAAAACGAATGCAAGGCTGGGGGAACTCTGAACTGACGGATAATGGAGTGGAAAATGCTCGTATATTAGGGGAGAGTCTAAAGGCTACTGCATTCGACGCTGTCTACACCAGCCCAAGCAAGCGAACAAGAAAGACGACAGAGTTGATCCTTGGAGACCGCGAGCTTCCGGTTACTTATGAGGAAAAGCTGAAAGAAATTAATGTCGGGGATTGGGAAGGTCAGACGAAGGAATTCATTGAAGAGAATTACGGCGATGCCTACCATTCGTTTTTCAACACGCCCCATCTCTATGAATCTTTTAATGGTGAAAGTTTTTTCGAGTTACGGGAAAGAGTAGAAGAGTTTCTCGAGCAGCTTAAACGAACCCACTCGTCTGGAAATATCCTGATTGTCACGCACTCTGTGTTTATTAAAAGTTTATTGGCGGTAATGAAAGAACTTCCAGTAGAAAAGCTTTGGGGACCGCCATATATTCAGGATACAAGTCTGAGCATCGTAGAATTGGATGGGGAAGCGTATAACGTGATGGTAGAAGGCGACGTCTCCCATAAGGAAAATCCACTGGAAGCATAAAGGTTAGACATGGAACTTTCAATATGGTAATCCTAGGAAAGGTTTTGACTTGGGGACCTTTTGTTATAGGGATTTTATTATTGGTCTGGCTGGTACTAAGAAAAATGGTCAAAGATGGATAAAGATTTAAATAGCGGTGTCTGATCTCACCTGTGCTAATGCTCTGGCATGCTCGGGATCAGGCGCTGTTTTATGCTTAGAGGACAGGTTGTTGTAAGAAAAGCATAACTGTGTCCTTAAAGGTGTCCAATAAGGACAGGTTTGCGCTGGAGAAGGGAAAAGTTGTCCGAAAAGGATGCCAATAAGGACAGGTTTGTGCTCGAGAAGGGAAAAGTTGTCCGAAAAGGGTGCCCATAAGGACAGGTTTACCCTGTCAAAAGAAAAAGTTGTCCAGAAACAAGGTTAATTAGGACAGGTAGAGGGGAAAATAGCCAATTGCTGTCCAATAAATGATTTATAATGATGGTGCCATTTTAATTTGAGACAAGATGGAAAAAAGAAGGAGTATGCAGGCTGCTAGTAGAATATTAATTCCGAGGGGATACATACAAGAATCAAAATTATAAAGGAGGGAAAAAATGGGGAGAATCATTCATTTTGAAATTCATGTTGATGACATGGAGCGGGCGAAGACGTTTTATGGAGAGGTCTTTGGATGGAGGTTTGAAGATTGGAGTGAATTTGCCGGGATGCCTTATTTCGGGGCTGTGACAGGCGATGAAAAAGAGCTGGGAATCAACGGTGCTTTGATGCAGCGGCAAAGTGCTCCTCCGGAAGTGAACCAGGCTGTCAATGGGTATGCGTGTACCATGGGCGTGGAAGACTACGACTCTATTGAAGCTAAAATTCTTGATCAGGGAGGCAAGGTGGCCATGCCGAAATCTGCACTGCCTGGAATGGCATGGCAGGGATATTATATCGATACCGAAGGAAATATTTTCGGCATTCACCAGCCTGATGAGAACGCCAAATAGAACCTAAGAGCCCTTTTTAAGGGTTCTTTTTATATACTTTTCTCAGACTCTACATAACAAGAGACACGGAGAAACAGAATGAAAACTCTACAATAGATTTTTAGTAGAAGGGAACGTTTGAATGGTTAATCAAAAAGAGCTGAAGGAACATATTTATTCTCTAGAAAAAGCGTTACTTAATAGTGAAGTTCGTAAGTCCCCTGATAGATTAAATGAGTTAATAGCAGATGACTTTGTTGAATACTCGAGTACAGGAGAAATTTATGATAAAGAAAACATCCTGAACCGTTTACCGAATGAAGAGGATCCGGGGATAACAATGAGTAATTTTAAGTTGAAGTATCTTTCTGCAACCACTGTACTAACTACGTTTAAGGTATTTATAGAAAGTAAACAAAAGTATTCTTTGCGGAGCTCTGTATGGATGTTGAACAATAATAAATGGCAAATGACCTTTCACCAAGGAACTGTCACTGACTTGGGTTATTGAAGGATCTTTGATTACTTTGAGGAGGGGTTTAGTATGAAAACAAGACTCTTGCATGCGCGTGCAAATGTCAAGGATTTAAATGCAGCCGTACAATGGTATGAAGAAGTACTAGGTTTTACTGTGGCAGCAATATGGCCACCAGAAAAACCTAATTATGTACATTTTGAACATGATGGGGGAGCGATGTTTGCATTATTGGAGCATGAAAACTATCCAACTCCAGGCCGTTTTAATTTTTATGTCGATGATGTAGATAGTCTATGGGATAAATTAAAAAACAAAACCGAAGTATTAGAGGAATTATTTTCTACACCATATGGAAGTAGAAAATTCACTATTCTTGATATTGATGGCAATGAATTAGGGTTTGTACAAGATAACACTTGAGATTAAATTTGAGGTACCTGTCCCCCATTACGTTAATGCTATAGCGTACTGGGGGTCAGCCTTATGGGTGAATTTAGCTGCATCAATTCCTACTAACAACAAATGGTCGGCTCCTGTTTCCCTGACAAATGTGCCCCAGTGACTTCCATTTTTCCCCTGAATGTGGTTCAATGAAAGTGCCATCGTTTTCATCTCCTTTTGTGGGATTGTAAAACTTGAAGTTCTGTGAAGAGTACTTCTATTTTACACTGAAAACGGTGGTCTTTTTATGTTTAATCTACCTATTTACTACACTAGGCACCGTTTTCTATTAGCATGATGGAGGTCAGGCACCGGAAACGTAATAAGATAGCGGGCTTAAGAAGACAGGTTGTTGTAAGAAAAGCATAACTGTGTCCTCAAAGGTGGCCAATAAGGACAGGTTTTTCCTGTCAAAAGAAAAAGTTGTCCAGAATCAAGGTAAATAAGGACAGGTCGAGAGGAAAACAGCCAATTGCTGTCCAATAAATGATTAATAAGGACAGGTTTTGTTAAAAAAAGACAAGTTCAGTCCATAACTGAATTGGATTCGAATTCGAGAATAATACAGTATTTGAAAATATATTTAGCAATGTATAGTATTGAATGTGGACTCGAGGCATTTTTCTAATAAAAAGTATGGGGGAACTCTAATGGACATACATAATATACTGGTGGCGGGAAACTATGAAAAGGAATTCCAAGAACACTTACCTGCTAAAACACCTCAGAGCTATCGTTTTAAGCATATGGATGAAATTACCGAAGAGGATTTTTCATGGGCAGATGCCTATGTCGGTTTCAAGCCATGCCCAGGCTTCCATTTTGCCGGAATTAAATGGGTTCATTCTTTTAATGCGGGTATCAATAACTATATGGAAATTGATGGATGGAAGGAACATGATATTCTTCTAACCCGAACGGTTAGCACGTTTGGACAAAAAATAAGCGAGTATTGTTTAAGTTATGTATTAAGGGATCTTCAGTTTCATCACTACTTTGGAATAAGACAATGGGAGAAGAAGTGGGATCCCAAAACTCCCCAAATGGTGAGGGACCAAACGATTGTTATATTTGGTACAGGGGAGATTGGACAGGAGATTGCCAAGGTATTTTCAAGCTTTGGAGCCACCGTTTTCGGTGTCTCACAAAGCGGCAAACAAAAGGAGTACTTTCAAAAAGTGACGAAAACCAGCTCTGCAAGCAAGCTGACTGCCCAGGCAGATTGGATTGTTAGTACATTGCCTTTGACAAATGAAACAAGTAAGTTATTTGATCGCACGTTTTTCAGCAATTTGAACGGTGCTGCCTTTATCAATGTTGGCAGAGGTCATACGGTAGACGAGCGAGCGCTTTTGGAAGCGTTAAATTCCGGAAAGGTTCGTTACGCGGTGTTAGATGTGCTTGAAACAGAACCGCTGCCAGAGAGTTCCCAGTTATGGGTTAGAAACGATATCATCATCACTCCTCATATATCGGCTGTGACCGAGTTGAACGAAGCGATCGCCTGCTTTTGGGACACATTGAAAAGAATTGAAAATAATGAAGATTTACCTAATAGGGTGGATTTTTTGAAAGGGTATTAATAGCATTTCATCACAAATGATGGTTCCTGCCCCACTGCTGTAATGCTTTAGCATACTGGGGGTCAGGTACCATTTATGAATGACTTCCTAATTATATAACAACATTGAGGACGGCGGTTTGATTAAAAAGTTAAAGGAATAGCTGCAAATATTATTACATAAGTATGGGGAGGAGATGTTTAAAGAGGAGGGGGCATCATGAGTAATCCGATTGTCGAGAGGTCCTTGGATGAAATTCGATTTTGGTCCAGAATCATGAAGGAACATGCTTTATTTCTCAGTTTAGGATTTACTTATGAACAAACGCAATTGATAGCGGAAGCTCAACAGTTTATTACCCTTTTTGAGCGGATAGAGGAGAAGTTAGCGAGGTTTAATGTAAACTCGGATATCCAGCAAGTTAAATCCTTCAACAATGAAGTTTATCAAGCGGCTGTTGCTATTTGGGGTTATAAGAGAAAAGTCTTAGGTTTAACGTTGCGCTGTGAAATAACGACAAATAACTACCCATTATTAGTGGACCATATCAGCAGAGAAGCTGCTTACTTTGCCAATCGTCTAAGGGATCTTAATGAGGGAAAGCTGGCACCCGAACCTGATACCATCATTCAGGAAAATTTATTCTTTCTCAGGATAATGGCTGACCATGCCAAGTTTATCGGACACCTGTTAGACCCATCGGAAAGAAAACTGGTAGACCAGGCAAGGGAGTTCAGCCATGATTTTGATCAATTGGTTTTTCAAGCCGTTGATTTAGATTCGATGCGTCCCCAGTCTGAAACCGTACCGCTGATGGATCAGTTTCTGGGTCAAAACAGGGTATCGGTTGTTTCTTTAAGGGATTTTAAGAAGACAGCTAGAGAGTTAATAGAGGCTTGTCGTATTAAGAGTAATATACACCCGCTTCTGGCCGATCACACATTTAGAGAAGCGGAGAGATTCTTAGAAATTATAGACTTATTCGATTCTCACCTATCAGGAGGAAGATAACTACATTTGTCGCCTTATCAGGTGATTTTTTTTACTTAAAAAAGTTAGTATAAATAAGTTGCCTGCCCCCTACTGCGATTATGTTTTAACATGCTAGGGGGCAGGCAACTTTTTGTTTGGTGGTAGATTTTTTATAAGAGGTGAAAGGTTCCTATCATTTCTTCCATACAAATGTTCTAAAGTAGATTCCCCTTTCATATATTTTTTCTCAGAAACTCTTCTTTTTGATAGAGGAGTATATAAAGGAGGAATCGAATGGTATATTCACAAGACCCTCAAAACCAGGTGGATGCCGTGGTACTCGGTGCCGGGTTTTCTGGTTTGTACATGTTGTATCGTTTACGTGAAGCAGGGTTATCTACCCGTGTCTTTGAAGCGGCAGATGGTGTCGGTGGGGTATGGTACTGGAACCGTTATCCGGGAGCACGGTGTGATTCGGAGAGTGTTTATTATAATTACACATTCTCGGAAGAGCTTTTCAAGGAATGGTCCTGGTCATCCAGATATCCGGAACAGCCGGAGATTCTGCGCTATCTGAATTATGTGGCGGACAAGTTTGAACTGAAGCCGGATATCACGTTCAACACGCGGGTAATGTCTGCGGTTTACGATGAAGCGTCAAACAGGTGGCAGGTGGAAACCGATACAGGAGAAACAGTCTCGGCGAAATACTTTATTACGGGAATCGGCTGTATCTCTTCGGCCAACGTACCGAACATAAAGGGGCTTAATGATTTTGAAGGGCAAGCTTATCATACCGGGCACTGGCCTCACGAAAAAGTCGATTTTACAGGTAAGCGTGTCGGTGTTATTGGGACAGGTTCCAGTGGCATCCAGTCGATTCCGGTCATTGCTAAAGAAGCAGCTCACCTGACTGTTTTCCAGCGAACTCCGCAATACAGCGTTCCAGCGCAGAACTATACATACACGAAGGAGTTCGTTGAGGAGGTAAAAGATAATTACAGTGAGATCAGAAGGCAGATGCAGGAGACTGTAGCCGGGTTGCGTTTTGAGTTTGGGGAGCAATCTGTACTCGATGATTCGCCGGAAGTTCGGCGGCAGAAGTTACAGGAAGGTTGGGAAAAAGGCGGCTGGGAGATTTTATTTACGTATAACGACCTTCTCGCTAATGAAGAAGGAAATGAGCTTGTCGCTGCATTCATTCGGGAAAAAATCCAGGAAATCGTGGATGATCCGGAAACAGCGAATAAACTGACCCCTGACCACTTTTATGGAACGAAACGGGCGATCGTTGACACCGACTATTTTGAGACCTATAACCGGGATAATGTCCGCTTAGTCGATGTAAAAGCGTCTCCGATCGAAGCGATTACTCCGAAAGGGATTCGTACGGAAGATAATGAGTATGAACTGGATGCTATTGTATTTGCAACCGGTTTTGATGGCATGACAGGGTCGCTCTTCAAAATTGATATTCGCGGCAAGAATGGGGTCACTTTAAAAGAAAAGTGGGAAAACGGGGCTCAAACAAGAACATATCTTGGATTGACGACGGCTGGTTTCCCGAACATGTTCATGCTGACAGGGCCGGAAAGTCCTTCGGTGTTAGGCAATATGCCGGCGACCATCGAACAGCATGTCGAGTGGGTCTCTGATTGTATCAATCATTTGCGAGAGAATAAGGTAGATATCTTTGAAGCGGAAAGCCAGGCGGAAGAGGAATGGAGTGCGCACTGTAAAGAACTTGCCGATGCTACCCTTTATACGAAGACGGATTCCTGGTATACCGGGGCGAACATTGCCGGGAAGGCCCGTGGATTCCCAATTTATGTGGGAGGATATGGTGCCTATCGGGAAATTTGTGATGATGTAGCGGCGAATGGGTATAAAGGTTTTTCTTTCAAATAATTTGAAAGCGCTATCAAAAAGGAGGCTATTATATGGTTCTTGATTCTCAAGCGAAGTTTCTGTTAGAACAAATGGAAGCGGCGGGTGATCCGCCGATGCACGAGTTAACACCGGAAGAAGCGAGGGCTTCTGCTGATTTTTCTCCTCTTGCAGGGGAACCGGTAGAAGTAGCGAAGGTGGAAAATCGTACGGTTCCAAGTACAGCAGGAGATATTCCCGTCCGTATCTATACACCAGAAGGGGAAGGGCCGTTTCCGGCACTGGTTTTCTATCATGGGGGCGGATGGGTAATCGGTGATTTGGATACCGTTGATGTTCCGTGTCGACTGCTTGCTAATCAAAGTAATTGTGTTGTTATTTCCGTAGATTATCGATTGGCGCCGGAGCATAAATTCCCAGCGGCAGCTGACGATGCTTATGCGGTAGCAAAATGGGCGGTGGAACATGGTGCATCGATTGATGTGGACAGTAATCGTGTAGCGGTTGGCGGAGATAGCGCTGGTGGAAACCTCGCTGCTGTTGTCGCCTTAATGGCGCGCGACCGAGGGGATTTCTCGTTAGCTTATCAATTATTGATCTACCCGGTTACCCACCATTCCTATGAGACGAAATCCTACAAAGACAATGCAGATGGCTACCTGCTGACCAAAGATTCGATGGAATGGTTCTGGGATCACTATTTACGCACGGAATCGGATGGGAGGCATCCGTATGCATCGCCTTTACTTGCCGAGAATCTGAACGGGCTTCCCCCGGCACTGGTCGTTACAGCAGGGTATGATCCGTTGCGTGATGAAGGCCAGGCTTACGCCAAGCGTTTGACAGAAGCAGGTGTTGCTGTCGAAGCGAAGTGTTATGAAGGAATGATTCATGGGTTCTTCTGGATGCCAGGTGTACTAGAGCAAGGAAAGCAATGTATCGATCAGGCGTCCTCTGCATTGAAGCGGGCATTTGAGGAATAGGATTAGAATAAGAGAAAAACACTTCTTATGGCGGAAGTGTTTTTCTCTTTATTATAGATGGTACCTTCCACTGCGCTATTGTTTTGCATGCTGTGAGGGTCAGGCATTGGAAACGAAAGAAGAATTAAGATAGCATGCTTAAGTGGACAGGTTGTTGTAAGAAAAGCACACCTTTGTCTTCAAAGGTGTCTAATAAGGACAGGTTTGCGCTAGAAAAGGGAAAAGTTGTCCGAAAAGGATGCCAATAAGGACAGGATTGCCCTGTCGAAAGAAAAAGTTGTCCAGAAACAAGGTTAATTAGGACAGGTTGAGAGGAAAATAGCCTATTCCTGTCCAATAAATGATTAATAAGGACAGGTTTTGTTAAAAAAGAACAAGATTAGTCCATAACCTTACTTATGGAGCGTGGTGTTACTCGGGCTAATCCAGTAAAACCCCAAGACGTCCAAACAGACAGGAGAATGCCAATGATGATAGTAGCGAATGTCTAGTCTCTTAAGATGGTTGTAAAGAGTTGAGTGGATCACCTATCGGAGAATTTACAAATAATTATAATTGTTAAAGGAAGTTTTTAATGGC
Source organism: Thalassobacillus sp. B23F22_16 (assembly GCF_043496955.1). Classification (NCBI taxonomy): domain Bacteria; kingdom Bacillati; phylum Bacillota; class Bacilli; order Caryophanales; family Bacillaceae; genus Thalassobacillus; species Thalassobacillus sp. B23F22_16. The sequence continues at coordinate 225,578 of NZ_JBIEKD010000001.1, read as the reverse complement.
ACTGTTATTTCAATCGCTTGTAATTGGTTTTATATTTGGATTAGTTATCTTACTGGTAAATCGCGATAAACCTAAGAAATTCTTGACTTTTATTAAATACTTTTTTGTAGGTACGGCTGGTAATTTTTTATATGAATGGATAATGAATAGTCTGTTCAGCTAACGGGGGCATTAGTTGGAATTCTGTTTCAGTATCTCGAAATCAAACCTTCCTTATAGGGGGAGCGATGATAGAGGGAATGAAAGAATTGATGTGCTGGCTAGAAACAGATTTCTTTCGTTTCCTACTTTCATCTGTAATAATTACCTACATCGTTGAAAAAGGAGGCAGATTATGACAAACCAAACGACAATGAAACCTTTATTTGAACCTTTTACTAGTGATAAATTAAACCTTCCGAACCGTACTGTCATGGCACCGATGACACGCGGATTCTCACCTGGAAATGTTCCGAATGAGGAAGTGGCGGCGTATTACCGCAGACGGGCGGAGAATGAAGTCGGGTTGATTATTACAGAAGGAACAGGGATTGACCATCCTGCTTCTGTGTCTGGTGCGAGTATTCCTGTGTTTCATGGAGAGAAGGCATTGAACGGCTGGGCGAATGTGGTGAAAGAAGTGCATGAGGCCGGCGGTAAAATTGCCCCGCAGCTGTGGCATGTAGGAATGACTCGCAGCAAGGGAGATCTTCCGAATGAAGAGTCACAGCCGGTGGGGCCATCAGGACTAAGCTTAGATGGGGAGAAAGTGAATGAACCATTATCTACAGAAAAAGTAGAAGCATTGGTGGATTCCTATGCCAAAGCAGCAGCGGATGCGAAACGCCTCGGCTTTGATGCTATTGAAATCCATGGGGCTCATGGTTACTTGATCGACCAATTCTTCTGGGAAAACACCAATAAACGCACGGACCGTTATGGCGGAGATTTCGTTCAGCGCACGCAGTTTGCCGTAGAGATAGTAGAAGCGTGCCGTCGCGAAGTCGGGGAAGATTTCCCGATCATTTTCCGTTTCTCCCAATGGAAGATGAATGACTTCCAAGCGAAATTGGTCCATACGGCTGTTGAGTTGGAACGCTTCTTACAGCCACTTGTTGAAGCTGGTGTCGATATTTTCCACTGCTCCACACGCAGGTTCTGGGAGCCTGAATTTGAGGATTCCGACTTGAACCTTGCAGGCTGGACGAAAAAGCTATCAAGTAAACCGGTCATTTCTGTCGGTTCTGTCGGTCTTGATGGTGTCTTTACGGACTTCTCTGGTGCCGAAACAACAAAACTTGACGGATTAATGGACAAACTGGATCGTGATGAGTTCGACCTTATAGCTATCGGCCGTTCGTTATTAATGGACCCGGAATGGGTGAAGAAAATCCATGAAGGTAGAGCGGATGATCTGTTAGCCTTTAATAAAGAAGCGCTGCAAAAACTATATTAATGATAAAGTTCGAACGCAGGCGTCCTAATAGCAGGACGTCTGTTTTTACTGTTATTTCACACATGGGCAATATGCCAAATCCAGGTTTTAATTAAAGCGCAAATCCTACTAAGGAATTGCGCTTTTTAGTAATCGGAAAAAATTTTTATCGTCTTTACACCAACGGATAAGATGAAGATACTAGCATAGAAAGAGTCCCATACCATTTCGATCAAACAGGTATTTTACTGTTAATGACCTCTCTATCACTCGAAGTCTCGGAGTTTTGTTTTTTGTGGTAGCAGAAGTAGGAACCGAATAATAACAGGTAAAAGATCAAGAAAGAACTTACAGGATTTCCTACAGAAAAAGTCGAGTACATCGCTCCTGTGAGATCAATGGCAAACCCGGCGTACGCCCATTCTGTAATTCGAGGAAAACCAGGGACCAATATCGCAATCACACCCAGTAATTTGGCAACTCCGATAAATGGAATAATGTAATCAGGGTAACCCAAGTGATTGAATAAGGTAACGGCATCGGGATGAGAAAGAATATTAGTAATCGCACTAAAAAGCATCAAAGCTGTCAGAAGACCGGTGGAAATCCAATAAGCAATTGAAAGTTTTTTCACGTTTACTTTCCTCCTTTGGTTTACTACGGTATAAATCTTATCATTGATAAAAGCGGGAGGTTTCTTCTGAATTGCTAACTTTTTATGGAGGCTTGCACCGGATCATTACTTGAAGTGAAGATATTTTTTTCATATAATTGACTAGTCAACTATATAGTGTCGAAACTACTGAGGTGGTAGCAGTGAATTCCTATGAGAACATTGGGATTTTTATTCGAGATGTAGATTTAACTATTATCAATGCGGTTACAGATCAACTAAAGCCGTTCAACCTTGCTCCGGAGCAGAACCTTATTATGCTTCTGCTTTGGGAGCAGGAGGGCTACACACCAAATGAAATTGCTGAACAACTTAAAAAAGATCGAGCCAGTATTACCCGTATGATTTATAGGCTTGAAACAAAAGGTTATATCCGAAGAGAAAGTGATAAGAAGGATCGTCGATCTTTCAAAGTTTATCTTACGGAAGAAGGAAAAGACCTTGGTAAAGAAGTTATCCCATTTACACAAAGTATTGGTGAGCTTTTAACAACTGGGATCAAGGAGGAAGAGCTAAATACTTTAACAAGGACACTAATGAAGATTAAACAAAATGCTCTGGATATTGGAGCTGAAAATTATGGAGGGTGATGGAATGAAATTTGTCGTTATTGCCGGAAGTATCAGAAAGGAATCTTATAACAAGAAACTTGCTAATTATATCCGACTACGTTATCAGCAGAAAGCTGAAATCGAACTTTTACATATTGAAGAACTGCCTTTTTTTAACCAGGATGAAGAGGAAAATCCAGTAGCGACTGTAAGAGAATTTAAACAGAAGATAGTGGAGGCTGATGGTATTATCATTGTTACACCTGAGTACAATCATTCTGTGCCGGGTGTTTTGAAAAATGCGATAGACTGGTGTTCCAGGGTAGACAAAGTCATGACGAATAAACCAGTGATGATTGCGGGCGGTACGATGGGTGCACTAGGAACGGTCCGTGCCCAAATGCATCTGCGTCAGATCCTTAATGCTCCAGGTGTAGCCGCGCTTACTTTACCGGGAAATGAGGTTTTGATTGGCGCCATTCATCAAAAGATGGATGAAGAAGGAAAATTAATTGATGAACCAACGATTCAATTCTTAGATGACGTGATGAGTAATTTTATCGGCTGGATAGAAAAAACAAATAAATAAATAGATAGAATACGATGTTTTCGCTTGCTATTGCCTGAACTACTTTAGCATGCTCGGCAGGCATTATTTATGAATAAGTATGGAAAAAATGTGTAAATTGCATGTCCTTTTGATTACATCCGGCATTTCGGCCAAAATTTTTGTTAGTATAGAACCGTAGCACAAGCTACCCAACGCCCGCCCCCTGGCGTTCGGTCAAAAATAACTTTCCAACATGAGCAGGGACGCAGACACTATGGTGTCTGCGTCTTCTTTTGTATATTTGTATAGGTGAAAGTGTCTTTACAACTATACATACATATGTAAAATTATATCTGAGAGGAGGCGTTTGGATGAACAGGTGTTTACTTGTGATTGATTATACGAATGACTTTGTGGCAGATGATGGGGCGTTAACCTGTGGAAAGCCGGGACAGGAAATTGAAGGTGACATACAAGGGTTAGTGAAACAGTGGGTGGAAGACAAGGAAGCTGTCGTTTTTGCAGTGGACCTGCATCACCAGGACGATCGGTATCACCCCGAACATAAACTGTTTCCTCCCCATAATATTGAGGGGACCGATGGCAGGGAACTGTATGGCTCCCTTCACGACATGTATGAGAAAAACAAAGCCTTGTCCCATGTGAAATGGATGGATAAAATACGTTATAGTGCGTTTGCAGGAACTGATCTTGATCTTTATTTAAAAGAAAGAGGCATCAACGAAATTCATCTTACTGGCGTCTGCACGGATATATGTGTGCTTCACACAGCTATTGATGCATACAACTTAGGATATTCCATCGTTATTCATGAGCGTGCGGTGGCCAGTTTTAATGAAGAGGGACACCAGTGGGCGCTTGGCCATTTTGAACATGTACTTGGTGCCAAAGTCATAAAAAGCAACGAACGAGCTGAAAAAGCTTAATTTGGATGAGATGAATCAAGAACTGCCCCCAGTGCGTTCATGTTTTCGTGCACCGGGGGCAGCCTCGTTTATTTAGCTTTTTTCTTATTGGGCGGGTGGAACCGTCCAATACCTAATTCTCTTCCCTCTTTATAAATAGCTTTGACAAAGCTGATGACCATTAACAGCATGATAATAGAGAAAGGCAGAGCGGCAATAATCATCGTGTTCTGCAAGGCTTGCAGTCCGCCTGTATAGAGAAGGGCAAGTGCAGTAGCCGACAGCAGGACTCCCCAGGTCAGTTTGATCGTAGTTCCGGGAGTTTCAGAACCTCCGGTTGTCATCATCCCCAAAACGAAGGTTCCTGAATCAGCTGAGGTGATGAAAAAGGTGCCAATCAGGGTCATGGCTACAATCGAAGCAATCATTCCTAATGGCATATTGGAAAAAACACCGAAAAGTGACTCTTCTGTTGCCAGGGAGGAAATTGTGTCCACACCATTATGTTCCAGTGAGATTGCAGCACCTCCGAAGGTAGCAAACCATAAAAAGCCGATGACGGACGGGACGACCAACACCGTAAATACAAATTCCCGGATGCTACGGCCGCGGGAAACCCGAGCGATGAATACGCCGACAAACGGAGACCAGGCGATCCACCAGGCCCAATAAAAAATCGTCCAATTATTGATCCATTCCCGTGTTTCTTCATCTAACGGCGCGATGCGAAAACTCATAGTCGGAAGGTGTTGAAAATATGCTCCGATTGAGCTTGTAAATAAGTTCAAAATGAATAAAGTCGGGCCTACGGAGAAAACAAGCAAGAATAAAAGACCTGCCAATCCCATGTTGACATTGCTGAGTATTCTGATCCCTTTCCCCAGGCCGGTCCAGGCTGAAATCATAAATAATACGGTGACGACCGCGACAATGATAAACTGCACCAGAATGCCCGTTGGGACATTAAACAAGTAGGATAAGCCGCCATTAATCTGTACTGCTCCAAAACCAAGGGTGGTCGCAACACCGATAACTGTGGCAATAACGGCGAGGATATCAATAACTTTGCCAGTCACTCCATCCGCTTTATCTCCAATGATGGGTTTCAACGTGGCACTAATCAATCCGGCATGTCCATGGCGGAAATTGAAGTAAGCCAACACAAGTGCCACTATCCCATAGATCGCCCAGGCATGAATGCCCCAGTGGAAGAAGGTGTACTGCATCGCATCTTTGATTGCTTGATCTGTCCCCGTTTCTCCGGTTGGCGAATTGATGGCATAGTGACTGATTGGCTCTGCTGTTCCCCAAAAGACAATTCCAATTCCCATACCTGCGCTGAATAACATAGCAATCCATGTTGGTCTGGAGAACTCGGGTTTCTCGTCTGCTTTTCCCAGCTTTATTCTCCCCAGTGGCGTCAGCAAAAAAGCAAGGCATATGAGCACGAATAAAGTGACGGCGATTAAGTAATACCACCCTAGTTTGTTAGAAATGAATGCCTGTACATTCCCCGTTGCCTCTTCTAAGCCAGCTGGCCATACAACCCCAATAATTACGAGCACCAGCATAATTCCTACCGATATTTTAAAAACCGTTGTGAATTTTTCCTTCACGGTTGGATCCCCTTCCATTTTTGAAGATAGTTATATTATCTTGAAGGAAATCCGTTCTTATACTTTCTATTCGTTTTTTAATCCCCGGGCTCAGTAGAATAGTCGTGTCATTTTTAATGAAGAGGGTCAGTGGGAGTACGAGGTGCAAAAAAACAGAACCATTGCTTATTTGGTAATTTGAAAAGGATTTTTGCTTAATAAAAGAGAACCTATTATATACTAACGAATGATCTAGGGGGAATTGGATGAAACTTGGGGCATTTTCCGTCAGTTTGAACGTGAAAGATATTTACAAATCAAAAGAGTTTTATGAAAAATTAGGATTTGAATCCTTTGGGGGCAACACTGATAAAAATTGGATCATTATGAAAAATGAAGACTGTGTCATTGGTTTATTTCAAGGAATGTTCGAGAAGAATATATTAACTTTCAATCCTGGCTGGAACCAAAATGCAGAAAACATTGAACCTTTTACCGATGTTCGTGAACTTCAAAAGCAGCTGAAAGAAAATGGTATTAAAATTTTGTCGGAAGCTGATGAAGCTAGTGAAGGGCCAGAGAATATTGTCATCGAAGACCCTGATGGAAACCCTATTCTTATCGACCAGCACAGATAAATATCCTATAGCTAAAAGGGAGATTTAGGCTGGTGATTGGGTATCCTTTTTTACTTGCAGGGTCATGGTCAGTGCTGTAGTTGAATTAGAATAAGGAGGTCATCACCGTGAGTATACGCTTTGATGTGACAAGAAATATCCATGTACCTCAGCAAAAAGCTTACACATCTTTACTTGATCTGGATGCTGCTGAACACTGGATGAAGGGTTTCGTTCGTATGGAACGCTTGGATGAAGGACCAATCAGAGAGGGAAGTGAATGGAAGGAAACAAGAAAGATGTTCGGAAAAGAGGCTTCTGAACATTTTGAGGTAGTCGAGCTTTCTGAGCCCGACAAAATCGTCCTTCGCTGTGATGGTACGAAAGGAACAACCGGTAAAGGAGAATTTGTGTTTACATACCTTATCCATTCCTCAGGAGATTCTTCTGATATAAGACTTAAAGGTGAGATAAATGAGCTTACTGGCTTGTCAAAACTATTTGGTAAGCTGATGGCCGGGTCCTTTAAGAACGCTTGTGCAAAAGATATGGATGCGTTAAAAGCTTATTTGGAGGGTGAAGAAAAGCGCCATTCAGGTTAACGATGGTGAAGGCAGTACATAGCTCTCTGGTTTTCAATTTAGAACGGATGATGAATAGGAGGTGGTTGAAATGAAAGTTTGCGTAATATATGGCAGTACAAGAGAAAATGGAAATACAGAACTTTTAACAGAAGAAGTCGTCAAAAACTTACCAGACGTTACACGAATTGATTTGAAACGGTATCGGTACCACGATATTGTTGATCAACGACATGACATCAATGGATTCTCCCCAGTAGATGATGAGTATGATCAGATCATTGATCAAATCATGGATTGTGAAGTTTTAATTTTTGCTACACCAATTTATTGGTATGGCATGAGCAGTGTAATGAAACGCTTTATCGATCGCTGGTCGCAAACGGTAAGGGATGAAAAATACCCGGATTTTAAAGAGCAAATGAGTCAGAAAGACGCGTATATTGTTGCTGTCGGAGGTGATGAGCCTCGGGTGAAAGGACTCCCGCTTGTCCAACAGTTCCAGTACATATGCGAATTTATCGGATTGAATTATAAAGGATATCTCCTAGGGGAAGGCGGTAAGCCAAAAGATATTCTTACCGATAAAAAAGCTATAGAAGATGCGCAGAAGTTAGGGGAATTGATAAAGGGTTAAATGTACGCGTTTGAGAGGTCATTTCAGAAGCTAATTCGTTTACTAGGAACGAATGGCTTCTTTTTTTATGAATAAGTGGCAGCACTTTGAAAATGTTAAGATTCCCATAGTGGACCATTCTACCTTGGAAATTATTTATACGGGTAGTCAGCTCTTTTTGGCTTACATTAAAAAAGATTAAGTTTTATCAAAAGGAGCTAACTACATGTTTTCACATATTAAAGAATTACAGTATAATGCCAAGCCTTCCCAGCCTGATGCTGTTTATGCGAAAAAGCTGCAGGAAATATTAGGTGGGCAATTCGGCGAGATTTCCGTCATGATGCAATACCTTTTCCAGGGGTGGAACTGTAGAGGAAACAGTAAATACAGGGACATGCTGTTGGATATTGGAACCGAAGAAATTGCCCATGTCGAAATGATTGCTACCATGATTGCTCAATTACTCGATGGTGCTCCCGCCCATGATCAGGAGCAGGCAGCCGAGGATCCTGTTGTGGAAGCTGTGCTTGGCGGAATGAATCCGCAGCATACGATTGTGAATGGCTTAGGCGCGCAGCCAAATGACAGTTCTGGTTATCCATGGAATGCCCGTTATACCATTGCCAGCGGCAACTTACTTGCTGACTTCCGTGCTAATTTGAATGCAGAAACCCAAGGAAGACTGCAGGCGGTTCGTTTATATGAGATGACCACTGACCCTGGAGTCCGGGATATGCTTTCTTTCTTAATTGCCAGGGATAAAATGCATCAAAACCAATGGATGGCTGCTATTGAGGAACTGGAGCAGACACAGGGAGCGGTCGTTCCGAGCACGTTTAATCCGGAATATGAAAAGCAGGCTGTTGCTTATTCATTCATGAACTTCTCAGAAGGGGAAGAGAGCAGCACAGGGCGCTGGGCTAATGGTGCTACAATGGATGGAAAAGGAACATTTGAATATGTCCAATCACCACAGGCAAATGGTCAGAAACCGGCCTTGACTCCGGCTCCGGCCTTTATTCATGGTACACCTCCTGGGCAGGCTGAACTAGCACAGGATATGCCATTGCAAACGAATTAATTATGATAAAAAGCTTGAATCAGATGTGGGTTCAAGCTTTTTGTCGTTTTACATGGGGAGTCTTTAAGGGCGGGGTGTTGTGATAGGAACCATTTTCTATTACGCTTATTTTAACAGGAAGTAATAGAAAGCGAGTGAACATTGTGGAGAAAGTCGGGAGAAATGACCCCTGTCCATGTGGCAGCGGGAAGAAATATAAAAAGTGCTGCGGGAAATCGAATGTAGTGACATTCCCTGCCCAGCAGATAGATGAAGAACTAAAAAACTTTCAACAACAATTCCAGGAATATATGTTTGAATCTTATCCTTACCTGTTGCCTCATCGGGAACCTGAAACGGACGAAGATCAAATCCTGTTTTTGGTGAGCCTGCTATATCGTGGCATATTTGAACAGCTGAAGGATGGCATGACGCCTTATCAACATTTTTTATCGAAGCGTAAGAAAAATATTGTTCGGCCTGCGACGAGAAAAGCGGTTGAAAATTGGGAAAATACCATACCTGGATTTTTCTATCTGGAAGAAGTGGAAAGCGAAAGTGTTGTGGTGGTCCGTGATTATTTTCACGATCAAACCTATCGAGTGGATAGAGTAAGTATTCCGTTAGAAACAGAATACTTTGAAGAATTTCCGTTTTATCTCGGCCTATTATTCAACTGGGGGGAAAATTATAGTTTCCTTCCGATTGCTATGCCGGGTAGTGATGAGCTCAAAGATTATTATATCCAACAGCTCGAGAGGCGGAGAAAACAAGGTAATGCTATGATATCTGCGCCTGACTATATAAAAGAGCATTTTTTACAGGAAGTGGAACATTGGCTCCATGATATGCCGAACTCGGTGCAGGATATATGGGATGGAAGACCGGAAGAACTGGAGGTATTATTCCTGCTTGATGAACATGTTCCCCCTCACGTGCAAGGAAAGGAGGGGTATCATGGGCTAAAACACTTCTGGCAGAGTTTTTGTCAGGAGCACCAACCGCAAATCAGAAAACCAGCTGTCCTTGCAGCTGCACTTGAATATTTCATGGTGGCGACGCCATTTTTCGAGCTGGAGGACTACGATGTCACGCAAAAGGAGATCGCTGAAAAATATCGTGTCAGTACCGGCAGTATCGTCCGCAGGTTTGATGAGTTTGAAGATTTCATTTTCCAGATGATGGATGAGAAGATGGGCGAGCATCAAGACGCGGTAGTTCGTAATGTGGAACCGGGGAAAAATATCGACATGGAAAAAAGCATTTATGAAATGCACAAAAAGATCGAAGCGTCAGGGCTTACGAATGAAGATGATATCAATCGCTTTATGAAGGAGCAGCACCACGAGCCTTTTACCCCAGCCAATGATAAGGAACGCGCCCAAATCCTTGCTTATAATGCCATGCAGGTCGAGGACATCGACTTAAAGGAGGAGCTCGTAAACAAAGCGTTGGAGTATGATGATAAAAATATTGATGCGCTCGTCCTCCAGGCGCAAATGGAAGAAGACGTTCTGAAGAAAGAAGTAGGCTTGTTAAAGGCAGAGAATACCGGGCTTCGTTCGATGCGACCGGAATGGAGACAGGATGATGACCACAGTATCTGGGGATTTATCGAAGCACGTCCGATGCTCCGAGCACAGGAAGCGACTGCGGATTTTTATGTAGAAAAAGGTGAAGTGGAAAAAGCGATCGAGGGTTATGAATATCTGTTGCACTATAACCCAAATGATAATCAGGGTATTCGCTTTAAACTGATGACGCTCTATTTAGAACAGAGAAAGGTTAAGAAGGCGCGTGAGCTGTTGGAGAAGTATCCGGAAGATCATACGGTGGATTTTTATTATGCAGAAGTGTTAATTGAAATTTTAGAAGGAAGTTCTTATGAAGAGATAAAGGAATTGCTGGATAAAGCATTTGAGGCTAATTTATATGTCATGGGTTTCATTACAGGTAGAACAGATCTGCCGGAAGTAATACCGGATCAGTATACACCAGGATCTCTGGAAGAGGCTACCGTCTATTATCATCGCCATAAACATATCTGGGAGTCCGTGGAGTTACCTTAACTTTATGAGCCCAGATGAAAATAAAAATGCAGTCCCCTTTGAAGTTTCGGAGCCTGCCGAATAAACACAGCTAATATAAGTGCTAGACCCTATGTTGCAAATGCTTTAGCAGACAGGGGTCTGGCATTTTTTTTGTGAAAAGAAGGCTAACTAGGACGGGTTAGCCCCGGCGAGGGAAAAGTTGTCCTTAAAGCAGGTGAATAAGGACAGGTTAGTCCCGGTGAAGGAAAAAGCTGTCCTTAAAGCAGGTGAATAAGGACAGGTTAGCCATGGCGCAGGAAAAAGCTGTCCTAAAAGCAGACGAATAAGGACAGGTTAGCCCCGGCGAGGGGAAAAGTTGTCCTAAAAGCAGGCAAATAAGGACAAGTTAGCCATGGCGCAGGAAAAAGCTGTCCTTAAAGCAGGTGAATAAGGACAGGTTAGCCCCGGCGAAGGAAAAAGTTGTCCTTAAAGTAGGCGAATAAGAAGGTGGGACTCAGGAGCTTTTTACAAAAAGGTCCTTTTTTACTGCAATTCTTTAGCTGGCGAATATTGCTCATCTATCGTATCCATCTGTTTCAATACTTCATCTCTTCCGTGATAAATATGTTCATGCATGGCGACACGAGCCCGTTCCATATCCTGTTCTTCGATTGCTTTTAACAGTGACTTGTGAGCTTCCAGCGAATGCCTGAGCTGCTCTTCATTGAACCAGTAGAAGGAACGGAAAATCAGTGGAACGACGACCACTTTCGTGATGTGGGAATAAATATGCGGGTTTTGTGAGGCGTTGATGACGGCGTTATGGAACTGGTGATTGATATCCAGAATATTCTCGATTGTCGTCTCGCCTGTTTTGATATAGTTGTCGATTGCCTTTTCATAGGAGTCGTTCGCCAGTCGCATATTTTCAAGATCGGCTTCGGTCCGGTGGATGGCTGCCTGGGAAGCGGCATAGCCTTCCAACAGTGTCCGCAGGTCATAGATTTGCTGGATGTCCTTTTTCGTGAAATGACGGACGCGGACGCCTCGTTTCATGGAAACGGTAAGCCCTTCTGATTCTAATTGTTTTAAAGCTTCCCGGATTGGTGTCCGGCTCGTCTCTAGTTTTTTTGCTAAAAACTCTTCTGTCAGCCGCATTTTGGGCGGAAACTCTCCGTGTAAAATGGAACGTTTGATTGATTCATAGATGGTCATTCGTTCAACCTCCCCTTACTTCATTGTATACAAACAGGGTGGCTTCATCAAACGAATATAGGTAATTGTATACAAAGTAGGTATATTAAGCTTATTTTTTGTAATTTTAACAGACTGGGTTGAAAGTTTGTATACAAACTGTTAGCATATAACACAACATTCTGAAAATTAATCCAATTTCGAAAGCGCTTTTATCCGAAGGAAGCAAAAGACCAGCAGCTATAAAAAGACAAAGAGGTGTATGGCATGATGCAAAGTTTAGAAGGTATCAAGGTATTGGAGATGGGAAGCTTGATTGCCGGGCCGTTCGCGGGCAGGCTGATGGCTGAAAACGGGGCCGATGTCATTAAAGTGGAACCGCCGAAGAAAGGCGACCCGCTCCGTGATTGGAGACATGTGTACGAAGGGACTTCATTATGGTGGAGACTCCAGTCGAGAAATAAGAAGTCGATCACTGTTGATTTGAAAAGTGAGGAAGGGCAGGAAATCATCAAGTCCTTGATCAAGGAATGCGATATCCTGATTGAAAATTTCCGGCCGGGGACCTTGGAAAAATGGAACCTTAGCTATGAGGAAGTGTCGGCGATCAATCCCGGACTGATTATGGTGAGAGTTTCCGGATACGGTCAGACGGGGCCATATCGTGACAAGCCGGGATTTGGCAGTGTCGGGGAATCGATGGGAGGCCTTCGCCATCTGACCGGCTATCCGGATCAGGCGCCGACGCGGGTCGGTGTCAGCCTTGGGGATTCTGTTGCTGCCATGTATGCCGTAATTGGCGCCATGATGGCGATTTATCACCGGGACGTGAAAGGTGCAGGAAAAGGGCAGGTCATTGATGTGGCGTTATACGAAGCAGTATTCAGCCTGCTGGAAGGTGCGCTTCCTGAATTCGATAAGGTTGGTGCAGTCCGTGAGCGTACAGGAACTTCCTTGCCGGGCATCGCTCCTTCAAATACATACGAATGCAGCGATGGAAAGTACATTGTCATCGGTGGTAATGGCGATGCGATTTTCAAGCGACTGATGGATGTGGTTGGACGTCCGGAGCTGGGTGAAGATGAGCGTTATCAGAGTAACAGCGGACGCGCGGCTGATGCTGATTTTCTCGATGAAGTGATTGAAGCCTGGACAAAAACGGTCGATTTTGAAACCGCTTTAGCGAAACTTGATGAAGCGCGTGTGCCAGCGGGGCCTATATACAGCATCGAAGATATCGTGAAGGATCCGCATTACTTGAGCAGGGAAATGATCCAGAACTTCCAGCTGGGTGAGGGCGAAACTTTGAAAGTTCCTGGTGTAGTTCCTAAAATGAGTGAAACACCAGGGGAGACGAAGTGGCTCGGACCTGAACTTGGACAGCATACCGATGAAGTGATGAAGGACTGGCTGACGTATGATGAAGAAAAAATTGCAGCTTTGAAAGCCCAGGGCATCATTTAGAAAGGAGGAGGAAACTTGACACGGATTTATATTCAGGAAGTTGCAACAAGGGACGGTTTCCAAATGGAAGATCGTTTCGTACCGACAGATGACAAAATTGCATTGATCGATCAGTTGAGTAATTCCGGAGTAGACAAAATTGAAGTCACCTCGTTCGTTTCACCGAAGGCCATTCCAAATCTAAGGGATGCGGAGGAAGTGATGAATGGGATCAAGCGTAAGGAAGATGTCACTTACACGACTTTGATACCGAACGTCCGTGGAGCAGAGCGGGCAGCAGCGTGTCAGGCGGATGAAGTCAACCTCGTCGCTTCTGTCAGTGAAACGCATAACAGGAAAAACGTAAGGCGTACTGTCGATGAGTCGTTTGCCAGTTTTAAAGAGATTGCCGACTACTTATCCGGGACAGGAATTGATATTAATGGAACGCTTGCTACGACATTCGGCTGCCCGTTTGAAGGATCGATAGCTGAGGACCGTGTCCTGGAGCTTGCGGAAGTGTACCTTGAATTAGGAGCAGGTGGGATCACCCTTGCTGATACGACAGGGATGGCAACGCCGAATCAGGTACATGGCTTATGTGAAAAAGTGCGTGACCGCTGGCCGGATCTTCCGGTAACCCTTCATTTCCATAATACAAGAGGGATGGGGCTCGCCAATGTCATTGAAGGAATTCGCGCAGGTGTGACCCGATATGATGCTTCGCTTGGAGGTCTGGGCGGCTGTCCATTTGCTCCGGGGGCAACCGGAAATATTTGCACGGAGGACCTTGTCCATATGCTCGCCTTTATGGGCTATGACGTGAATGCGGATTTGGACAAGCTGATGGACTTATCCAAACATCTGGAAACGTTAGTAGGTCACGAAGTTCCAGGTCAGGTTATCAAAGCAGGCAAAATCACGGACTTACATGAGCAGTCAGCAGTTTCTAAGTAAGCAAAGTCTTTTTTTACTCTTTTAAATCTGAAAATTTTGAAATAAAAGGAGGCAACACACATGGGCAGCGAAAAAAGAGAACCGATCAAAAACCCGAGGATTTGGATCATATTAGGGATCTTGCTTGCGATGATTACCCCGTGGTATTTCCCGGCGAGCTTTGGTGAAATACTCGTGTTCGGAGTCCCGCTTTGGGCTGTAATCATCATTATTTCTTCATTATTATTGTCTGCTTATTTATCGTATGTGTTGAAATACCATTGGATGCTGGAAGAAGAGGAAGAAGAAGCCCAACAGAAAGGAGCGAAATAAGGTATGGAATTAGCATTTTCAGGTTGGTCCGGAATTTTGATTCTCGCCATGTATGGGTTGATCATGCTTGGTGTCGGGGTTGTCACTTTTTTGCGCAACCGCCATATCCATCAGAGTCTTGATGAGTATTACCTTGGCGGAAGAGGGCTTGGAGTCATGGTCCTGTTCTTTACTTTTTTTGCGACACAGTACAGCGGGAATACCGTTGTCGGTTATCCGCCGTCCGCTTATCGGATGGGGTATGAATACTTAGTTTCTGTACCATTTTTTATTACCATTATCATGGCATACTTATTGTTCGCTCCACGGTTATATCGACTGGGCAAAAAATATCGTCTTGTAACGCCTGCCCAGTGGTTTGAAAAGCGGTACAAGTCAAAAGCCGTCACGATTCTGGCGTCGCTATTGATGCTTTATGGCTTAGGCAATTACCTGTTGGAGCAGCTCGTTGCAATCGGACAAGGGGTGTCCGGTCTGACTGGCGGTACCATTCCTTATCAGGTAGGCGTTGTCTTCTTCGTCATCATTATGGTCATTTACGGTTGGCTTGGCGGAATGCGTTCGGTCGCCTATACCGATACGATGCAAGGGATCGCGCTGTTATTCGGTGTGTTCATGCTGTTGATCGGTTCGATCATCTATTTTGGCGGTCTGCCGACATCAGCGGATTACATGCAAGCCTACTCTCCGGAAAAATTAGGGGTTCCTGATGGTCCTGGTGTGATGAACTGGTTCAGCTTACTTGTAATGATTGGGATCGGTGCGGCTGTCTATCCACATGCGATCCAGCGGATTTTTGCAGCCAAAAGTGAGCGCACACTGAAACGCTCGTTCAGCCGAATGGCCTGGATGCCGTTTTTGACGGCTGGTGTTGTATTCATCATTGGGATTATCGGAATTAACGCGTACCCTGGATTGACAGAAGGGGAATCTGAGCAGCTGGTCGGAATGATGGCCAGTGCGGTCGCAAGTCAGAACGTTATATTCTATTGGGCAATGGTTCTTTTATTTGGCGGTGTCATTGCAGCTATTGTGTCGACGGCTGATTCCGTATTGCTCACTTTTTCTTCAATTATCTCGAATGATTTGTACGGCAGCTATATCAACCCGGATGCTTCCGAGAAGAAGAAGTTATTAGTAGGGAAATTGGTAGGACTGGCCGCTGTCGCCATATTGATTTTGGTTGCCTGGTTCCCGCCTGGCACATTGTATCAGATTTTCGTTCTGAAATTTGAACTGCTGGTGCAAATCGCACCGGGTCTGATCATCGGGTTATACTGGAATCGTCTCCATACGAAAGCAGTGTTTGCCGGTATGCTGGTCGGTACGATCATCGCTTCTTCCATGACGTTGTTCGGCCTATCCTACTTCGGGGTCGCAAATGGCCTATGGGGTCTTTTGATCAACGTAGGAATCTGTGTCGTTGGCAGTCTGGTTATGACCGTGTCGGTCGTAGAGGAAAAAGAAGCGAAGCAAGTCATTGGCATGTAAGGGCAAATAGGTTTAGTCTCTATTTATAGCAGTTTGATAGAAAAGAGATGACATACTATGGAAAAACCTGCAACAGCGCTCACACAAGCGAACAAGTTCGAGCCGTGGCGGATGCTTCTGTGGCTATTGATGGCTCAGATCATGGTCGCGTTCATCGGCCGCACCCTAGGACCGCTTGGTGTATTGATTGAAGAAGATCTTTCCTTAACAAAAGCACAAGTCGGACTGCTGCCGTCTGCCCTTTTCCTGGGGCAGGCGGTTGCCTCTATTCCGACCGGTTTCTTGGCGGACCGCTTCGGTTCCCGGCCATTACTCATGGTAATGTCGGTGACACTGGGCGTCAGCTTTTTGCTGATGACCCTTCAGCATAACTATGTCCTGGTATTGCTGTTGATTGTGATAGGCGGGATCGGCTATGGCGGGATGCATCCGACGACTAACCGGGGAATCGTCTATTGGCATGAACAAAAACAACGCGGGACCGCGATGGGCATCAAACAGATGGGGATCACGTTTGGTTCGGCGTTGGCTGCGATTTTACTTTTGCCGCTCGCCGAGACGTACGGATGGAGAATCGTTGTCTTGCTTGCCTGTATCGGGCTGATTGTGACTGGGGTGATTGCTTACTTTTTATACCGGGACCCCGAGCAGGAGAAGGATTACAAGCGGGTAAAAGCAGCGCCGGGCAGTACGTTCCAGTCGATTGCCGCCATGGCAAAAAACAAAGCATTGCTGCTGATCAGTCTATGTGCGATGGGGATCAATGGCTCGCAAATGGCGTTGAATACATATCTTGTTCTGTTTGCCTATGAACAACTGGGCATCAATCTTGTGTTAGCCGGCCTCTTGCTGGTTGTTTCCGAGGTTGGCGGCTCGTTTGGACGGATCGGCTGGGGAGTCATCAGTGACCGTGTCTTTGGTGGGGAGCGGCTGAAAGTGATGGCGATTATTGTGACGATTACACTGGTAGCCAGCGCAGTCGTGGCCTTTTTACCGTCGGGAACGCCATATGGCTTGCTCGTCCCGCTGTTTTTTGTATTCGGATTTGCGGTATCGGGTTTCAATGGCATCTGGATGAACCTGGCGTCAGAGCTGGTGCCGAAAGAGCAGGCCGGCTTATCGAGCGGCTTCAGTATTACGCTCGGTTCGATGGGGGTCATTTTTCTGCCGCCATTGTTTGGCCTCGTCGTTGACCAGACACAAGGGTACATGTTCGGCTGGCTGCTGATTTCCTTCCTGATGATTGTGGTCATGTTTTTATTAACGTTATTGAATAAGTTGAAAAAAGAGCAGGAAAGGAGTTATGGACAGTGAAATTCAATCCATCGCAACTAGAAACGAACCAAATATATAAACTACTGTCGGGGTCGGTCGTGCCTCGTCCGATCGCCTGGGTATCGACGATTTCAAACGACGGCATTCTGAACCTGGCCCCTTACAGCTTTTTTACCGTTGCTTCACGAAAACCGCCGATGCTCTGTATCTCGGTCGGTCCGGGTGTAGGGGAGCGTGTTGGAACGGTCAAAGATACGTTGACCAACATTCGTGATAACGGAGAATTCGTGATCAACATAGCGACAACACCGTTAGGCAATGAACTGCAAAAAACGGCGGAGCACGTCCCGGCTGAGATTGATGAATTTGCTGAAGCGGGACTGACTGCGGTTGCCAGTGACCTCGTGAAGCCGATGCGCGTAAAGGAAGCGCCGATTCAAATGGAGTGCCGGCTCGAGCAAATCATCCCGCTCGGCAGCGATTATCTTGTGATTGGCGAGTTGATCATGTATCACATTAAGGAAGAATTTTATCAGGAATCCTATAAAGTGGATTTGGAAACATTGCGTCCGCTCGGTCGGCTTGCGAATCAGTTCAGCGAAAACAAGGACTTTTTTACACTGCCGAAAGAGGATCTGGAATAGCCCGGCTATGCTAGGAACGAAAGTGGTTTTCTTTTATATTCCTTATGATTTTTCCAATCAAGCGGACCACCAATTTTCCTATTAAGAGGACAATTCCTGTGAAAATTACTACTGAATCCTGAGTCAAGGGTTTAAACCAGGTCACATTAGGTGGAGTGATCCATTCTTTTCCCAGCACTACCGACACCATGATAGTCACGAGATTTACGGCCATGATATAACGGAGTTTGACCTTTACAGACAACAAACCGACCACAATCACGAATAAAATTGTGCCAGGAAAAAGGAAAGGAGCTCCTCCATTTATGTATTGTGTTGTTTCGTAGTAATGAAATAAAAACGGTAGTGGCACTAAAGAAAGCAGCAGCCATATTAACTTGATTATGAACACCTTCTTTTTACTTGATATAAATTCTAAATGTTCATGGTACCACATAAAAGTGCCAAATACCCACTCCGTTATCGAAAAGACGTGCCTAAGAGGACAGGTTGTTGTTAAAAAAGCGCGAGCGTGTCCTCAATGATTGCTTATAAGGACAGGTTAGCCTTGTCCAAGCAAAAAGTTGTCCGAAAAGCAGGCATTAAGGACAGGTTAGCGCCGGTAAAGGAAAAAGTTGTCCGAATAGGGGGCAAATAAGGACAGGTTAGCCCGGGAAAAAGCAAAAGTTGTCCGAAAAGCAGACATTAAGGACAGGTTAGCGCCTATAAAGGAAAAAGCTGTCCGAAAAGAGGGCAAATAAGGACAGGTTAGCCCCTGGAAAAGCAAAAGTTGTCCTTAAAGAAGGCTTATAAGGCCAGGTTAGCTTTGGTAAAGCAAAACCTGCCCCATTGAGAGTAGCGTTACTCCGATGGGGCAGGTTTTTTATGAAGAATTAGAGGAGTATCGTCGGGTTCGTAGAAATTAATAAACTATCAATCTATTAAGGAGGTACCTGATGATTAATCAACTGGGGCAAGTGATGGTGTATGTCAATGATCAGGATAAGGCAGTCAGTTTCTGGACGGAGAAGCTAGGATTTCGTGTGATTGCGGATGAAAGTAATGGCAACATGAGGTGGATTGAAGTGGCACCAGCAGAAGGCGCGGGGACAAGTATCGTACTTCACGATAAACAATTGATTGCAAAAATGGACCCTGACATGAATCTCGACACGCCGTCTTTAATGTTTTTCTCGGATAAGCTCGATCAGTTACATAAGGACTTATCCGGTAAAAATATGACGGTCGGGGAGATTGTTGAGATGCCTTCTGGAAGAGTGTTTAATTTTGCAGACGAGGAAGAGAATTATTTTGCTGTTATGGAAAAGTGATAGGATGAAAAGCTAAGAGTCTGGCCGCCATTGGTACTAGCTACCGTGATGCTGGTCAGTCTCTTTTTTATTGAAAATAAATGGTTGCCCATACCATTCCTCCTATAATGAAGGTGGTTATCAGCGTTGCCTTGCCAATCCATAACAGCCGATGGTTATCATCCGATCGCCGATGAAGCAAAGCGATATAGTCGGCGATTATCCAAGTCGCCAGTGAAAACAAGACGATTCCTAAAACAGGAAAGGAGTCTTGTACATGAAGTTCAACAAAAGCATAGATAGCAAGTATTGCAAATGAAAAGTTTCCCAGAATGGTATAGATTAGTAACTTTTTATCCAATGGTGATCGCCTCCACCGTTCATCATAGATTAATAATTGTATGTGGTGTAACATAACAATAGTATAATTATGGAAAAAAATCCCTGCTGCGACAATGGAGGATGGGAAAAAGTTGAAACGATTTAGTGAGTGGTTCGTAGGATGTATAACAGCAGAAACGGTTGGGAGATGATCTAGGGATGTGGGACCGGCGGGAAGAAAAGAAGAAAAAGACGAGGAGAGCGCGGAAGAAGAAAGGTGATTATACGTTTTGGGATGGTTTCTTCGATCTTTTATTCTGGGTGCCTGAGCTGTTGATTTTACCTATCCGTCTGATTTTCTTTCTGTTCCGAGGGCTCGGAAAGCTGTTGAAGGATGCGTTTGATTTTATTCCGTAATAGAGAGGAGTGGGTTTGAATGGTATTTGCCGTCCCAATTGGAGTGATTTTGGCAGCTGTGTTCTTTGCTCACTTTTTGAGTACTGGAAAGTCCGTGAAACGTAAATATGTCGTGTGGGGTACGACGGTATTGTTCGTTATCGCACCCTTTTTGTCATTCCTTATTGGTATCATTTTTGCGAACATCGTAGGAGACGGGTTTGCCGGCGGAATGTTGATGGCTTTATGTTTTGTAGTTATTTTTTTGATTGGGCTGGTGGTACTGTTGGTGGGTTTGGTTAAGAAACAGGTAAGAAGCGAGTAAATATTGGAGGGACTATCGATGATGTGGATAGCTTTAGGTATCGCTGCAGCTGGATTTTTTATTGGGGAAGGGCTGAAGAATTTCAAGGAACCTGACGGGAAGAGTCTGCTGGATGCGTTTCAAGATGAGGATCGTTCTCATGAACTGATTCCTGAGAAAGATGTACATAACTTTATGGGGATATCCAAGAAGGATGCCAATGTTTTAAGACAAGAACATCCCGATATTCCACACCTTTCGATTAATGGCAATGTTTACTTTCCAAAAGAAAAGCTGCGGGAGTGGCTGTTGAACTTAGGAAAATAAAGTTGTTTTTTGAAGGAAGAGGAATTTACCGGGTGAGTGCCGTAAGTGATAGATAAAGAGATAACTGCAAGGAGGAATAAAGTTGTCATTAAAAGCAGGGGATATCATAACCTTCGAACGGACTTTTACAAAAAAAGACGTAGAACTATTTACGCAGATTTCTGGAGATGAGGGCGTGCATCACTTAACCCCGGATGAGCAGGGGAGGCTTGTCGTGCAAGGATTACTTACGGCCACCCTTCCGACGAAAATCGGTGGAGATCATAATGTCTTCGCCCGGACGATGAACTTCGAGTTTATGAGGCCGGTATTTACCGGGGACACCATCGTTTGTGAAGTGACCATTGACAACTTTGAAAAGACAGAGAACAATCGAACCGCGATTGAAGCTTCCTTTACCTGTATCAATCAAATGGATAAGGAAGTGCTGAAAGGGAATTTCGCTGGAGTTATTCTATAAAAAATCTTATGGTTTGTTTTAGGTGGGGAGGTCTAAGCCCACAAATTTAGCCTGGAGTGATTGTGTTATTCTTGTGGTATAATATGAATAAATACTACTCATGTGGTGGTGGATTCATGAAAAAACTTGAAGGTAATGAGGCAAAATTATTCAAAGAAATTATTCAGGAAGATGAAATGATCGTTGAGGTTGATGGGAAAAATTATTATTTATCGGTAATTGAAACCTCAGAAACAACAGTTAAAGAAGATGTGGAAATAGATCCTCATTTAAAGCAAAAGTTGCTACAAGCCAAAAAGGATATTATGGACGAAAATATATATTCAACTGAAGAAGTATTGGAATTGATTGATCAAGGTAAAGTTTAAATGGAAATAAAGTGGACAAAACAAGCTTTCCAGGCTTTTCAAAATATTAAAAGTAACCGTTTCACTTTGCAAGAGACTAAAGAATACAAAAAGAGATTAGTGAAAAAGATAGATAAAAAGATTCCTTTACTAGGCACAAGTATTCCAGTGCAAGACCACCATGGATGGGAAGGTAGCTATAAAGTAATTATCGATAACTTTGTAGTGTACTATTCTTTTTCACCTGACAAAAAGACATGCTATATAGAATATTTTAAGCATTTTAGACAAGAAAAATAGCTTCACATAAGAATCAAAAGAAATGGTCTGCCCTTCCTAAACGGCTGGGGCAGACCATTTTTATTATCGATCTCTTGATTGCAACAAAAATAGAAATGCAATCAGTGATGCAGGAATGTTATCTCGTTTTTTCCATTCTACTAAGTATCCGGGCATACGTTCGAAGCGATCGACCGCTTCTGTGGGAATGGCTCCCCGCTTGATGATCGCCCATCTTGCGCCGTCCTGATCAGTAATGGTGAAGTGGCCGATGACAGCATCACCCTCGGCGCTCCAGCGCCACTGGTCGTGTTCGATGTATTGCGTGATCTGCTTGCCTTTATTTTTCGTATCTTTTGTATAGGCCACGTAGTTCCCGTGCTTGTTCTGCACGTAACCCCGCCACGAGAACCCGCCTTTCTTTTCTACTCTATATAGCATGCTGCCGCTTTTATCTTTTAATAGGAAATCAGCCGAACGGACAGTATCAAAGGAAAATATGGCGGTAATCCCCGTGAGGAATTTTTGCTTGAGGCCGACTTCTTCCTGAATTTCCCCATAAAGCTCGCCATCCATAGCAAATAAACCCGCCTGATAGGATTTCATCGGCTTTTGTCCAAGGTACATCCGGGCAGGGACGCGTTCGTACGTGGCCTTTGTGTCATCGGTTTCGAAATCGGCTTCTGTCTGTTTGGCTTTTTTCCAGTCCAGATAGCCAGTCCGCAACAAACCGAGCCCGCTTATCGTGAAAATTGCGCTATAGATGAGAGAAAGGAGTATTCCGCTTGGGTTCATGGTAATAAACCCGATGATGAAAATAAGTGCAATAAAAGATAAAGCAGCGCCTGTGATCAGTTGGCGCCTGGCGTCTTGAAAAATAAGTTCTTTCACCTGAGTCATCCAATCTACCTCCTTACATAAGGTACGTTTAAAATTGGAAAAAGTTTCACTTTGAATTATAGGAGGAGGTGGATCTGATTATTCGGACAGAAAGAGGGAGAAAGCGCGAGAAGTTGTCCGAAAAGAGGTGGAATTCGGACAGAAAGAGGGAGAAAGCGCGAGAAGTTGTCCGAAAAGAGGTGGAATTCGGACAGAAAGAGGGAGAAAGCGCGTGAAGTTGTCCAAAAAGGGGTGGTATTCGGACAGGAAGAGGGAGAAAGCGCAAGAAGTTGTCCGAAAAGAGGTGGTGTTCGGACAGTTAGAGGGGGAAAGCGAAAGAAGTTGTCCGAAAAAGTGGTATTCGGACAAGAGGAAGGGTAACAACGTCTTGTTTAAATAGAATAAAAGGTTGTAAGCAATCCTGTTTTGGTTGTCCTATGATCTGTTCCTGCTTCAAGGGAAGATAGATAGGATTATGGGTAGACGTTGAGCTTTATTAATAGTCTGGAAATAGCCCCGATGGTCAGAAAACCGCCAACATACATAAGTATGGTGTAAATAAAACTCCATTCCTGCGCATAAGAAAGGGTTCCCTGGAGGAGCGCTAATCCTTCTAACGTTACCATTCCTCCGATAAACAAGCTGTATACCAAAATAGGGTGCTTCTTTTTGTAGACGAGCATATAGGTAAACCAGGCCCCGGCGATCGTGAAGATGCCCAGGTCTAAGAACAAAGAATCCAACAGCACAATCATTGGCATATGATTTACTTCCCATAACCCCATATGTATCCCTGCCTGGTTTAAAACGACAGCAATTAAAGCGGTAATGGGCGCTGTTGTGTAGAAAATTTTTGGTGCCTTTTTATATAAGTAAATTCCGGTTATCCATAGAAGGATAAAACCAACAATTAGTATAAATGCCACTGCCACCACCTCACGTTATTTTTCCTCAAATTACGATTTTTATACAGAAATATTCTCGTCCGGATAAGAACAGGATTGAATTCGAGGTAGAGTGATTTTTGGAAAAAGTATTGCGGTGATTAAAGAAGTTTGAAATGATTGAACTAACAAATATTTCAATTAATTGGAAGGCTGTTCATTTTGATAACCCACTTACTGGGATTGTGGAGGGTGGAGTAAAATGGTTTTTAAGGTGGTCCTTCTAACTTTTCTTCTTTTACAGGGCATTTATTTACTGCTTAAAGTTAAAAACAGTAAAGAAAAGAAATATTACATACCCGCCTTGATTGTATGTGTGATTACAGCCTGGTTTATTTACAAAACCCTTACGATGAATGGGTTTGCGGCTGTAAACCTAACTATTTTTTCTGCGTTTGGGCTATTTCTTTTATTTATCTTAACGAAATATCCTCCATTTTCTAATGGGAAAATTTGAATTCGGCAGGAGTTTAGTTGAATAATTACTTAAAAAGCAAATCCTTTAATAAAGGAAGGGAATTCTATGAATCAAGTAATTTCAGCCATTTACATATCAGTTTCTATTTTGCTTTTCACCTTGATAGGAATAGTGACATCTTTTCCTCAAGTCAGCTTTAGTTATTCCCATAGCATAGTCCCCTGGCTGCCATGGCTGTTGATGGGGCTGGGGGTTTTTTATTTGGTGAAAAAAGAGACCTGACAAAACAAAGCAGAGAATGACCGGAGGAGCAGGAAGGCTTTTGCTACGATGAAGTTAAGGGAGTGAGAGGCATGACTTGGGTGGAGTCTTTACATAGAGCGATTGACTACATGGAAGATCATTTACTGGAGGATATTTCTGTTTCGTCGATTGCTGAACAAGCGAATGTTTCCGTCTTTCATTTTCAACGGATATTTTCTATGCTGACCGATACCTCTGTAGGGGAATATCTGCGGAGACGACGGTTAACGTTAGCGGCAGAGGAATTGAACCGGACGGAATCGCGCATTATTGATATCGCCTATAAGTATGGCTATGAAACTCCTGAGGCTTTCTCGAAGGCTTTCCGCAGACAACATGGCGTTACTCCAAGCAAGGCAAGAACACATTCGGGAAAGCTGCAATCTTATAACCGCCTGGTCATCCAGGTGAGTCTGAAGGGAGCAGAACCGATGCAATACAAAATGGTAGAAAAAGAAGAATTTCAAGTGATTGGGGTTAAACGGGAGTTTTCCATCAATGATGAAGGTAACTTGAAAGGAATCCCAAAAATGTGGGATGAAGTTAATGCAAAAGGTACGAGTGCGGAATTGGCTTCTTTGAATAATGGTCCGATCGAAGGTGTATTGGGCGTATGTGTCGATAAAAAAGATAAATACATTGACTATTGGATTGCAGCTGCCCATGAAGGGGATATTCCGAAAGGATTTTCAAGTCTGGAATTACCGGCTTCCACGTGGGCGGTTTTCGAAGTTCATGGTGCGATGCCCGATGCTATGCCAAAAGCATGGGAGCAGATTTTTTCAGAATGGTTTCCCTCAAGCGGCTACGAGCACGCAGGTACTCCGGAGATGGAAGTATATTTGGATGGTGATCCTTTCTCTCCTGACTATTATTCTGAAATATGGATTCCGGTCAAATAGGGTAATATCGAAACTGAGTCTTCCATATAAGGGGAAGACTCAGTTTCGAGCTATGCTGCATTCCTGTTCCTTTGATGCTTGAGGTTGAGGAGGTTTTTTCACGCTAAGTGCGATAACCGTAACCAGGATGAGCACCATTCCAAGAAGTTGAATGGCGGTCAAACGATCCCCGATAAGCAGAAAGCCAAATAATGAAGCTGTTACCGGCTCAACCATAGCGACCATGGAAGCAGTAGTTGGGGCAGTCCACTGAATGCCAATTACATATAATATAAACGAAATTCCCGCCCCCAGGATCCCCAATAACAGAAACCAGCCAATGTCGTTTGATGTCACCACACTAACAGCTTCATCCATGTCCGCAATAAGCAAAAGTATGAGACAAAATGAAAAGAATGCGATGGTTAAGGTGGTCTGTGGCTTTCCGATGGAAGAAGCGTTCTTAAATCCGAATATAAATAATGCATAGGAAAGGCCGGCAGCAAGCCCGGATGCAATCCCTAGAAAACCCACAGATATCGTCTCGGTATTGTAGGCACCTGTAAGCAGGATAATACCAATAAGTACACAGAATATGCATCCCCATTTAAACCAAGTCGACCGTTCTATTCGCAATAGAAAAGAGATGACAAGCACGAACACCGGAGCTGTGTACATTAAAGTAGCAGCAACGGCCACGCTTGCTGCTTGGATAGTGAGGAAATAAAATGAGAAATTCCCAGCAACACCCACACCGGCCAATAAGGACCAAATGAATAAATGAGAAGAGGAGGGCCAATTTTCTTTAAGGCGTAGCATATAGCTGCAAGGATAACTAAGCTTACTCCTACAGACCTCATCGTTTCTATGCCTCCTAAAGAAATAGTAATGGTACAAAAGTTAATCCCTTGAGAAATCTAAAAGCGGGCTTAATAATATAGGAAATTCTAGATCCGAACCATCTTTTGTGATTTCCTAATAAAACGTG
Source organism: Thalassobacillus sp. B23F22_16 (assembly GCF_043496955.1). NCBI lineage: Bacteria > Bacillati > Bacillota > Bacilli > Caryophanales > Bacillaceae > Thalassobacillus > Thalassobacillus sp. B23F22_16. The sequence continues at coordinate 199,510 of NZ_JBIEKD010000001.1, read as the reverse complement.
TGTTTTTTAGAAGGCATGAATAGTAATTCTTTTACTTTATCCTACATACAACTTAATCTACGTATACAATAATTATGCCTGGTAGAATATATAGAACTTTATGGTCAGATGATAATGGGGCCTGGCACTTTTTATAAAACTAGTAAACTACAAAGGGGGTACTTTTTGGTGAGCAATATAATGCTTCGAGACGTAATGGAAGAGGATCTTCCGGTTTTCTTCAAACACCAGCAGGATCGGGATGCCAATCATATGGCGGCATTTGCAAGTGAGGACCCGCGAGATTGGAACAGCTTCTTAACCCAGTGGAATAAAATTCTGGCGGATGAAGACATCATCAAGCAAATAATCACTGTTCAGAATAATGTTGCTGGAAATATTCTGTGTTTCGAACAGTTCGGCGTACCAGGAGTCAGCTACTGGATAGGCAAAGAATATTGGGGCAGGGGAATCAATTTTTGAAATCGATTCTTACGTAAATGGGGGCGATTATTCAATATAGACGATCGCTTTTTAAAAAGGCGAAAATGATGTTAATTAACTAAAGGTGGCTTTATTAAATATCTACTGAAAGGTATCTCGACATGTGAATTAACATCAAAAAAACTACAGCGATTTTACAATCGTTGTAGCTTAATAGTCAAAAAGCTATTTTCTCGTATAACTTATTATCATGATTTACATTATCGATAATTAACTTTAACTGAAGATTTTTATTTGATTTTCTGTGATTCCTTTAATTAATCTCAGTTCACTAATCAAAAATTCATGTGCGTTATCAAACATTTTTTTTTCGCTTGTGTTAAGCGCTTTCTCTTTCTTCATACGCTTTAAATCACGTACGACTTCAGCACTTTCTTGTATTTTACCTGTTTTTATTTTGTCCATGTTCACTTTAAACCTTTGTTTCCACGGCAGTAATCTTTCTGATTCTCCATGCTGAAAAATGTGTATGATGTGTTTTAATGCAATTATGTCAGTAACTGGGCGTATACTTGAACTCAATATTTTACCCGTAGGAATCATGACTTGCATATCACTGATTAACATTTTTATCACATAATACTGTTGTTTCTGCCCCGAGATTTCCTTTTCTTCTATGGCTTTAATTATACCTACTCCGTGCATTGGATAAACAATGTTATCGCCAATTTGAAACAAAAAATCCACCTCCATATATGGTAACCTAGTTAAGCTTAACACACATGTTGTTTTTTATCAAATATTTAATAATATCATAATTTAATTTTCGGAGTCAACTATTTTTTCTTTAAAAATTAGAAAAAGCAAAAAAGGGAATCGTTCCGGATCACCATAAAAAGTGGTTGATTTCCCCGCATATATTCTGAAATCTCTGCTAATGTAGATCAGTTTTCCCTTGAAAACGACTAAATCGGTCCCGTCACTTTTCACAAAGTCATCTGAAAACAAAAACATTCATTGCACAGTTCAGTTTACATCGTAATACAAGTGTAATGTGGTCACTCAACTATACAATAGTAATCGTATCTTGAATTCGAGTCTTCAAGTAATAGGGATTATAAGGGTAGTCGCTTCCTTACTTTAGTATTAGAGCAGAATTATAGAAGACTTAGTTTCGAGGTAATGAATCACACTATTTTGTGTATTTATATTGATAAGTATAGTTTCTTTTGAAATAATTTACAGTAAGTAATCAGACTAAAACTAGCAAACTACAAAGGGGGAAATTTGGTGAGCAATATAATGCTGCGAGACGTAATGGAAGATGATCTTCCGTTTTTCTTCAAACACCAACAGGATCGGGATGCCAATCATATGGCGGCATTTACAAGTGAGGACCCGCGAGATTGGAACAGCTTCTTAACACAGTGGAATAAAATTCTGGCGGATGAAGACATCATCAAGCAAACCATCACTGTTCAGAATAATGTTGCTGGAAATATTCTGTGTTTCGAACAGTTCGGCGTACCAGGAGTCAGCTACTGGATAGGTAAAGAATATTGGGGCAAAGGAATCGCTACCGATGCTTTAAGGGAATTTCTAAAACAGGTTACCATTCGTCCACTTTATGCGCGTGCTGCCAAGGACAACATTAGGTCACTCAAGGTATTGGAGAAATGTGGTTTTACAATCTCTGGGGAAGACAGTGGGTTTTCTAACGCACGAGGTCAAGATGTAGAAGAATTTGTTCTTATACTTGAATAAAGATTATTTGCACTACGAAATTGCGCTCGTTATTCTTAATCCTGCTAAATGATTTTTAGAAACTTTAGGGTTTCTGTAGGATGGAGGAACCCAACTTCGGGGTGAGTAAAATGTGCTCATTTAAGAAATTAATTGCTAAAGGTGACAGATAAGATGATAATTCTTCTATTTACAGCTGTTCATATATTGTTAGGCTTAACATTAATTTATTTCAAAGGGAATTTGCCAAAACCACTAAGTACTTTTTCTATTATCTTACTCGGTATGAGTTTCTTATATCTTGTCAAAGGATTTTTTATATGAAGCACGTACTTGCGTTCGAAAAATATTTATAGGGCGAGTGTTCAAGGATAGGAGATGATACGGTATCTCCTTTCAAGTACAGGAATATTGAACAGAGAAGTGAAGTTTATATGGGATGACGGTGAAAGGGTGAGGAGGGGTATGTTTGGGTAAAGCCTGGAATTTATTTTTAGGAATGTTTGTTATCTTTGCACTGACAGGGTGTATTGCGGAAGATTATGATGTAGGTGTTCCAACCGCACATTTATCTGCGGAATCTCACCTAGTTGCAGGGAGTCAATACATACAATTAACAGAAGCTAATATTGATTGGCGTTCCTCAAGTGGAGAAGTAGAAGAAAACATAGGTAATATCGAAGAATTTGGGTTGTCCCAAGAGAAAATAAATGTTTTTCCAAACCAGGAAGCTTCTGTAGAGTTTGAAGAGAACAAAGAAAATGGAGGAGATATTTGGACAGACCCCACGATAACAGCTGCCTTATGGAAGAATGGAGAAAAAACCGACATCAACTGGAATGAATATAGAGAATTTCAATTTCCGGCGAACAAGGGGAATTATGTTTTAGAAGTTACGTTTACCACTGGAAACAAGACTGCTCAATATGTAGGGAATATTGTTATTGAATGATAGTAAGCTGCTTCATTTCTTTATTTTAATGGCTGTTGGATATTTTATAAATTATATAACTGATGGTAAACCATAATTAGTTAAACGAAGATTATGTGCGTAAGAAAAGTGCCTGATCCCAGCTCCGTTATCAATCTAGCAAGGTGAGAGTCAGGCACCGTCCATTTTATTTTTTCTTTACGGGAATCCAAATTTCACTATATGCGTAATCCTTTTTAGTTTTATCCATTTTAGTAAAAGAAAAGGAAGGGGCATCGATAATTTCATAATCAGAAGAAGGAAGCCATTCTGAATATGTTTTTGCCATTGTTTCTTGTAACGTCGATGGAAACGGCCCCTCATTTGGAAAAATCGCCCACGTACAAGCCTCGACCGGCACTTTATCTAAATGATCACTTACATCATCCTTAGTCGTTAACACACCTATTAAGTGAGTTAGATCCCCTTCTTCTTTTAAAAAGCGAGTGTCCGCATCATAAGAAGCATTAACAACTTCATACGGCTCTATATTTTGAAGGGAATGCATTTCTTCCTTTTGTTCCTCCGTTATACTTTTTGCAAGCTTTACAATCTCGTTATTAACACCCTCAAATTGCATGGGTACACGTTTACTTACACCGACTAAATTAAACGCTGGTTTCTCTTCAATTCTATATTCCATAGCAGCTCCTCCTTTAACCGTTATAATAAAAGTAAACTTGGGAAATGTTTTGCTAATCCCTTTCTTTATTACTTCTGAGGGTAAAAATCCATTCCATTTTTTAAACGCTCTGGTGAAGCCATCCACTGACTGATAACCATATTTAAAAGCAATATCTGTGACTTTTTCTCCTCGTAATAGATCTTTATTTGCTTCAGATAGTTTCCTGTTTTTTATATATTCATTAAGTGTCAAACCTGATAGATAAAAGAATATTTTTCTAAAATGATAGTCGGAGACCCCGGCATATGCGGAAATTTCCTCAAGAGACAAGTCATCGGTTAAACGTTCTTCAATATAGTCAATTACTTGGTTTAATTCTTTTAGCAATTTACCCCTCCTTCCGTGTCTATAGGATAGCAAAGCCATTTTTCAAATACTCGACATCTCCTATATAAAAAGTATCGAATTAATTATTAAACTTTAAAACAAAATTGGAAATGCCTGCCCCCGTCAATCCGTTGGGGTCAGGCATTTTGAAAATTAATCGTATATGACTGCTTTCCCTTGTTCCCGCAGCCTTTTTAAAGATGTAAGCATGTGCTCTATTTCTTCATCGGAATGTCTTTCCCATGACTTTAATTCGGCTACTATTTTCAAAGGCGATTTAGACCTGTAAGAGCGTGTGGGGTTTCCTGGGAATTTTTTGTCGGTTACGTTTGGATCGTTTTCAAAATCACCTAATGGTTCTACAATATAAATTCTTTCTTTTGCTGAAGGTTTTGCTAATTCAGCACCCCATTTAGCAGCATCTAATGTTGCAGTGAAATAGATATAGTTTGATTTTTTGTCCTGGTAGTTGGATAAGTGTTGGGCTTCCAATAGGTCTCCAATGTCTAGTGCTGCCTTCGTACCATGAAAGAAAGGACCTTTATCTAAGACATCTTTTTTTTCATTCATACGGATACCCCTCTTTTTTAGATTTGTGTATAACAGTATAGCCCAGGAACTTTTGAAAGAGTAGTCTATAAATAATACCTATTTAGGAGTATAATGGAAGTAGAGAGATCGAAGGCGAGCGAAAATTACCTATTAGTTATGTGTTATTTAAATAAGGAATCCTATACAAATCAAAAACAGGGGCGATTATCCAACATGCGATAGTCGTCTTTTTACTATTAGCCTACAAATATTTTGATTTTTTCCTTTGTATTGTATTTCTTATGTCACAAATCAGCTGCTTCCATTGTTATATGTATGAAACACAAAGAAGGAGCTGAAAAGTGATGAGCGACTTGACATGTATCATTATCGGAGGCGGCTATGCAGGACTTGGAGCGCTCTATCAAGTCCAGTCAGCAACCCGGGAAATGGGGAATGGACGACGGATTCGGTTTGTTATGGTCGACAAGCAGCCCGGGCATGTGCGTAAATTAAGGCTGTTTCGTCCAACTTCGGTCGAGGAAGAAATCGTGATCCCTTGGAGTGATTTAAATATCGGAGGGTTCGAATTTGTGCAAGGTACCGTTACAGCTGTGGAGAGTGAAAAAAATTGTATTAATTATGAGGACGTCGAAGGAAATGATGCCTGTATTCATTATGATCTGTTAGTTGTGACGGTTGGCAGCATTGTTCGAAGGCCAAATGAGGACCAGGGTGGGATCGCCTTGACTGACCCGCAAACCGCGGAAGCTATCCGGGAGTGTTGGCAAGGTAATTTACGAAAGGCTGCTGAAGAGACAAATCAAGTCGAACAAAAACGCCTAATGACTATTGCGGTCGCTGGAGCTGGTATTAGTGGCATCGAGACTTCTGCGGATCTGGCTATCGCTATGCAGAAGGAAGCAACAGCATTGGGGCTTGATGCTTCCGATGTCTCCGTCTATTTATTGAATGCACAGGAACGGCTGCTCCCGGAAGTGTCGGAGAAATTCAGACGTAAGCTGGCTCACGAGATTGGTGAATGTGGTGTGACAGTGCTTCATAATTGTAAGGCGATACGGGAGAAAGGAGGAGCAGTGATGCTTAACAATGGCGATTCTCTGGAGGCTGGTCTGTTGATATGGATGATCGGTCTGGATCCGAATCCTGGTCTGCGTAGTTTGGGTTTGCCGCTTACATCTGATGGCCACGTACTGGTTGATGAAAGCTATCGTGTACCAGGTGCTCCAGGGGTGTACAGCATTGGCGACTGTGCGAAGATCATCGATTCTAAGACAGGAAAATTGGAACAGAAGACGTGCTTTGAAGCCGGCATACAGGCGATTCGACTGGGGAAAATCGTGCGGGCGGATCTGGAGGGCCGTCCCGCACCGATTCACAAAGCTTCGAAATCTAACTTTGCCGCTTATACGATCGGCTTAGGACAAAAAGGGCTGGTTTGGATTCGCAAATGGGGAGTTGATATCATAATGACAGGAAAGACACCAGGAAAAATCAAGAAGCTGATTGAGGATAAAGCCAGTTACTTACGATAGAGAAAAAGATATTGCCTTATTATTAACATTCAAGAAAGGGGAGACAGTGATGGAGGAACTTTATGATCAATATAAAGCGTTACTGTTTACTCTGGCTTATCAGTTAACAGGCTCTGTTGCAGACGCTGAAGATGCGCTACAGGATGTATTCTTTAAGGCATATGATGTGAATGTGGAACGTTTAAAAGAGCCGAAAGCGTATTTGTGTAAAATGGTAACCAATCGCTGTCTTAATCTGCAGATATCGGCACGAAAACAAAGGGAAGTATACGTTGGTCCGTGGCTGCCCGAACCGATGCAAACGACGGGAACGGATACTGTCGAGGTGACGGTCGTCCGTCGCGATTTATTATCCTACGGCATGATTGTTCTGTTGGAGAGGCTGGCACCGACGGAGCGGGTTGTGTTTGTCCTGCGGGAGGCGTTAGGGTTCAATTATCTCGAAATCGCCGAACTGCTCGGCAAGAGAGAGGATAATTGCCGCAAGCTGATGAGCCGGGCCCGTCACAAGATGGAAATACCAGCGGATGAGATAGTGGGGAACGAAGCGGTGGAATTGGAATGGCTGAACCGGTTCCTCACTTCTCTTGAGCAGGGGAACGTGGATCATTTGCTTTCCTTGTTGAATGAAAACGTCATGCTTGTCACCGACGGAGGAGGAAAAGTAAATGCGTTCAAGCATCCGGTACGAAACCGTGAACGCGTGGCTCGATTTCTGGCTGCTGCGCTTGAAGGCTTAGCGTCCTATTATCAGGAAGATATTTATATCGAGGCTGCTCCTCTGAATGGGGAGAAAGGGATAGTATTCCGGGCTGGGTCTGATACAGTGGCTGCTTTATTTATTCAACAACAGCATGGGAAATTTTCAAGAATTTATGTGGTACGAAACCCTGATAAGCTTACTCGTGTGTAAGTGGTGGATTACCATCCCTAAACATTAGTCCCTGAACCCACTCCGTTACTACTTAAAAAGGGTGGGGCAGATATTGTAAGAAGCAAATGTTCCGTTATAGTCCAGTCTCTTTCTTTGTCAGCAATCTGTAACTGGACGAAAGTTTAATATACAGGGTACAAAGGCCAAATCCTATAATATAAGTGATTCCAGTCCACACCATATTCCATCCCGTGTGATACACAACCTTGCCAGTAAGCAGAAAAATATATTCAATAAATGACACTACAAAAGTAAACAAAAGAACCAGATAAAACGGATGAATCCGCCTCTTTTTCAGCACATAAGCGAAAATAATCGCTATCATAGGAAAGTAACCAATGTTATAAGGGACTATCGATAAAGAAGGATTTAGATAGACTGGGTTTACCGTCCAAAACTGCACCAGACCTAAATCGTTAAATAAAAAGGCGATGGTGGCGCCCAAGGGAAATAACATGATAACTAACCGAGGTTCTTTCGTAAAGAAGTAAATGCAGATCATCCAGGGGATAATCATACCGAACATAATATTAAATAACATTGGAATCACTTCTTTATATTTGATAATCTAATGCCTCTTCTGTACGTTCACCTAATCCTATTCTTCCATTAATAACCTTCTGTTTAAATGGTTCCCCTATGTTTACATCCAAAATTTTCTGAGCATAGGCCAGGAAATTGACTATTTCTTCTTTCGAGAGACAGCTGGTGTCGCAGGGGAAATTCTCTATGTCTTTAACAGCGCCAACCAGTTGTTTCAGCAAGACGCTTCCTTCTGGAGTAATTTCTACTTTTTTGAACCTTGGTTTCTCCTTATCAATGCCTATACGAATCAAGCCCCGCTCTTTTAGTGGTTTCAATAGTCTAGTAACAGTGGAGTTGTGCCAGCATCCTAACTCCCCAATCTCTGTTGGCGTAAGAACATTCTGATTCGTAGACAGTAAAAATAAAATATGCTGTTGGGCAGGGGTGATATCATATCTACGACCCAGTTCAGCCCACTGTTCTTCCATACAAAAGTACAATGCTCTGATCATTAGAAGTAAATTTCTTTTCAGCCAAACGTCCACTTTTTTCAACCTCACTTGTAAGTACAATTGTAGATACAACTGTAGTATTCGTTAGTTTCTATTCTTTATTCATGTCAATAGAAAGTGCCGGGTCCCTGCCCATTGATGCATTGTTGAGGTGGGGGTTAGGCACTTTTTACTGTAGTCATATTTTTAAGACCATTACATGATAGAATAATCAGGTTGTCATTCCTAATTTAAAAAAAAGGAATTTACTCCCATCTTGTTTAATTACCAATAGGAGCACTATGTGAAAATGGGAGGCAGCAAATATGTTGTTAGAGGACTTTAAGGATTTTTTAGTAAAATACAGAACGTCTTGGAATAGCTTAAATTCCAAGAGGATGCTAGCGCACCATTCAAAGGATTTGGAAGTCAGGTGGGCTGGCCCTGAAACCATTGTTTCTGATTGGGGTTTTGATGAGGCTGAACATGGCTGAATTCAGGCATATAAGCAATATCAAGGTAGAAACCCTAAATGGTTTTTTGATGACGTTTTAATAGAAATCAATAAGCACAAAGAAGGTGTAGCTATCTTTTGGGTGAGCTTAGAAGTGGATGGGGAAATGACTGATGTAAAATTACTTTTTATAGAGACTTTCCGTAAAGAAAACTATGGATGGAAGAAAATTAGGGAGTATGTTGAAAATAGCTTTACTAGATAAAAGTGAAACATGTGTTTAAAGTTCTCTTCAGGGATGATGGGAACAAAGAATGCTGGATAGGGGATGTTATGGTTTGGAGCGAAGGGAAAAGGCTGTGGTTGTAGGGGGAGGCATATCTGGAAAATTGGCAGCACGTGTATTGGCTGATTTTTTTAAAGAAGTAATTATTCTGGAACGTGATGCAGAACCACAAGGTCCATTGCCGAGGAAAGGAGCACCTCAAGGCGAGCATATCCATGCCCTGCTTTTTGCCGGCGCGAATGGTCTCGAAGAACTGTTTCCTGGTATTACGGAGAAATTTAATGCAAGCGGAGCCGTGAAAATCAATGCCACCAAGGACATTGCGTGGTTTCACCATGGAGTTTGGAAACTCCGTTATGATGGGGAATACGCAACGATTCTGCAAACACGGCCGCATTTAGAATGGCTTCTGGAGCAATACATAAAAAAGATTACGAATGTGACGATCCAGTACAGCCAAAAGGTCAGTGATTTTCTATATAATGAAAAAGAAAATCAAATGACTGGAGTGGAAATAAGGGATGGCAGCGACTCGATTACTTTGCATGCCGATTTGATTGTAGATGCCAGTGGTGTTAGTAGCCTTTCTTCCAGGTGGCTGAGGAAACGAGGAGTCCCTATTCCGGAAGAGAAAGTTAATATTGATTTGTGTTATTTTACAAAAACAATCGAACTTCCTGACAACCCAGACAGAGACTGGGCGATTAAACTTGTCTATCCTAACCCTCCTTCTGAAAAAATCGGTGGAGGTATTTCGAAGGTAGAGGGCAATCGTTATTTAGTTACCTTTATGGGCTACCATAATGAAATAAATGAAAAGGAAGTACGGAAGAGTGATGCTAACTTTATAGATATCGCGAGACAATTGCCTATACTGGATCTTTATCATGAACTGCAGGATGCTACTGCCTTGTCAGGTACCTCGATCTTCCGGGTGCCGAATATCACGTGGAGAAGGTTTGATAAAGTGAGCAAATTCCCAAACGGTCTTCTGACGATTGGGGATACGTTTTGCAGAATTGATCCCTTTTTTGGACAAGGGATGAGCATTGCCGTCCTGGAAGCTTTAGCATTGGAAAAGCTGCTGGCTGACCGGAATAGATCGACTCAAAACCTAAGGGATCGCTTTCACCGTGAGGTTAGGAAAATCATTTCACCTATTTGGAATATGGTGCTAACCGAAGATTTCCGTTACCCGGAAACGGTGGGGAAGAAGCCGGCAGGTCTTTCTATCCAGCAGTGGTATGCGAAAAATATTTTTCTTCTATCCTCTGAACATAAAGGGACCTACAATTCTTTTATCCAGGTCATGCATCTGCTTCGCCCAACTTCCACTTTGATGCACCCGAAAATTATAAAAAATGTCTGGAAGCGGAAGTTTATCAATAAGCGTTAATGTTGTTTTCACAAAATGCCTGCCCCTCACTCTGTTACCAAACTAACAGGTTGGGGGCAGGCACGTTTCGGAAACGTGTCCAATTGGTTTCTTTTCTATTTATCTGTTACTTTATTGGTAGTAGGAGACATCTTTTTGGAAATAAGTCTATCAATGGCTTTGTTTTATAGAAAAGGAGATACATATGCGAAAAATCGGTAAATCATTTTTGATCTATTTTATTGGGATTTCGATATTAACATTAGGAATTACGCTCACCATTCAATCCCGATTAGGGACGTCACCATTTGATGCCTTACTCGTTGGTTTATATCGCACATTTGGATTAACCATTGGAACGTGGGAAATCGTGGTTGGTTCGACTATGGTGTTGCTTAATGCAGCGGCTTTAAAAGCAAGACCGGAATTTTTAGCTATATTAACTTCCATTATTACTGGGATGGGAATTGATACCTGGCTTTTTTTATTAGGAGATTGGTTAATACCTACTCATTTAATTGAACAAGTATTATTAGTCTTACTAGGCATTCTTTTAGGCGGAATAGGTATCGCTATTTATTTGGAATCAAACTTTGCCCCCAATCCTATGGATCGATCGATGGTAATTTTAACAGATAAAACAAGCTGGTCTTTTAGCAGGTCACGGGCGATCATTAGTATCGTATTAGTAATCATTGCTTTCTTTTTCAATGGTGCTATTGGTATTGGAACGCTGCTAAATGCATTAATCACAGGGGTAATCATTCAGTGGGCTCGTCCCTATGTGCTGGTTATTCTTTATAAACGTCCTATACAAGTGGCAAAAAAGAGTCACCAATCAATGTGAAAGTGCCTGCCCTCAATCCGCCAGGCTGGGGGCAGGTACTGCCGTTTTATAAAGACCGTTAAACGGTGGGAATAGGGAGCTAATGATCTTTATAAAGTGGATCATGACCATTAGAAAAGAAATACGCTGGAGTTATGGTCTTTATAGTCAGTATAAGAACCATAAGCAAATTTAAATTAGGATGGGACGGTCATTATAAGAAGGACCTCGTCCAGTCAAATAGAAAGTGCCTGTCCCCGTTGCATTAATGCTTTACTAAGGTGGGGGTCAGGCACTTTTTTCTGGTTCTGGCCGCAGTATGAGAAGACTATTACCAGCCTTGTTAAAGAACTCAATGTAGGAACGTTCGACCAGTATAATAAAGGGGCAATGCTCTCTGAACGAACTAAAAACCTGCCACCAGAACGTTTTGTCCTGCCAGAAAATGCAGGCGAAAGATCGGTTCGCATCCAAGGTGGTGTTCAGTCGCTTATTGATGCTGTAGCAAATACGGTTCCTCCAGGGGTAGTTGAGCTTGAAACGCGAGTGACAGCCATTCGACTTGGTGAAGCCGAAGCTATCACGGTTGAAGCAATTCGTGCTGATGGAAAGAGAAAAGAAGTTCCGGCGAGTGCTGTTATCCTGGCACTGCCGCCTCGGATTGTAGCGCGGTACATAACTTTCTCCCCTTCCTTACCAGAAAAACTTAAAACTGACCTAACAAGCAAACCGACATGGATGGCAGGACAGGCCAAGGCTATTGCAGTCTATGACCATCCCTTTTGGAGGGAGTCAGGACTTTCTGGATTTGCAACAAGCTGGGTTGGCCCCTTACAGGAAATCCATGATGCTTCTCCTGAAACAGGAGCTGGGGCGTTATTTGGATTTTTCGGCATGCCAGCGAAAACGCGCCATGAAATGGGAGAGGGTAAAGTTTTACATTTGGTCAGAGATCAATTGGTCAGACTCTTTGGACCCGCTGCTCAAAACGTCAAGACTATCCTCTACAAGGATTGGTCTAGAGAATCCGAAATGGCTGTCGAGGAAGATATGGAGCCGCTTCAAGATTTTCCGAAATATGGTTATCCACCTGCATCAGGGGTATGGGAAAAGAAGATTATTTTTGCTGGGACAGAGGCTGATTCGCGATTTGGCGGTCATCTTGAAGGCGCACTCCTGGCAGCTGAACGTGCAGTTTTTGAAATCACTGATTTAAATAACGAGCCTTAATTTAAAAAAACGAATCCATCCTAGCGTTCATTCAGCTAGGATGGATTCGTTTTGTCTCTCGTCTGTGGGAGCGGATTTTTTGTTAAAGGCAAGTAATAGCGTCATACCGATGATACAGGCCATCCCGACCCATTGAAAAAAACCAAAGGGTTCCCGTAACCAGAGAACCATCGTTAATACCGCGGAAAGGGGTTCCAGGTTGCCGATGAGGCTGGTTTCTTTAGGTAATAGATATTGCAAACTCTCAATGTAAAACCAAAACGCAAGCATCGTACCAAATATGACGACAAATAGGAGATACATATAAATTTCAGCGGTAAAGGCTGTAAATTCCGCTTGCCAGGGAGGATGGATAAGCCCTAAGGAAATTCCTCCAATGACCATTGCCCATCCAACAACAACAAGGGAATCAAATTCTCTAAGCAGAGGAATGGCATATAAGGTGTAAAAGGCAAGGGCAACCCCCGATAAAATCCCCCAAAAGATAGAGATACCAGGCACGGATAATTGTGAAATGGTTCCGTTGGTCAGTAATAAAAAGGTGCCGAGTAAAGCAAGCGAAACGGTCACTGCATCCTGTTTTTCGAAGGTCGTCTGTTTACGAATGAGTAAATAAACGATGATCATAACCGGAGCAAGATATTGCAAAAGCGTAGCAACCGCCGCATTCCCGTAATTGATGGAAGCCATGTAGGTATACTGCACCCCGAGCATGCCAAGTAATCCGAATATAATCATCTGGACAGCTGTGTGCTTATTTTTCCAAATACTAATGATAGAATAGTTATCTTTCCTGAAAAATTGGATAGTCAACAGTAGTATGCCGGCTATGAGCAAGCGAACGGTTACCAGCCAATTGACATCGATCGCGTGATCCTGGAAGAGTTTTTGGGAAACTGTCCCCCCTACACCCCAAAAGATAGCCCCCGTTATGACGAGCAGTAATCCTTTGCTTCTTGTATGTCCTTTTCTCATATGCACTCACCTCAAAAATATCACGATAGTGTTATAATAATTGAAAAATAGCGGGAGTCATACCTTTATCGCATAGAAAAGTATCACTAATTTGAGGTTGTCTTTATATTTTTAGCAATCGAGAAGAAATCCATAGTTAATGGTCGTGGTAAGCTTAAGAAAACACTAAAAAGGGAGAAGATGATATGGAAGAAAAGCAATTACAATCGCACCTTCCCAAAGCCGTCTCAAGAGGTGAGTGGCTTAAGGCTCGTAAGGAACTGCTTGCTAAAGAGAAGGAATTTACGAAGGCCCGGGATGAACTGAATGCCGAACGTCGCCGACTTCCAATGGTAGAGATTGATAAGGACTATGTCTTTGAGGGTCCGCATGGTAAGAGCACGCTGCTTGATTTGTTTGAAGGGCGCCCGCAACTTATCGTACACCACTTCATGTTCGATCCTGAGTGGAACGAGGGGTGTCCAGCTTGTTCGCTGGCTGCGGATAACATTGGTCATCTCGCCCACTTGTATGCCCGAAACACGTCGTTTGCTCTGATTTCCCGTGCTTCATTTCCAAAGCTCCAGCACTACAAAGAACGCATGGGTTGGGATATCCCATGGTACTCCTCCTACGATAGTAACTTTAACTATGATTTTCACGCTACACTAGATGAATCTGTCGCCCCTATCGAATACAACTACTTGACCAAGGACGAGCTTGTGCAAAAAGGTGTTCCCCTCGAGGCCGGGCAGTCAATGGAAGTGCCTGGCGTGAGTGCCTTTCTCCGTGATGGTGAAAAAATTTATCACACCTATACAACGTACGCCCGTGGGACGGATCTACTACTTGGTACCTTTAATTATCTTGATTTAACAGCGCTCGGGAGGCAGGAGGATTGGGAAAAGCCACCAGGACGCAGCGACGGCAATGGCAATTCATGGCTTCGTCGTCATGACGAATACGATCACTCTACTGAAACGGGTTCCTGCTGTCATTCAAAAAAGAGCGACTTGTAATCTCTATGTATTTATGTGATTAATTTTGATTGGGTAAAGACAATTGGGAAAGGGGCATGACATGAGTCAAAATGACAACGTTTCTGCGCGGCCTCCAGTGGTTGACCGCGCTACCTGGCAGGCCGAATTGGATGAGTTGCGGATCCGGGAGAAGGAGCATACTCGCGAAGGTGACGCAATTGCGGCAGCCCGTCGTCGGCTGCCGATGGTCGAAGTGGACTCGTCCATCCCGCTGATTGGCCCGGATGGCCCGGTCACACTGCTGGAAGCATTCGAGGGCCGCCACAAGCTGATCGCCTATTTTCACATGTGGCACGCAGGCAGGCCAGCATCGGAGCAGTGCGAGGGCTGCACCTTTTCCACGGCCCACATCAACGAGCTGTCCTATCTGAACTCCCGGGACGTCAGCTATGCCACTTTCTGTGAAGGACCGTATGAAGAGAGCTCTAAATATCGCGACTTTATGGGCTGGACGGTTCCCTGGTACTCCGTGCCACAGGAATCAGCTGACCAGTTAATCGTCGACCGGCATTTCGGCATCCTTGTCAGTTATCTCCGGGACGGCGACAAAGTATATGAGACTTACTGGACCACAGGCCGTGGCAACGAACGGATGGCCCCGTCGTACGGCCTGCTGGACCTGACTGTCTATGGCCGTCAGGAGTTCTGGGAGGATTCGCCGGATGGCTGGCCGAAGCATTGGGGTTCCAAAGGTGGTCAGTTTCAGTTGGACGGCCGCCCGACCGCCCAGTGGTCCCGCCTGGCAGCCGGACGCTCTGATGATCTTGGCACCTAGGCTGACTGCCATGTTTAAAGAATATAAAGTACTATTCAAAAAGCCGTCGGGTTTTGAATTTATCATATAATACACTTTCAAATGAGGGAGCGATTACTAAAGAAATGTAGTCGCTTCTTTAGCGGACGTTACTAAAATATAAGAACAGTAAGTAATATCTCGAGTTCAATCTTCTATATTTTTAAAAAACTCCATCCTCAATTCCTGTTATTGTACCTGTCAAGCTCCTCGAATGCTTTATACTTATACTCATTCCGATCTATTTTCTCTCTTACGTTATTGTATTTCTTATTTTTCCTATCTACATAAACACCGATTCCTAAAAATAGTATAAATGGGCTTAACGTATATAACCAGAAGATATTCATTCCTCCCTGTTTTATAGGATTTTATGTTCGTTAACGAAGGCTGTTTCCAACATATACGAATGAATTTGGAATACGTTTCAATCATCAAAAACTTTGGCAATGTGCGGGATAGGCACAGACCATGTCTTTTGGTTAGATTCTAGTGACAAAGAGGGATTCTTTTGTTCAAGTCGAAGTTGTATATATGGGGCCCATTCGTTAAATGGAGGATACATACCCGGCAACAGAGCATCATTTGTTGTGAAAAAATAGGAGCTTCATAGTTTTTACATGCTATTACATACTTTAGGAGGATTTTTATTTTGGAAAATAGTTCATTTAGCAAGTTTCTTGATTCTTATTTAGATGTTTGGAAAAGTTCGTCTTTAACAGACATGAAAGATATCATTTCCAAAGAATATCGAGCGAGGGAGATCTCCAACAACGAGATAGTAGACTTTGGTTATGAAGAGGCGATAGCTGGCTGGGAACAAGGATTTAATTTCGCAAGACTAGAAGGGAACGAATGGGACTTAAATGAAGTGTCGATTATTCCTTTACGAGAAGATGAAGTAATGGCAATTTTATCAGCTACATTAATAATTGATGGGAATCAATTAGAGAATGTCAGCTTATTTTTTCAGACATTTAAGCGGAATGAAGCTAATGAGTGGAAATTGATAAGAAGTTACATAGAAGCTGGAGTTCCAAATGTAAATATAAAAGAGATACAATTCAACTAAAGGATACGATTTTATTTAAGGGGGAAGTGGGTGTGTTAATAAAGCCAAAGAAATTGCAACGTGGAGATCGTGTTGCAACAATAAGTCTTTCCTGGGGAGGTGCGGGGGAGCCTGATCTTAGATGGCGTTATGAACAAGGTGTAAAGCGGTTAGAAGATATATTCGGACTGGAAGTTATCCCGATGCCCAACAGCTTGAAAGGCGGAGACTATCTTTATAACAATCCAAAGGCTCGTGCTGAAGACTTGATGTCGGCCTTTAAAGATGACAGCATTAAAGGGATTATTGCAAATATCGGTGGTGATGACAGTATTCGCTTACTTCCCTATATCGATTTCAATGTGATACGTGAAAATCCCAAAATCTTTATGGGTTACTCGGATGTGACCATTTCCCATCTGTTTTGTCTTAAAGCAGGGGTTTCTTCCTTTTATGGACCAGCTATTATGACTGATTTTGCTGAAAATGTGGAGATGGATCCGTATACGGTTGAGATGGTGAATCGAACGCTTTTCTCAAATAAAACTATTGGGCAAATCCAGCCTGCAGAAGCATGGACAAGTGAGCATTTGGAGTGGAAAGAAGCGAATAAAAACCGACGTCGGACCATGCAGCCGAATTCAGGTTACGAGGTTATACAAGGTTCTGGTACGGTACAAGGGCATTTGATTGGTGGCTGCATAGAAGTGCTGGAGTTTGCAAAAGGGACAGAGATTTGGCCTGATCAGGAACATTGGAACGGAAGCATTCTTTTCTTGGAAACATCGGAAGAAAAACCTGACCCTGGTTTTATCCGGTATTGGTTACGGAATTACGCTGTACAAGGTATCCTGAAAAGGGCGAATGGAATCCTATTTGGCAAACCTCAGGATGAGAAGTATTACGAAGAATATAAAGAAGAAATTCGAACGGTAATGAAGGAATTTGATTTGGGGGATTTACCGATCTTATATAACTTGAATTTTGGCCATACCGAACCGAAAATCGTTTTACCATATGGAGCAAAAGCAGAAATTAATTGTGAGGCTAAGACCTTTTCCATTTTAGAGAGTGGAGTGGACTGAGGACCCAAGGACAATACAGGTTTTATATTCTGAAAACTATAGTATAAAAAGACCTTAGATGAGCCAACATCTACGGTCGGTAATAGAACGGTTCCCTGCAAGGGGGATCGGCGCTTCAGAAGGAAATAATCCACCTGAGTCCTTAGCTCAAGGGTGGATTATTTTTTTTTGGTTGAACGAAAGCGTAATCCCAAAAAGGGATTGCGCTTTTTTTTTGGAATTAGTGTTGTGTAAATGATGGGGTTTTGAAATAATTGGAATTGAATCAAAAATAAGGGAGGGGAAGGATGGAAATTAGAAAGGCAGCTGTAACGGATGCGAAAGATGTGGCAAAGGTGCAGGTTGATAGCTGGCATTCCACGTATAAGAACATCGTACCTGATGAATATTTAAACAACATGAGTTACGAAAGCCGGGAGGAAAAATGGAAAGAAATTATTTCCAGTCAACCTGTTTATGTAGCTGAAAATGATGATGGTAAGATCATAGGCTTCTCGAATGGCGGTGCAGAAAGGACGGGGAAGTACCCTGCCTTTGGAGGCGAATTATATGCTATATACATATTGAAAGAACATCAAAGAAAAGGGTTAGGGAAACAGTTATTAGCGCCAATACTTCAAGAGTTAAGGGTTAAAAGTGTTTATTCCATGCTTGTATTAGTGCTGGAAGATAATGATGCCAGTTTTTTCTATGAGCATCTTGGAGCTGAAAAAGTGGATACGGTTGAGATTGAAATCGCAGGTAAAAAACTAAAGGAAGTTGTTTATGGATGGAAAGACATAAGGGAAATTCCAATTTAATAAGGAAAGGAACAGACTTACATATGAAAAACTTAATAAAGGTATTTGGTGATGTTTCCCTGCTGTTGCTTCTGGTATTACTTCTGGGATGTACAGCAGGTACGGGCGAAGAGACTAACAAAGATACTGCTGTAGATGCAGAAGAAAAGAAAACAAATAATAATGAAGATAGTGAAACAGAAAAGTCAGGAGAGGGAGGTTCTGAGGAAGCTTCTTCAGGAGAAGAGACAAGTGAAGAGGAGTCAGATCATGCAAACGGAAGTGCAGAAGAGGATCCGCTAGCTGATTATTCTTCAGAGGAGATTGAATATGCTCGTGTTTGGCTGCAACTTGGCGAGTTAAAAGAAGTGGACGAATTGAATGTCAGACATATTCCGTCTGGTACTCCACTCAACCCTGATGACGAAACCAGTGCGGATTATCCGGAAGATGTCATCCAATTGGCAGGCAGTCGATTAGTAGCTGGTTCGGTCACATACAGCGGGAATGGCGATGGAACCATTAATGTCTATCAGGTTCCTTTACGCTGGGATGGAGAATACCCTGCAGGAGAAAGTTTTTACAAAGAAATTATTAAAAGTACGGAGCTTGTGGCGGTGGACCCTGGTAACGAAAAAGATATTATTGAATTGATCGAAGTCCTGAATATCCATAACTGACTTCCCGGCTGCTAGCCCGGAGAGTGGTGCCAATTTATACATTAGGAGTTCTATATGATACCAAAATCAAAGAGTTGGAAAGATCCTGCGCTATTATTATCTTCGATTGGGATTTCTAGTATTGGTGATTTTATCTACTTAGTTGCCATCAATATTATTGTCTATCAACTGACGGGTTCTGCCGCTGCTGTGGCCGGACTCTGGATCATTGCGCCATTAACGAATATCGTAACAAAATTATGGACTGGCAGTTTTATCGATTATCGCAGCAAGCGTAAAGTCATGGTCGTCACTTACATCATGAGAGCTGTGTTTATCAGTTTTATCCCATTTGCTCCCAATATGATCGTCATCTATGGGATTCTAGTTATATTGAGTGTAGCAAAGTCCTTTTTTAATCCATCCTCTATGACGTATGTTGCTATTCTTGTAGAAAAGGAGAAGAGAAAGCGCTTCAACGCCATTCGTTCTTTCACTGATTCTGGAGCTTTTATTATTGGACCGGCAATTGGAGGAGCACTCATATTATTAACGTCAGTCGAAACAACTTTATTGCTTAATGCAGGGTTCTTTGTTCTATCAGGAATTTTGTTATTATTTCTTCCTGAAAAAGAGAAGATTGATAAAGAAAAGATACCGGCTTTAACCTTTTCGCAAGTGGTTCGTGATTTTACAGAAGTACGTACATTCATGTCCAAAAATAAATATGTAGCATTTATTTATCTCGGCTTTATTATGGTGATGGTTTTTTCCTTTGCCATGGACACCCAGGAAGTTGTGTTTACACAACAAGTCATCGGTCTGTCTGAATTAGAGTACAGCTTGTTAATCAGTATAACCGGAATCGGTTCGGTGACAGGAGCCGTTTTGTTATCCTTTTTTTCAAATAAATTCTCGTTAAGGTATATGATTGTTATCGGACTTACCATGACGACGGCTGGGTATATCATTTATGCATTTTCCTGGTCTTTTGCTTCTATCGTCGCTGGTTTTGTCATACTAGGATTCTTTAATGTATTCCTGAATGCAGGAATCATGACGTTCTATCAAAATAATGTTCCCGTTGAGATTATGGGAAGAGTAACAAGCATCTATCAGTTAATTCAAAGCGTTATTCAAGTGCTATTTATTCTCGGAATCGGATTTCTTGCTGATATGATCTCTTTACGAATCACCATTGTTGCTTTAGCGCTGGTTATGCTGCTCTCATCATTTATATTTTCTTATTTAGTAATCAAGCCGAATAGGAAATCTTTTTACCAGGAAGACACAGCGGAAAAGAAGGAACTAAGTATGTAGGTAAACATTTTTTATTAAATGAAAAAGGTGGAATTTTAATGGGTGTACTAATTGCCATATTAGCTATCCTGTCTTCCGCTGGGTTTCTATATTATTGGGGAAAATCAGGCTTTGACTGGGGTACAACTGAACCAAAAAAGAAGGAGGACGAATAATGATTTTATTGGGGTATCTTTCAGCGATGGGCGTTTGCTGATTGAGTAATCGGCTACCTGCCCTCCCTCTGTTACCTTTTAGCAGGAGGGGGGAATGTACCATTCCTGTAAAAAACAATAGAATCGTGCACGTAAAGAAGAGGCTTCAGCAATGAAGTCTCTTTTTTCATTCAAACGCCCATTTTATTGTTTTGTGTTGACTTGGAAGCATAGGAAACATACACTATAAACAAACATTCAAATAATTATTAGAATGAAGGTGAACATTATGAGTGAAGAGATAGTGAAAAAAGCACCGAAAGATACGTGTGATACGTTTTGTTATGATGAAGAGCTTGTTCAACGCGTGCAGCCGGAAATCGAAAAGGTGGAAGGCGTGGAGTTGATTTTCAAAGCTCTGTCGGATGCCACTCGTATGAAAATTGCCTATGCGTTAACACTGGAGAAGGAACTATGTGTCTGTGATGTGGCCAATATCATTGGCTCAACGACGGCCACGGCTTCTCATCATTTAAGGTTATTGCGCAACATGAAATTAGCCAAATATCGTAAAGAAGGAAAGCTTGTGTTTTATTCCTTAGCGGATGATCATGTTCACCAGTTAGTATCGATTGCTTTATTACATTCAAAAGAAGGATGACTGGAATAGATAGGGGGCACACCAATGAGTCGCATAGAGCCAGAAACAACATCAAGTTGCTGCACGAATCACACAGAGCCGGAAGTCCAGGAAACAAAAGAATCCTGCTGTTCTGAGAAGAAAACCGAAGAAGCTTCTGCCAATTCTACATGTTGCGGAAGTGAGCCGAACGAAAAAGAAACGTCTCCGATAGCTTCATGCTGTGGGAGTGATTCAAAAGAAGAACATACAGGAGGCCCATCTTCCTGTTGCAGTTCGGGAGAGAGTACAATCGAGCAAGTAAATGACGTGAGTACTCAGCCAGCAGGGCAGCAAACCATGGAGTTCAGAGTAAATGGGATGGACTGTCCTTCCTGTGCAGCTACCATTGAGAAAGGGCTGCAAAAGACCAAAGGAATCCAATCGGTCCGAGTAAACTATGGCACCGGAAAAATGGCCGTAGGCGCCGCTGATCGTTCGGTATATGAACTTATTCCGAGTCAGGTGCGCAAATTGGGCTTTGAAGCTGAGCCTATGGATAATA
Source organism: Thalassobacillus sp. B23F22_16 (assembly GCF_043496955.1). Classification (NCBI taxonomy): domain Bacteria; kingdom Bacillati; phylum Bacillota; class Bacilli; order Caryophanales; family Bacillaceae; genus Thalassobacillus; species Thalassobacillus sp. B23F22_16. Next base: position 178,155 of record NZ_JBIEKD010000001.1, on the reverse strand, counting down.
ATAAAAACATGCAAACGTATAAAATCGAAGGGATGGATTGTGGTTCTTGTGCCATGACGATCGAAAAGCACTTAAGCAAAAATCCGAATGTTCAAGCGGTCAAGGTGAATTTTTCTACAGGAAAAATGCAAATTGATCATTCCACAAACCAAAAAGAAATAATTAAAGAGGTTCAACGAGCTGGTTTCGATGCTTCCTTAAATACGGTCCGTAACCAGAGTGAAGCATCTGATAGCAAGAAAAAAGGAGCCTCGACGACCACCCTCTCCGGAATTTTCCTGGCTCTTGGTTTTATCGGTTCTTTTACTGACGTAACCTCCGGATTAATTACGGCACTATATGCGGCAGCGATTGTGATCGGTGGATATAAACCGGCGAGAAGTGCCTTTTATGCGATTAAAAGTAGTTCCTTAGACATGAATGTGCTCATGGCCTCTGCAGCCATTGGAGCTGCCTTGATTGGTGAATGGTTTGAAGGAGCGACGGTCGTATGGCTTTTCGCCTTAGGTAACACGTTACAAAACAGGTCGATTGAGCGTACCAGAGATTCCATCCGAAGTTTAATGAACCTGACTCCATCAGAAGCTACTGTTAAAGAAGGGAATCAACTTATCCGGAAGCCCGTAGAAGAAGTGGGAATCCATGACATCATTGTCATTAAACCCGGGGAGAAACTTCCGCTGGATGGGGAAATTTTATCAGGGGCATCGAGTATTAACCAGGCTCCGATTACCGGAGAATCCTTGCCTGTAGATAAACAGGAAGGGGATACGGTTTATGCAGGTACGGTCAATGAAAGTGGAGCGTTAGAAGTAAAAGTTACAAAGTTAGTGGAAGATACAACGATTGCAAAAATCATTCACCTTGTGGAAGAAGCCCAGGAGAAAAAGGCTCCAACGCAGGCCTTTGTCGATCGCTTTGCAAGTGTCTACACGCCGATTGTCTTTATTCTTGCCTTGCTTGTCATGGTGGTACCGCCATTACTTGGTTTCGGAACATGGGGTGAGTGGCTCTATAAAGGCCTTGCATTATTAGTGGTCGCCTGCCCTTGTGCCTTGGTGATTTCCACGCCCGTGGCGATTGTATCTGCGATTGGAAATGCCGCTAAAAACGGTGTCCTCATCAAAGGTGGCACATTCTTAGAAAAGGCTGGAGCCATTCAGGCGATTGCTTTTGATAAGACAGGGACGCTGACAGAAGGCAGACCGAAAGTTGCCGAAGTGATCTCCCTTCATAACAACAGGGAAGAGCTGATTAGTATTACACGGACGATTGAAGAGCACTCCACTCATCCAATCGCTCAGGCAATCACCACTTATGCAAAAGAGCGTAGCATTCCAGCTATGGAAGGGGAAGCCTTTAAGGCGATTGCGGGTAAAGGAGCCCAGGCGACGATTAACGGTGTGGAATACTTTGCTGGTAATCCTAAGCTGTTTCGAGAGATGGAAGTTCCTTTTCATGAATTAGAAGAACGTATGGACTCCTTACAAGGCAACGGAAACACGCTTGTAGTGGTAGGTACTCGATCAGAGGTGCTGGGTCTAATTGCTGTTGCAGATACCATCCGTGACATTACGGTTCAATCCATTCAAACGCTCAAGCAAGTTGGTATGAGAGAAATGGTGATGTTGACGGGTGATAATGAAGGAACGGCGAAAAAAATTGCAGGCGAAACTGGAGTCGATCGTTACTTTGCTGAGCTGCTTCCGGAAGACAAAGTGTCTGCGGTGAAGAAACTGCAGGCGGAAGGAAAACGCGTTGCGATGGTAGGGGATGGAATTAATGACGCTCCGGCCCTTGCGACAGCTGACCTTGGCATTGCCATGGGGGGTGCTGGCACAGATACAGCCATGGAGACAGCCGACATCGTTCTCATGGCGGATAATTTGGAAAAACTTCCTCATACGATCCGTTTGAGCCGTAAAGCCCTGGATATTATTAAGCAGAACATTTGGTTCTCCTTAATCACTAAGTTAGCCGCGCTGGTTTTAATTTTTCCAGGAATCTTAACCTTATGGATGGCGGTGCTAAGTGATACCGGCGCTGCGTTAATCGTTATTCTTAACAGCATGAGATTGTTAAGGAAAAAATAGGGGATATGGAATCCACATGATAAAGGTAAAACGATAGCCTTGTTCTTGATTCCCCGACTCTATCGTGATAAATTAAACACAATTCAATAAAAAAAGTTGTTTTCTAGGGTTCCGTAACTTTTACAAGTTAGTCTGGTCCGAGAGAAAACACACAGTGATGAGCTGTGACACGGAAGGACAAAAGCCTGGGAGATGCTGTATTTACAGTGGTCTCTCAGGCTTTTTACTGTTTGACTTGAAAGGGATTTCGCTACATTTGCTAGGCGATATGATATGGGGGGATATCTAGTGAACTGGTTGAAAGTTTTTATTGCGGCGTTGTTTGAAGTACTGTGGGTAATTGGACTGAAACACGCCGATAGTTTTTGGGCATGGGGAGGTACAGTCGTCTCCATCGTCATCAGCTTCTATTTATTGATCATGGCCGGAAAAAGGCTTCCTGTAGGAACGGTTTACGCGGTTTTCGTCGGACTTGGGACAGCGGGTACGGTCATTGCAGGAATTCTGTTTTTTGAAGAACCTTTTAAATGGTCAAAAATTATGCTGATCGGCTTTTTGTTAGCGGGGATTATTGGTCTGAAACTAGTGACTGAAGATAAAGAGGAAGGAGTGGAAGCGTAATGGCATGGCTATCCTTAATCCTTGCAGGACTTTGCGAAATGTTAGGTGTATTAATGATAAACAGGGTGCACAAGCATCGTAATTGGCAGTCGCTTGCACTCCTGATTTTGGCGTTCGGTGCCAGTTTCCTTTTCCTTGCCCTGGCTATGGAAACGCTGCCTATGAGCACGGCCTATGCGATTTGGACAGGTATTGGTGCCTCTGGCGGAGCGGTTATGGGGATGTTTTTATATGGAGAACCGAAGGACCTGAAGCGAATCGTTTTTATTTCCATGATATTAGGTGCTGCGATAGGCTTGAAGTTAATTTCATAACAAATGCCTGACCTTCCGCTGGAGAAGTTCAGGCATTTTTTTATCCTTTAAGAAAGTTTAACTTTGTTAAAGGATTAAAGTATAAGAAAAGACTAAGGCTTTCGCCATAAGTACTTGGCGATAAGCCAAGTTTTTCTAATTAATATTCGGCATACTCATTTTTTTCTGGCGGATCGTAGGTGACATAGGTGCCTCCGATGAAGTCATGGATCGCTCGTTTATCGTGTCTTAGACCGACCATGAATGTACTGACGATCAGGCCGATTCCCAATGTGAGCGTATAAACAAAAATACTTACCAATTCCCTCATCAGCATGTTGCCTATGCCTACATTTTCTCCATTTTTCTTCACGATGCGCACGCCTGTCGCGCGTTTTCCTACGGTATATCCGTACCAGAAGAGAGGGAGAAGGATGCTATATAAGAGGCCGATGCCATCTAAGGGGTTATAATCGTCATTCGCAAATTCTCCAAACAGGATGGCAGAAATGATTCCTGTCACGATCCCCATTAAAATACCATCGATGATTCTTGCGCCTAATCTGTTCCAGAAACCTACCGGGTTATGTACTTCCATCATCTTTCTCCTTTCTTTTGTACTTTAAGAAAGTTTAACTTTGTTAAAGAATTAAAGTATTAGAAAATCTAAGGCTTTCGCCATAAGTACTTGGCGATAAGCCAAGTTTTTCTAATGTAACCTTTCACTATCGTATCATATCCATATTATTCAACTGAAAGATTTTGATGCAAGGAATTCTTCTAAAATGTTCCTGAGATCCGACTTGATCCAGGCAGGGGGAGGCAGGCACTTTTTATCGAATATACGTCATTGGTGATATATTGCATATTTCAATCTAATGTATTTTCCTGTATACTTTTTCATACAGAAAGATTATCCAGAAAGGCTGATTCCCATGCCCATACCAACAAACCATTCGAAGCCCGTTCGTCAATCTGCCAAGGAAAATGCATTCAACCAGATCCAGCAATGGATTATTGAAGGAACCTTGCGTCCAGGCGAAAAACTGAATGATACGGAACTGGCTAATGCGTTAGGAAGCAGCAGAACACCGGTCCGTGAGTCCCTGCAGCTGTTGGAAGTACAGGGGTTTGTCAAAATGTTTCCGGGGAAGAGTACAGAAGTCACGGAAATCGAACGCGAAGCTATCAAGGATCTCCTCCCGCCATTGGCAGCCTTACAGTCGTTATCCGCGGAACTGGCAATCGATCATATTACTGCGGATCAGCTGGCCCAGCTGGAAAATATCAATGAACGGTTTGCCGAATTGATTTCTGCCAACCATGCCTATGATGCATTGAAAGTCGATGAGGAGTTTCATCAGGTGATTATTGATATATCGAAAAATACGTATATCAAAAACATGGTAGCATCCTTGCAGGCACACGTTCGCCGGCATTTTTTTCATAATTCTATCATCCTGGCCGAACGATCCATCGAAGAACACAAAGTAATCCTTGCCGCCATGAGAGATGGGGACAAGGATAAAGCAGCAGCCATTATGAAAGATAACTGGCTCCGTACCGTAGAAGATTTTAAATAGCAATCGAAAAAGCCGGCCCCTCTGGTAATGAGGAGGCCGGCTTTACTTCGTTTATGAGGCATGAACGGGAGCCTTTTGCAAGCGACTGATGATACCAGTAAGGGCAATGACGATAATTGCCGGCAACAGCCATCCAAGCCCCTGGTTATATAGTGGCAAGGTTTGTTCGTAAAAGCCTACAATCGGCTGCATCCAGCTGAAATACTCGATTCCCAGTGATTCACAGAGCGATTTAAGCCCATCGAAGATGCTGATTAAAAATGTGACAGCGATGGTTGAACTATAAACGATCGTGGCATGATTGAACAATGGAGACACGAATGTCAAAAGAATCAGGACGATCGCTAATGGATACAAGAACATCAAGACTGGCACAGAATACGTGATGATGTTAGCCAGTCCAAAGTTCGCAATCACAAAGGTGATCGTAGCAAAGAAGACAACCAGTGTCTTATAACTAATCTTCGGAAACAACGTATGAAAGTATTCCGCATTGGCTACCGTCAAGCCAATCGCTGTTGTCAAACATGCCAACGTGATCGCAATGGCGAGCAGCACAGAACCAAAGGTCCCGAAATAATGGGAGGCACCGTTACTTAAGATCGGTCCGCCGGTTTCAAAAATCCCATAAGCCTGTGTGCTTGTCGCACCTAAATAGGCGATACCGACATAAATCGCTCCAAGCAGCACGATGGCAATACTGCCTGCCTTGACGGTTGCTTTTAGGATTTCAGTATTGGAGGTGACGCCCATGGAGCGGATCGCGTTAATAACGATAATTCCAAATACCAAGGATGCCAGTGCGTCCATTGTATTATATCCTTCGAGAAAACCCGTGATGAAAGCTCCATTGGTATAAGTTTCCTGAGGAGCTTCCATCGCTCCCATTGGATTGGTGATGACCGCTATTAGTAGAACGGCAAGCAGAACGACCAACCCAGGTGCCAAAAACTTTCCAACATTATCAACAAGTTTGGCAGGTTTTAAGGAAAACAAGAGAACGATTGCAAAAAATAGCAGGGTGAAAATAAATAATCCCAATTGCTGCGATGATTCATTTATATATGGTGCGATCCCGACATCAAACGCAACGGTCCCGGTACGGGGAGACGCGAAAAATGGCCCGATGGTCAAATAAAGCAGGGACGTGAAAAACACGGCATAAACTGGGTGTACACGGCTGGAAAGCTCCTGCAGGTTACGGCTTCCCGAAAAACTCATTGCAATAATTCCAAGCAGTGGTAGTCCCACGCCAGTAATTAAAAATCCAATGACGGACGGCCAGAGATTGGTTCCGGCATTTTGGCCGAGCTGTGCCGGAAAGATCAGGTTCCCGGCTCCAAAAAATAATGCAAATAGCATGACGCCGATCGATGTGTAAGCTGAAAAAGACAATTTCCCCTTCATGAAGTCTTCCTCCTCATATGGTTTTTTAGTAGATTAGCAATATGCAATATATCAATGAAACCTATCATACTCCTCCTATATGCAAAATGCAATATATTACAGAATATTTTTATATGTAAAATAATTCATGTAATAAATTACCATTCGGTGGAATTTATAAGCTTTTATCCCGGGAGTTTCTGCGGGCTGCTAGTTAAAAGGTTGGGAGGATGTGGTGATTCGTTTTTTAATAACCGCTAGGAAAGGGAAAACGATGACGGACGGTCATTAAAAAGGTTATTAAGACTGTTAGATAGGAGTAGGTAATGTCGGGTGGTCTTTAAAGCGGAGATCAGGACCGTAAGCGGATGAATTTTCAAGTGGAACGGTCTTTATACTATGGTTTTTGCTTTTGGGAAAGAATAGTGACTGGTTCCTTGGACGGCTGCAATCCCTTTTACTCGATGTGTATCGAGTTTTTCCGTTTCAATGAGATGGGTTGTTATATAGCATGAATTTAGCGCCCTTGTTTTCTTCGGTTTTAAAGGGACTCCAGTGCTGCATAGAAGGAAGAAAACACATATGTTTTATATCCGGCATTTTATGGTATAATAAACGTAGAAGTTATATATATTAAAAAAGACCGCAGATGCGCCAACATCTACGGTCGGTAATAGAACGGTTCCCTTCAAGGGGGATCGGCTAAAGCGGAATAATCCACCTGAGCCTCTAACTCAAGGGTGGATTATTTTTTTTGGTCAAACGACAATATCGCTATGATCAAAGTCGCGAATGCAACTGCGAAGATCAATGCTTCATATACTGTCATCAGCACCACCCCCTTTCTGTTGGGGATGCTGCCGACCACCCTTGAGTCACCTATTCTATTACATAATGTCATTATACCATGGTTAATATTTCCTGAAGAGGAAATATTAGAGTTTTATCCCTGTGAAAGTAGAAACGGCTCCAGCACTATTTTATATAGCTGAAGCCGTTTCTTTTCGATGGTGGTTTAATTTGTGTTGGTTGCTGATTCAGCTTCTAAGACTGGAACTTCTCGATATTGCGTGGATTGCTCATAATCATAGGCCATTGCAAGCAACTCGGCTTCGCTCCACATTTCTCCGAAAAAGGCGAGCGAAAATGGTGTGCCGCTTTGGTAAAAGCCGGCAGGTACGGTGACGAGTGGCTGCCCGCTGATATTGACCTCTGGTGCTGCTGTCGGTTGATGGATGCCTTCTTCGAGTGGCGGGATTTCATCAGCCATCTGCGGGTAGACAAACGCATCCAGGTCATGCTTTTCCATCACTTCATTGATGTAGGACTGAAAGTTTGCCCTTGCTTCGAAAAAGTAGTCTAAGTCAGGCTGCTGATTCGGGTTTTGCAAATTCATTTGTAACTCCGTTTCATCGAAGTTCTGAAGCGGCTGGCCTGCAGCCCATGGCTTTGTTGCTGATTGATTGAACAGTTCCGTTACTGTCGGAATATCGCCTTCCGGGTCCATCCGGTTGAGATAGGTTTGGATGTCATAGACGAGCGCATCGTAACCGATATTTCCGGTGGCTTTTACATACTTAGCGAAACCGGACCCGGCGAAAGGATCGGTGACAACTTCGGCTCCTTGCGCTTCGAGCTCCTGGATCGCGCGGTCATACAGTTCTTGTGTTTCTGGAGATAATGATTCTCCTCGCCAGCCGGGACCGTAGAGCCCGATGCGTTTTCCTTCCAGGGAATCTTCGCTTAAGCCGGCGGCGTAGCCTTCCTCTGGCAGGTTGGCATCTGCCTTTTCCGTTTTCGGATCTTCGGGGTCAGTCCCGGCGATGACATCGAGCATCGTTGCTGCATCCGCAACCGTCCGGGCGTGCGGGCCGAGTACGTCTCTTGTGCTTGCTGCAAACGGAGCGGCTCCTGTATTCGAGACGAGCCCGAAAGTTGGTTTTACTCCGATAAGGGCCTGGGAAGCAGCTGGATTCTGAATCGATCCGCCGGTTTCTGCGGCGATGCCTAAAACTGCCAGATTACCAGACACAGCAGTTGCTGTACCGGAGCTGCTGCCTCCTGGTGCGAAGGCTGGATGGATGGCGTTCAACGTTTTTCCTGCCCAGCTGGTGTTGGCATTGGTCGCTGAAATGCTGAAGGCGGGCATGTTCGTTTTGCCAAGAATGATTGCACCTTCTTCTTTTAACTTGTGCACGATTGGTGCGTCGACCTGTGGCAAGAGTTCGATGCCGCCGGCTTCTTTACTGAAACCTTCCCAGCCGAAAGTGGAAGGGAAACCAGTCACATCCACCGTTTCCTTGAGGACGACCGGTACTCCTGCCAGTCGGCCGGGAGACTGTTTTTTGTTGATACGGTCCTGTATTTCACTTGCTTCCTGTAAAGCGTGCTCGTTAATGAAGGTGAAGGCATTATATGTATCTTCAAATTCCTCGATGCGCTCCAGGTGGGCCTGGACAACCTGCGAGACAGTAAACGCTCCGTTTTTATAACCCCGGCGGAGATCGTTGACGGTCAATTCTTTCCCATCTTCCAGTCGTTCGGTCAGGTCGATTTCCTGGTGTGGATAGGTTTTATGTTCGATTGAATTTGTATGTCCAAAAGCATCCTTTGGTGAAGTGGAAGTAAAGTTTCCACTAATCGCAAAGGTGGCCGCAATTGCCACCATTAACGTTATGATTATCGCTCTTATGTTTTTCATATGGTACTTGTCACTCCCTTGCTTATCAAAGGTAGAATAACATAGAATCATAGGCTATTAAATAGTTTTTGAGTAGCAGATGGTAACTATAAGAACCGGGAGAAGGTTGGTTTGTTCCGCGCGCGGTCTTTATGGAGGGGGTTAGGTACGTTGGAACACATTGATTTAGATCGGACGGTTATTAGCGGGTGTATAAAAACCTTTAGAAGAAAGAAAACTGGGTAGGGTGGTTCTAAGAAAGCTGCTTAGAGTTAGATAGTTTCCAGTTATTGGTTTCTGGCGAGGGGTTGAGGCTGGGGTTCGGACAGGTTGGGGGCAAAAGCGCGTGAAGTTGTCCTCAAAGGGATGGTATAAGGACAAGATGCAGGCGAATACGCATGAAGTTGTCCTCAAAGGGATGGTATAAGGACAAGATGCAGGCGAATACGCATGAAGTTGTCCTCAAAGGGGTGGTATGAGGACAGGATGCAGTCGAATAGGCGTGAAGCTGTCCTCAAAGGGCATGGATAAGGACAGGATGAAGATGGAAAAGCGGAAAGCTGTCCGCAAAGCAGTTGAATGCGGACAGGAGCAGAGGAGAAAAGGAGAAAGTTGTCCTAATCCCAGCGAATCGGATACTGACTGAAGTATGGGCAAGTATCCTCGTGGAATAGTAAAAAAAGCAGGCTTACTGCACCAGCATTCGGGAATAGGAGTAAAGCAGGAAAGGAGGCTATCGTAATGGAACATCGAGTTTCGCATCAGGATATGGATGAGTTATTAAAGCAATTGGAATATGATTACGTCAATGCCGTCAAAGATAATGACCGTGCGACTGTAGCGGGTTTTATCGAGAAGTTTTTGTATGATTCGTGGGATTATAATGAGGAAAATATCGACAGTATTAAGTACGTGTTGAAAAGGTACTCCAATGGAGACATTGCCCAAGGAACCTTCAGCGGGGCATTCAATGAGATGGTTGACCATCTTCAAGCAAAGCTGGAGCAGCTGGATCATAAAAAGGAATACCCTGTTCTCCACACGGATAAAGGAGCCTCGCTGCTAGTCGCTTTCGTCGATGGGCTGGTTGTGCAGTATTATTTAGGTGTGTATGATGTCGATCAGCTCAAAGAAATGACTCCTTACTTAAAGCAGGTTATATTACAAGCTTTGAAGACAAAAGAGGATGGAAATCAATAAAAGGCGTCTGCTTCCCACCACTCAAGGTGGGGGCGGACGCCTTTATTAGGATTCTGCCGGTTCTTCGGCATGAAAATCGGGAGCGATTGCTTTTTTTATAAACAAGGAAGTCACAAACACGCCGATGGACAGCGCGAGCGCGAACCAGTAGGCGTGATGGACACCGGCGGTCATCGCCTGGTTGGCTACTTCCTCCGTAGCGGGCCCGCTCTGGGAGAACAGGTAGCTGTTCTGTCCCTGGGTCATGATGCTGACGAACACTGATACACCAAGCGCGCCGCCGATTGGCTGGAGCGTGTTGGCGATGGCGGTGCCATGCGGGTACAGATGCTTTGGCAATTCGTTCAGGGCGTTCGTCTGGGATGGCATCAAAATTGCTGAGACCGAAAGCATTAAGGCGATATAGGCAAACACAAACAGCCAGATTGGTACGGATGGGCTCAGGTTGCTGAAGAAAATCATCACGGCGACTAAGACGAGACTGCCTGGAATGATCAGTTTTCGTGGCCCGAATTTATCAAACAGTGATCCCATCACCGGGGACATCAGGCCGTTCAATAATGCTCCGGGAAGCAGCAGGAGTCCTGCCATTTTTGCCGAATACCCGAGCGGTCCCTGCAAGTACATCGGCATGACGATTTCTGACGCGAACATCGCCATGATGACTATGACGAAAATCGTGATGCCTCTGGCGTAACTTTTATAGGTGAACACCCGGACATCCAGTAATGGCTCCTCGAGTTTCAACTGGCGGAACACAAACCATATCATGCTGATCAGACTGATACCGATGATAAGCATGATGTGAAGGGAGGAAAAACCTTCTCCGCTTTCCCCGGCACTGCTGAAACCATACACGATTCCACCGATGCCAATCGATGACAGCACAATCGACAGCACATCAGCTCTCGGTCGCGTGATTTCTCCGACGTTCTGTAAGTATTTCCACGCAAAAACGATGGAAAAGGTGGCAAACGGGATAACGGTAATAAACAGCCAGCGCCAGCCTAGTAAATCCACGATGACACCGGATAGTGTCGGTCCGATTGCCGGTGCAAACATGATAACGAGCCCGAATGTCCCCATGATTTTCCCCCTGACTTCCGGAGGGTAAAGCAATAACATGGCGTTCATGATGACTGGAATCAACAATCCCGTTCCGACGGCCTGGATCATCCGTCCTGTAAGGAGCATGGGAAAATTAATGGCTGCGGCCGCGATGATGGTCCCGGTCAGGAAGGTGGTCATGACGCCAATGAACATCTGCCTGGTCGTAAACCACTGGATCAGCAGGGCTGAAATCGGCATCAGGACGCCCATCACGAGCATGAAGCCGGTCGCCATCCACTGGACCGTTGGTGCTTCGAGCTGGAATACTTCCATTAATTCTGTCAGGGCGATGTTGAGCAGTGTTTCATTTAACACGGCAAAAAACGCGCCAATCATAAATGTAACTAGTATAATCTTTCTATTTAATTGTGGTTCCATGGTATCCCCCGTAACTGTTTCTAAAATAAACACTTAATCATAATCCACCATTTTCTAGGTGATGGCAAGTATTTTAATTCTGCCAGTGGAATCTGGTCCATATAAAAGTATAGCATGTGAAATTGTGGAAAGTTTCTTTTGTATTGCTAAATCAGTTTAGGGAGAAAGTTAGCGCTGTTAGCTCGAAAGCTTTTTCCGTTAAGGGAAGAACATGGCGGAGTTAGGACAGAAGGTATCGTCGTCAGGTGGAAATTTCCCGATCTGCCCTATTCGAAAAAAGGTGAGCTCCTTAGAAACGATTCATCGTGGAGTTTTCTCGTTTCATTACTTCTACGACCATTTCCCCAATTTGTCTGCCTAACCGTAACCCTTCATCATTATCCACCTTAAAATGGACTCCGGCATACAGCCGTGACATCGCACACTGTTCCATGATGGTTTTTATATCCGGTGCGTCTGCTGGGAAAATATTACTTAAGATCACTTCCCCGCATCCAGCCACAGTGGCATGAGCCGAAGGGTAGGCGGGAAAGCGTGGTGTAGGCAAAATCGGGTTAATATTCCGGCCGTATTGATTGGGTCGCGCTACATCCCAAAGGTATTTGAAATACCAGGAAATAACAAAGGCATCATTAATTCCTGCATGAAAATAGGCAAGGATTCTTGCGACTAAGGGAGAGCCAAGTTTGTATTTTTTTGCTAGATGAAAGATGATCGGGGTCATGTTCTCTGTTGTTTCGGCGTTGGCCCAATAGTTTGCAATCTGCATTTGCTGTGACGTCAGGCGGGATAACGTTTGTTCCACAATCAATAATTCGCTCTCCCAATGCACACTGGATGGATCCTTAATCTTCCACTTAATTGGCTGCCCAAAAGGGTTCAGGAAGGAATTATTTTCTCCTCTGGTAATGAAAAACATGGGATAGGATGCTGCTGCAGGGTAAGGCGTCGGGGGGTTTTGCTCGCCTTGGTATGGGTAAGCTGACCATCTTCTGTAGGCAGTTCTCATTGTTTCAGCCCCTAACATTTCTAGTTATTGCGTAAAAATATATGTGGAAGCGGGCTGAATAAGAACACGGGTATGAAAAGTAATGGTCAACAGGCTTTTTGTTGGCATTCTTTTTTTCATAGGAGTAGAATCATAGTTTAATAATGTTTAAAAAAGGGTGTTTGGGAATCATGTTACATAATCCAACAGGAAAAGAGCGCATCGGTCTGGCGTTTTTGCTTGGCATGCTGGGGATATTAGGCCCGCTGAACATTGATATGTATTTGCCAAGTTTCCCTGGAATTGCAGAGGATTTTGGTACGACAGCTTCGTTTGTACAGCTCAGTCTGACGACGTGTCTCATTGGTCTTGCGGTCGGGCAGATTGTGGTGGGCCCTATCAGTGATTCACAGGGGAGAAGACGGCCGCTGCTCGTTTTTATTTTTCTTTTTGCCCTAGCCTCCTTGTTATGTGCCCTGGCACCAAATATTTACATATTCGTAGTCGCCCGCTTTTTACAAGGGTTCACCGCTTCTGCGGGTGTGGTGTTATCCCGGGCGGTAGTGCGGGATGTTTTTGACGGAAGGGATCTGACGAAATTTTTCGCCCTCCTGATGGTGATCAATGCGACGGCTCCGATGATTGCGCCGATGACCGGTGGAGCAATTCTGATGCTGCCATTCGCCACGTGGAGTACGATTTTTTATTTCCTATTTTTTGTTGGACTGGTGATAGTCCTTACGATGTACATCAAATTACCGGAAACGCTGCCGAGAGAAAGACGGATTCCAAGCAAGCTCGGGGAAACAATCCGCACGATTGGCAGGCTGCTGAAGGACCGCTCGTTTATCGGATATGCGCTGACAATCGGTTTTGTTCATGGAGGAAGTTTTGCTTATGTTTCAGGAACACCGTTTGTTTACCAGGGGATCTACGATGTTTCGCCGCAGGTGTTCAGTATTTTGTTTGGCATTAATGGTCTTGCGATCATTTCCGGCAGTGCGATTATCGGGCGACTGGGCGGGATTATTCACGAACGCAGCTTGCTGCGCACAGCGGTTATTGTTGCGGTAACTGCGACTGCGTTTCTCCTGACGATGACCATCATCGAAGGTCCGCTTGCCTCGCTGGTTATTCCAATTTTTATTTATATGACCGCGATGGGGATGGTGCTCACCAGTACGTTTACGCTCGCGATGGAGCATCAGGGTCATCGGGCAGGGAGTGCCAGTGCGGTGTTAGGCATGCTCCCGTTATTATTCGGCTCGCTTGTTTCTCCTCTTGTCGGTTTAAATGAATCGACCGCTGTACCGATGGGGGCAACGTTATTCATCACCGCATCAATCGGATCTGTGGTGTTTTTTACAATGACAAAGAAAAATCAAGTGGCACAAGCGCAATAGAGAGTCCTTATATAAAACCTGTTAATAGGAAGTAAACCTCCTTCATCCTGCATAAATTTTCCGTTTCAAGAAAAGCTAATGGCAGATTAGTTAAGGAGGTTTTCCTTTTGGACAACAGTAAAAATAACCATGGTGCCAACGATAAAAACATGGAGCGGGAGACGTTAACGACACGGCAGGGGCGCCCTGTGACGGACAACCAAAACATCCGTACGATTGGAAATCGCGGCCCGGCTACACTTGAGAACTACCATTTTATCGAAAAGATATCCCATTTTGATCGGGAGGAAGTACCGGAACGGATTGTACACGCCCGGGGTTCTGGTGCATTCGGGTATTTTGAAACGTATGGGAAAGTCGGAGACGAGCCGGTCGAAAAATATACCCGTGCGAAAGTATTTTCAGGTGCCGGTAAGAAAACACCGTTGATGGTACGTTTTTCTACGGTAGCGGGAGCGAAGGATGCCCCGGAAACGGATCGGGATCCCAGAGGATTTGCTGTGAAAATGTATACGGAAGACGGCAACTGGGATTTGGTCGGGAACAATTTAAAGATTTTCTTTATCCGTGATGCGATGAAGTTTCCAGATATGATTCACGCGTTTAAAGCCGATCCCGCCTCAAATATCAAAAGTCCGGAGCGGATGTTCGACTTTGTTTCCCGCACACCTGAAGCTACCCATATGATTACGTTTCTATTCTCGCCATGGGGAATACCTGCTACCTATCGTCATATGCAGGGCTCCGGGGTGAATACGTATAAATGGGTGAATGACAAAGGCGAGTCTGTGCTGGTTAAATATCACTGGGAGCCGAAACAGGGAATCCGAAATTTAACACAGGAAGAGGCCGACATGATCCAGGCCAAGAACGTCAGTCATGCGACACAGGATTTATATGAAGCGATTGAGCGCGGTGAATATCCGGAGTGGGAACTGTTTGTCCAGATCATGGAAGATGGTTACCATCCAGAGCTTGATTTTGACCCGCTCGATGATACGAAGCTATGGCCCGAGGAAATGTTCCCATGGCATCCGGTCGGCCGGATGGTGCTGGACCGTAATCCGGAGGACTTCCATGCAGAGATTGAGCAGGCGGCATTTGGTACCGGGGTACTTGTGGATGGAATGGACTTTTCCGATGATAAAATGCTGCAGGGGCGTACCTTTTCGTACTCCGATACGCAGCGCTACCGTATCGGGGCGAATTATTTGAAACTTCCGGTCAACGCTCCGAAAAAAGGTGTCCGGACTAATCAGCAGCGCGGGCAGATGGATATCCGCGACCCGAGAGAGTCCGATGACAACCCGCACATCAATTATGAGCCTTCCATGGTCGGCGGTTTTAAGGAAGCCGATGGATCGAAAACGCCGCCCCATGAGCCTACGTACCATGCGGCGGCGATGAGCGAGCCAATTGACCGCCCGAACAACTACGGTCAGGCCGGTCACACGTACCGCAGCTTTGAAGATTGGGAGCGTGAGGAATTAATCAAAAACCTTTCGAATGCACTCGCGATTTGCGACCAAAGAATTCGCGATGCGATGATCGATCACTTTACACAAGCTGATGAAGATTATGGCCGCCGTGTAAAGGAAGGGATCGAAGCAAAAATGAAGGAAATGCAGGAAATGCAGAAGGAGAATAAAGTTCCGGGCCGGAAATCAGGCGAGTCTAAATACGGTCGCGGTTCTACCGCGCAGCACCAAGCAGTAGAAGAAGCGGTGGAGACTAGCCACGAGGCTGACCCTTATTAACTAGTGAGAGCTGTCTGTCAGGATAATCTGATGGGCAGCTTTTTTTGTGAGTATAATATTGCAAATGCAACAATAGTGAGTTATACTACATATAATATTTTGTTGCATTTGCAATAAAAAACAGTGAGGAGTTTGTTATGACTGAAATTCTTCGGGAAATTGGCATGATTGCAAGGGCGTTGGATTCGATCAGTAATATTGAATTTAAAGAATATGACCTGACGAAAGGACAGTATTTGTATCTGGTACGAATCGTTGAAAATCCAGGAATCATTCAGGAGAAGTTGGCCGAGATGATAAAAGTGGATCGAACGACAGCAGCTCGTGCCATTAAAAACCTTGAGGCGAACGGTTTTATTGAGAAGAAGGAAGATCCGCATAATAAAAAAATCAGGAAAATCTATCCGACCGAGAAAGGGGAACAGGTTTCGCTTATTATCAAACGAGAGAATGACTATTCCAATAGCGTCGCTTTAGCGGGCTTTTCCGATACAGAAGCGGAAACCATTCACCAGCTTCTGCAACGAGTACGAAAAAATATTGAGAAAGACTGGGAATTTGTGAAAAAGGGAAACAGGAGAAACTATTAAGGATAGAAAGCGGGGCAAGGGAACATGGAGGTAACGATAAGCAAGTGTACGGTTGAAGATGTATTCCAGCTTCGAGAGATTGGTTATGAAACTTTTAGAGAGACATTTGAGCACCAGAATTCACCAGAAGATATGGATGCCTATCTTGAAAAGGCGTTTACGTTGAATCAATTAGAAAAAGAATTATCAAACGTGTCCTCGCGATTCTTTCTTGTTTATTTTAATGGGCAAGTCGCTGGATATTTAAAAGTTAATGTCGGTGAGGCGCAGACGGAAGATATGGGGGAGGACGCACTTGAAATCGAAAGGATTTATATCAAAAATAAATTTCAAAAACATGGGCTTGGTAATCGTCTGCTGAACAAAGCTATTGATATAGCAAGGGATCACAACAAGCAGAAAATCTGGCTTGGTGTTTGGGAGAAAAACGAGAACGCGATTACTTTTTACGAGAAAATGGGGTTTATACAAATAGGAGCTCATTCTTTTTATATGGGTGATGAAAAACAGACGGATTTGATTATGACCAAGAAACTTCAATGAAAGGTGGATTCTATGTATATTCCAAAGCATTATGAAATGAAAGACTTTGAAGAAATCAAGGCCTTTATAGAGAAGCACTCCTTTGGAACACTGGTAACGGCCCTTGACGGTAAACCGCTGGCGACGCATTTGCCTATGGAGCTGGTTAAACGAGGGGATGATTATTATTTGACCGGCCACTTGGCTTACCGGAACCCCCAATGGCAAACGTTCGGCGATGATCCTGTTTTGGTTATGTTTCAGGGCCCGCATGCTTACATATCCTCTTCGTGGTATCAGTCAGAAGATGTGCCAACCTGGAACTACCAGTCGGTTCATGTTTATGGAACTGCGACGCTCATGGTGGAGCAGGAATTACAGGAGGATCTTAGCCGGCTTTTGCAAAAATATGAGAACCATCGGAAAGATCCAGTTTTGTGGGAAAAACTTTCTCCACAAGCTAAAAAACAAATCAAAGGTATCGTGGGGTTCAAAGTGAAAGTGGAAGATGTTCAAGCTGCTTATAAATTGAGTCAAACTCGCCCTGAAGAGGACTATGAAAATATCGTGGAACAACTGAGTCAGGCAGATGACTTAAACTCTCAACAATTGGCAGTAGCAATGAAAGCGAATAGGCAGAAAGGCGATTAAAGCGTCTGCTTTGTAGAACGCTGTCTATAAAACTGGTCTGGATTTCTTCCAGGCCAGCTTTTTTTGCTGGATTGAATAGGAACTTTCTATTAAGCATTGGTATGACCCTGTTTGTATTGGTCGTGGATCTTGCTATTGTAAGGGTAGACTTCCCTCTCGATGCTATCCCATTTATCGGGGGCTGGATAGGCTCTAATGTGGGTGAGATGGTTAGGATAAAAAAGTTAAAGGAGCAAGAGATGCCCGTAGGAGATAACTACCATCACGGAACTTAATGACCTGTGTTGGAAAGCCAAACTATCTGAAGCAGGGGGATGGGAGAATGACAGATAATAGCGAAAAGCACCCGATACTAGATGATCCTTACGCAAAAACGCCTGATTTTACTTGGTTCGACGGTTTATTCTTCTTGCTCGTACTCTTCGAGCCTATTCATTCCGGGGTTGGTATTTTACTTGCAGCTTCCCTCACATTCTACGTCCGGGCTGGCTATTATTTGTTACGTAAGGAGTCGATGAAGCGGATAGGAATAGAGTTTATCGGTGCGACGATATTTCTTATCGCCTGGCTATTTCTAGACTGAATAACTGCTAGTATGTTGATAGAATACATATAGTTTTTTTATAAAAATGGCTCCCACACTATAGGAATATAGATTGCATATGACTCCTTTCAATAAGTCATCATAGCCAAGGCGCAACTCCAACCAGGGATTGTGCCTTTTTTATAGCTTTTTTATTAAAAGAGTTTTGAGCAATCGAGAAGAAATATTTTTCAGTCCTACGTGATACAATCTAAAAAATCGGATTTGACAGAAGCTCAATAAGAAGGGTATATCATGAATCATTCATTGAATAAAAGAGTGAAAGGAGTAATGATAGATGGGAAAGCGTAAGAACTTAGCACAACTAGAAACAATGTCAAAGGATTCTTCACAGATATCTGCCGAATCTAATTCAGAACGTGAAATAGTCACGACACGTCTCTTCCATGCAAATAAAGAACAGATGTACAAAGCATTCAGTAATCCGGAGCACCTGGCGCAATGGTGGGGGCCGAAGGGATTTACAAATACGTTTCATGAATTTGATATGAGCGTCAATGGTGTATGGCGTTTCACCATGCATGGACCAAATGGAAAAGAATACGAGAATAAAAGTGTTTTTCTTGAGGTAGAAAAGCCAGAGCGAATTGTACTCCGTCATCTTGAACCAAATCACGAGTTTTTATTGACGATTACCTTCACCGAACAGGAAGACAAGACGTTGCTTACCTGGCACATGCTGTTCGAATCAGCTGCTGAATGTAAAAAGGTGAGTAGATTCGTTCCTGAGGCTAACGAGCAGAACCTGGATCGTCTTGAGGCACAGCTATTAAGATAGTGTGAGAGCAAAGGATTAAGGTGGGGAACCCATTAAAATAAACGTTTACGTAGCCATCTACGTAAACGTTTATTTTATGTGCTGCTTGTGTACAGTAGGATTTTTTCAATTGTAGGGAGAAGAAGATGTCGCATTGACCGTACTGTTATCTTCCGTTACATTGATCGACACTTCGCCGTTTGGTATTTCACATTGCCATAACAACTCTTTTGAGGCAGAAGGTTTTTCAATATTATCAACGGAATAGGCGGTCCATTTTGCTTTGGTTTTCGATAGTTCCAATACAGCGTAACCGTGTGTGGTGCTGTCAAAAAGCTGAATCCATGGGTTTTCTGCTTTTACAATGTTTTGCAGTTCTTTGAATAGTAATTCTGCGGTTATCGTACTGGCGTCTCCAAGCTTTCCTCTAAGCAATCGGATCATTTCCTCTGTTGCTCCGGGGGCTATTGGGCTTGATGGGTCAGGGACATCATTCAGGCTGTTACGTAGCGTTTCCCGAAGATTGCTTGACGTGACTGATCCGACCATTAATTCTACGCCATATTTTTCACCGGAATCGCTGTACTCTGATTGCAAGTAGGAGGCTTCGTACGTATGGAAGTCTCCAGTCAATGCGATAAAGTTTTGAATCCCTTCCTTGATCACGGTCTCGGCAATAGCATTCCGTTCATAAGCGAATCCATCCCAGGCATCAAGGTTCATGAACTTATTCAGAAACTTCAGTTGTGTATTCTGTACTTCATTTCCCCATAGATTCCATGTGCTTTCCGATTGTTTCAATTCGTTTAAAAACCAGTCTTTCTGTGTAGTTCCAAGCATCGTGCGGACAGGGGCATTCCTATTCGGGCAGCCGTCGGTGACATAGCGATCTAATTCCCCTTCACCGCATGGGTGGGAGCTTCGATACAGCCTCTCGTCCGTCATATAAATGGATGCCAGTTTGCCAAGGGTGATCGAACGGTAGATTTTAATAGATTCTTCGAATGACTTGGAACCATCATACGGTACACGAGCCGGCATATACTCAAACCAGACCTGATTGGCAAACAGTCTACGCTCTGGATCTGATTCCAGACTGTCATCGGGTGCGACTGCCGGGTGGTAAGTATCGTTGGCAAATTCATGATCATCCCAGGTAGCTACCATGCCATGTCTTTCGTGAAGCTTCTGCAAATCCTTGTCGGTACGGTAAGTTTTATATAACATTCGATAATCTTCCAATGTGAAGGCTTTTGCTTTCCCGCTTGGAAGGCTGACCTGCCTGTCTTCTAAACCGCCTTGATACATGGCATCTCCAACTGACTCATAGATGTAATCACCGACATGAAGGAAGAAGTTCATTTCTTCATCGGCCATGTGACCCAAGGCATTAAAGTAACCATTCGTGTAGTCCTGACAGGAAACATAACCGATTTTAGCTGAAGCAATATCGCTGTCTGCTACAGGCAGAGTCCTGAATCTTCCGGTTTTACTGACAAGACCGCTTTTCGTGATAAAGCGGTAGTAATAAGTATGATTGGACTGCAATGTACCACCGAGGTCGACACGTACCACATTATCATGATCTTTCCAAATAGGGGTGAAACCAGTAATTTCAGTTGAAGAGAAGTCCTCATTTTCACTAACTTCGAACATAACGAACTTACCCTGCTCAATGGCATCGACAAGAGAAGCATCATTTGATGAGCTGTGTTCTTCCATCCAGTAGACAACATCGCTGTCTATTTCCTGATTGGAGAAGCCCGTTTCAAGTGAAGAATCTACCCTTGTCCAGAGCATCATTCCAGACGGCGTCGGGTCACCGGAAGCAATGGTTTGCGGAAAACCTTTCCCAGGTGTCTGTGATGGTGCATAAGGCGTTACTTTTGATGCCGCTTCTGTTTTGGTCACCATCGATGTCAAGCGTCCAATTCCTGAGGTTTCGAGGGCGAGTACCGCTGAGCCTGCTAAAAAGTACTTGAGAAATGTTCGCCGGGATTTGTCATAGGAGCTGTTTTGGTTTTGTTGATGGTCATTATTGGAATTCATGCAGAATCCTCCTTTCATGATGTACACCACCAGCGTAATTTATGAAATTAAAGAGGGTATAAAGAAATTGTTACAATTCATGTTAAAGTGTAAATTTTGAATACGGATTTTTTAAAATTTAAGAATTAAAGAGAGTTGGGCGGCACAATCTAGATAAAATTTACAAAAGAATAATGATTCCTAAATATGTCGTTTACCTTTATTGTGTATATTGAAAGTGACATCAATGATAAAAGGGGTGGCATGATGAAAAAGCTGTTGCTTGTATTGCTCACTGTCCTGTTTTTTATCTATTTTCCTGATTTCAAAAGCGAACCACATGAGGAAGAGAAAAGTGTACCTGAACCTGCGCCGGTCGATGTCAAGATGATGAGTTATGAATTATCTAATGCAGAAAAAGAAGGGGTCAGGGATGTTGAGCGGATGGCGGAAGATATAGAGGAAGCAGGTGCAGACGTCATCCGTTTCAGGAAGCTGGAATCCTCTGATCCTTCTGATTTCCAGCGCCAGACCAAAATGCTTGCGGAGCGGCTGGGTATGTCCTATATCAGTTCAGAACAGCTTGTTTCCCAGACAGCAACGGGTGATATTGGCAGCGGTCGGAACGATACAGCAATTTTAAGCAAGCATCCAATTATCGATGCCGTCAATCACACCGCTCCACAAACGGGGAACAGTACCATGAAGGGTGATCTGATTGAAGCAATTATTAATGTCAACGGCATACAGGTCCGCCTTTTCAACACACAACAAACAATGTACGCAGAAAGTCAGACACAGCAGATGAATGAAGTCAAAAAAATTGCCGCCGATTCAGAAGGTCCGAGTATTATCATGGGGGATTTGGGCGAGTCAGGCTACGGTTCCGAAATTGGATTGGAAACGAATGATCTTGCGGATGTTAAGGAAATTGAAACATACACGTATTCCTTATCTGATCCGGAGAATAGAATGGATTACTTTTTTACTGACAGAAACAGAGGAGAATCCTTCTCGACCGGTAATCTCCTGCTTACCTCCGACTTTGGATTGAAAACAGTGGATTAATAAATCAGAGACTCTTCGAAAGCGGAGAGTTTTTTTAATTTGGACAAAACTGCGGGATGATATTTTAAGTGGAATGGATTTTAAAACTATTATGAGTACGTGGCAAATTATTCACGATTGATGTATATTCAAGTAAAGATGAAAGTTCTGGAAAGTGAGGTGGTGTAAAAATGAATCCGAAGGTTGATGAATTACTTCGTCATACAGAAAAGTGGCGAGAAGAATTCGAGCAGATGAGGGAAATCGCTCTTGATTGTGGGCTGACGGAAGAAGTGAAGTGGAGGAATCCCTGCTATACGCTAGAGGGCAAAAATATCGTGTTAATTCATGGTTTTAAGGAGTACTGTGCGTTTCTGTTTTTCAAAGGGGCCTTGTTAAAGGACAAGCATGGGATACTAATCCAACAGACGGAGAATGTCCAGGCGGGGCGCCAGATTCGTTTTACCAATGTCGAGGAAATCATTAAATTGGAAGCTGTTTTGAAAGACTATATACTGGAAGCGATGGAAGTGGAGAAGGCAGGTTTGGAAGTGAAAACTGACAAGAGGATAGAAACTCCTGAAGAGCTTCAGCAGAAATTCGAGGAAAATCCTACGGTGAAAACTGCTTTTGAAGGGTTGACACCGGGACGGCAACGAGCTTACATCCTTTATTTTTCCAATGCTAAAAAGTCGGAGACGCGCACGGCAAGGGTTGAAAAATATACATCGCATATTTTGGCTGGAAAAGGTTTGAATGATAAGTAGGGGACCGGCTATTGGTGATGACTATTAGCAGGGTGAGCTTTCGAGCGGGCGGTTCTTATACAGGTTATAAAGACCACTAAGCAGCAGGGATGCGGGTCTGGCGGTCATCATAGAGGGGGTTAGGACCGCTGGGTAGCGGATGTCCAGCTGGGCCGGTCTTTATAAGAAGGATAAAGACTGTTGGGTAGAGAAAAAACATAGCTAACAGTCATTATGAGGACAGGATTATGTGAAAACGCTTGGATCTTGTCCAGAAAATGGTGTTATGCGGACAGGATTATGTGAAGAAGCTTAGATTGTGTCCAGTAAAGAGCGTTATGAGGACAGGATTAAGTGAAAAAGCTCTTCTCGTGTCCGGAAGAGGTATTTATGAGGACAACTTTAGGCAAGAAGACTGGAATTCTGTCCACAAAGGTGCTGGCCGACTCCTATATAAAAAGACCAACCCGAGGATTGGTCTTTTCTTCGTTATGATGATAGGTTTTCAGCTTTTCTGTCCAGCACGGCTGGTGTTTCGCTGTTGTTTTTCCAAAAGTAACCGATAACTGCTCCGATAAGAGCTGGCAGCATCCAGCCAAGTCCAATAACGTAGAGGGGCAGGTAGGCTGCGTACGAATTACTGATCGATTCCAGCAGAGAATGGGAAGCGCCAGGGATCGTTTCTGCCAGTGCATTATAACCATCGATGGTACTCACGAAAAACGTCAGGATCATCGCGCCGGCGTAGACACCCCGCTTGTGCTGGAAAAAATTCGAGCTTAGTCCTAATAAAATCAGGACGATCGCCAGTGGATATAAGAACATTAACACTGGCACAGCGAATAGAATGATATTCGTCAGGCCGAAGTTCGCGACCATGAACGATACCAGCGATAGAATCAGGACGAATGTTTTGTAGCTGATTTTCGGATAAATGGAATGGAAAAATTCGCTGCAGGCAATAATCAGTCCGATGCTCGTTTTTAAACAGGCGAGCACGATAATGATCGCCAGCAGGATGGCACCGAAAGTTCCGAAATAATGCTGGGATACGGCGGCGAAAGTGAGTCCGCCATTTTCCAGGGTTCCAACAATCGATACGCTGGAGGCACCCATGTAGGTGATCAGTCCATAAATGAGCATCATCAGTCCCATGGCGAACAGGCCGGATTTCCATGTTGCCTGGGCAATCGCCTTTTTGTCGGTGATGCCGAGGTTTTTGATCGCATGGATGACGACGATTCCTAACGCCAGCCCACCGAGTGCGTCCATCGTGTTGTACCCTTCTTTAAAGCCGGTCATAAAGGGCAATTCGCTGTAGTCACCGGTAGGTTCACCAAAGCTGCCCATCGGTTTAACAATGGCGGTGATGATTAACATGGATAAGAACAATAAAAAAGCCGGGGTCAAATATTTACCGACGATGTCCATGACCTTGGCCGCATTCAGGGAAAAATAATAGACAATAGCAAAAAACAGGAAACTGAAAACGGCTAGCCACAAACTGCTTTGCCCTGGTTCGATAAAAGGTTCAAAACCGACGACGAACGGGACAGTTGCTGTTCTCGGAATGGCAAAAAACGGCCCGATTGTTAAGTAAAGAATGAGTGCGAATGCGATTCCGAATACAGGGTGTACCCGGCCTGCTAAATCCTGCAGTCCGTTGCTGCCGGACAAAGCGATTGCGAGAATTCCCATTAATGGAAGTCCGATAGCTGTTACAAGGAATCCGATTAGGGCAGGCCAAAAAGAAGTACCTGCGAGCTGGCCCAGCTGGATCGGGAAAATTAGATTCCCTGCTCCGAAAAACAGGCCAAAGAGCATGGTGCCGATAACGGCATAGGTAGAGAATGGTGTTTTCTGTTTCATCTAGATGTTCCTTTCCTGGTGTATAGTGCTTTTTGGACGAATAAAGATAATCCTACCAATAATGTCGGAAAGGGACAACCGTTTGCGGGTATTTGGTAAAAAATATCGACTGAGTTCAGATTCCTATTAAATTGTGATAACATTAGTGAAAAATGGACTTGTAAATGAGGGAATGATCATGCCAAGAGAATCGAAGCGCCAGAAATTATTAGAAGCGGCTGCACTTATTGTAACGGAACAGGGCAGTGACGCGCTGACACTGGACGCCGTTGCGAAACGGGCGGAAGTCAGTAAAGGCGGGCTTTTGTATCATTTTTCAACCAAGGAAGCGCTCGTTAATGGGCTTGTGCAATATATGAATGATATCTACCGGGAAAACGTCGAAGAATTGGTAGAGAAAGACGATGGAGAAACCGGAAAATGGGCCAGATCTTTTATTAATGTCATGCATGATAAAAGTAAGGAAAATCGGACGATCAGCGCCGGAATGCTCGCTGCTCAAGGGATTAATCCGAAACTGCTCAAACCCCTGCAGGATACGTATGCCGACTGGCAGAATCATATTGAACATGATGGAATCGACCAGGTGGACGCAACGATTATGCGTCTGGCCGTCGATGGTTTGTGGCTATCAGAAATTTTTGGTCTCGGACCGTTGCCGCCGAAATTAAGGGAACGTGTGCTTGAACGTCTGCTCGAACAGACCTATGAATAGACAGTGAAATGATGACATTAAAAAAGTCACCGGCTCTTCGTGAGCCGGTGACTTTTCGTTATTCACGATACTTCTCTTTCTGCTGCCTCTGCTTTCTCTCTGTCTTCATTTACCATTTTGATAAACGACCAGCCTAACATCGGCAGGATGAACAGCAATGGGAAACCACCAATGATACTGATCGTCTGCAATGTCGTCAGTCCGCCCATGTTCATGAAAATCATCGGCAGGATGGAAAGGGCAAGTGCCCAGAACAGACGGTTCCAGCGAATTGGTTCCCCTTCAACATGTTTTTGTACGACGGAAGCGATCACATAAGATCCGGAATCGTACGTCGTTGATAAGAAAATCGTCGCAAGCAGGACGAATACGATAATCGCGAGAGTCGCCAGTGGCAATTCTGTCAGCGTACCGATGATGGCTGCCGGTGCGCCTTGCTGGTTCAATGTTTCAATGACTGGATATTGACCGGTCAGCTCCAAATACATGGAATAGTTTCCTAGAATTCCGAAGAACAACACGGTACCAAGACTACCGAACAACACGGTTCCGAACACGACCTGGCGGATGGTTCTCCCTTTGGAAATACGGGCGATGAACAGTCCGACAAACGGTGCGTAGACAATCCACCATGCCCAGTAGAAGACGGTCCAGCCTTCCGGGAACCCGGTCCGTTCGAACATGGCAAGGTCATTGAATGGTTCGGACCACGTGCTCATCAGGAAGAAGTTGTCCATCATTCTTCCGAGTGCCGTTCCGGTTGACTCCGTGATGAAAGTCGTCGGTCCGACTGCAAATACGAATAGGAGTAAAATGAAAGCGAGCCAAAGGTTGATGTCACTCAATCTGCGAATACCTCTTTGCAGGCCCGAGTAGGCACTTAGACCAAAAATCAGCGTACAGAACATTAAAATGATGGACTTGGTTGTCATCGTGTCCGGCATGCCGACCAGATGGTTCAGTCCGGCAGAAATGATTGGGGCGGATAACGCTAGTCCGGTACCGCCACCACCGAGCAGGCCGAACATGAACAGGATGTCCACGAGTCGTCCGATCGGGCCGTCTGTATATTTTCCAAGAACCGGGCGACAGGCTTCGCTGATTTTGAAAACTTTCGTCTTTTTAACAAAGAACATATAGCCGATTGGCAGGGCCGGGATTGCGAACATGGCCCACGCGATCGGTCCCCAATGGAAAAATCCATAAGTGGAAGCCCATTGAATCGCTTCTTGTGATCCTGGTTCCAGACCGAATGGCGGGCCCTCGTAATAGTAGGCCCACTCGATGACACCCCAGTACAGAATACCGGTGCCAATCCCACTCGTAAATAACATCGCAGCCCAGGAGCTTGTTTTAAATTCGGGCTTCGTGTGTTTGTCTCCGAGCTTGATATCCCCGTACCTGCTAGTTCCAATGAATATTAAAAAAAGAAGCAGGGCAAGTCCCACACCTAAAAATAGGAAACCCAATCGTTGGGTCATTATCTCATTAACGGCTAATACCACTTCTTTACCTTGTGTCGGAAATACGATGAGGGGCAGGGATACAAGCAGTAATAAAGCCAGCGCCCCTCCAAACGTTTTCCAATCCATGAGTTCTTTTCTCAAAAGAAATCCTCCTCTATGTGTTGAAGTTGTTTCATTTTCTTGACGTATTAAACTGTACAATCCAGACGGTTTTCTTTCAAAGTCCGGATAGCGTAGTAAATAGCAGATAGACGTATCATATTGAAAATGCGACGAGTTCAGTTACTTTTATGCTTGATTTTGCCTGCTGAATGTGGAGGCTGGTACTGTATAGATGTTTTATATTTATTTTTTAAAAAAGGTTTGAAAGTTAACAGTCCGGATGGTATAGTTTTGTCGTGATCAAAAAACAACGTTCACC
The DNA here is from genome assembly GCF_043496955.1 of Thalassobacillus sp. B23F22_16. Classification (NCBI taxonomy): domain Bacteria; kingdom Bacillati; phylum Bacillota; class Bacilli; order Caryophanales; family Bacillaceae; genus Thalassobacillus; species Thalassobacillus sp. B23F22_16. The sequence continues at coordinate 151,247 of NZ_JBIEKD010000001.1, read as the reverse complement.
TATTGAAGGAGGAATTGTCATGAAGCATAAAGTAATCCTTACTTCTGCCGTAACAGGAGCAGGAGATACAATAAAGAAAAACCCGCATGTACCTGTAACACCAAAGGAAATTGCCGAATCAGCGATTGAATCGGCGAAAGCGGGGGCTACGGTTGCCCACGTACATGCCCGTGATCCGGAGACTGGCGGGATTAGCCACAATGTTGAGCATTATCGTGAGATTGTCGACCGTATCCGTGAATCAGAAACCGATGTGATCATAAATATCACCTCTGGTGGAGGCGGCGACTTCATCCCGAGCCTGAATACGCCGGCAGCGGGTGGTGATGGAACGGACATTCAGACACCGGCTGAGCGTCATGAACCGGTTGGCGAGCTGCTTCCGGAGATGTGTACGTTGGATTGCGGAAGCACGAACTTCGGTGACATGATTTATATGAGCCCGACAGATTGGCTCCGTGAACAGGCGAAGCTTATCCAGAATAGTGGTGTAAAGCCGGAACTGGAATGCTTTGATACCGGCCATGTTCGCTTTGCCAACCAGTTAGTGGAAGAAGGACTGATCGATGGTGATCCGATGTATCAGTTTTGTCTTGGAATTCCCTGGGGAGCAGCGGCTGATGTCGAAACGATGTCCTATATGAAAAATCGCATTCCTGACAATGCGCACTGGTCCGCTTTCGGAATCGGACGTATGCAGATGCCGATGGCTTCTCAATCTGCCCTTCTTGGCGGTAACGTACGTGTCGGACTTGAAGATAATATTTATCTGTCCAAAGGTGTTGTGGCGAAAAACGAACAGCTTGTTGATAAAGCCGTCACGATGCTGAATGGCCTGGATTTAAAGCCGATGACACCACAAGAAGCTAGAGAATTGCTGAATCTGCGTAACCCGAACGGAGGTAAATAAACATGAGCGTACAAAAAACAGCAGTAGTCGGAACAGGAGTTATTGGTACAGGCTGGATCGTCCGGATGTTAGCAAACGGTTATGATGTCGTGGCGACCGACCCCGCAGAAGGCGCAGAAGAACGCATCCGCAGAGCGGTGGAACAATCGTGGCCGTATGCCGAGCAGCTAGGTTTAGCAGAAGGTGCTTCGAAAGATCGTCTCACGTTTGAAAAAGATCTGGCAGAAGCAGTGAAAGACGCCGATATCATTCAGGAGAATGTGCCGGAAGTAGAAAAACTGAAGCAGACCGTCCTGCAGAACATCGATCGACATGCGAAGCCGGATGCGATAATCGGTTCCAGTACATCTGGTATTATGCCATCCGAACTGCAGGCCAACCTGCAGCATCCGGAGCGCTTTGTCGTGGCGCATCCATTCCACCCGGTTTATATTTTGCCATTGGTGGAAGTGGTACCAGGAAAACAGACGACAACGGAGAATACAGATAAGGCGAAAGCTTTTTATGAAGCGATCCAGATGCGAGTGCTATTAGTCCGGCATGAAATTGAAGGTCATATCGCGGATCGTTTGATAGAAGCGATCTGGCGCGAATCACTTCATATTGTTAATGAGGGAATCGCAACAACTGAAGAGGTGGACAAAGCGTTCACTCATGGCGCCGGTATGCGCTATGCCCAATATGGTCCGTTCTTGACCTTCCATTTGGCCGGTGGTGAAGGTGGCATGCGCCACATGCTGAAGCAGTTCGGCCCAGCATTGAAAAAACCATGGACGAAACTGGAGGCACCGGAGCTGACCGATGATTTGTATGATAAAGTGGTATCCGGATGTGAAGAGCAGTCCAACGGCATGTCCATGAGCGAACTGGATGCGCACCGGAATGAGTTTTTGGTCAAGTTATATGATCTTGTGCAGGAATACTGGGCGAAAGAAACAGAGAAAACACGCGTATAAGGAGGATAGCGTCATGGATTTTAATTTTCAACAAACCGTCCCGGCGGCGTGGGTGGATTATAACGGTCATATGAACGATGCGGAATACAACCGGGCGTTCAGCCAGGCGACCGATGCTTTTATCGATCATATCGGTTTAGATGCCGCAGCGCGCAGTGAGTTTGATTACACGATTTTCACACTGGAAACCCATGTTTGCTACTTGCAGGAGATGAAAGAGGGACAAGCATTCGAAATCACTTCCCAGGTGCTTGATTATGACCAGAAGCGAATCCATCTGTTCTTATCCATGTATAATGCCGATGGTGAACTGGTTGCTACATTAGAGGAAATGCTGATGGGGATTGATGTAAACGAGGGAAGAGGCGCACGTTTCCCGGGAAATATTGAAGCTGTTATTGCTCACTTATTTGAGAAAGATAGCGGGCTCGCGAAGCCAAAACAGGCAGGCAGAACCATTGGTATTAAAAGAAAATAACCTTAAGCAGGCTCTCTATTCATAGGGGGTCTGCTTTTTTATGGGAAGTTCTACCCATAATTGGAAATAACATGTTAAAATTTTGAGATAGGTAACTTGTACAAAGGAGGGGCAACATTGAAAAAAATCTATTACTTATTGGGGGCGATCACCGTAATGATGCTTGCTGCGGGGTGTGCAAAGGCGGAAAGCGGCGACGTGACGATACAAAAGAACCCGGATTCTGATTATGAAAAAACATTCGATGAATTATCGTTAGGTGAATTAAATGAATACACGTATCATCGACTTAAGGATGAAAGTTTGACAGGTGAAATTTTCGTTGAACTTTATGAAAATGGGGTAAAACAGGAAAACACTACTTCCTTATCTCTTGACTGGGAGGAAGGGGGAGAGCAAAAGGGCGTCCTGGGAATGGGACTCATCGAGCACAACCAGGAAGAGCCTTCTCTGTTGCTCTACAGCCCGGATGGCACACTGAAGTCCAGTAATTTACAAGGAACTAATTGGACGGATTTAAGTATAAGAGGCTGGCAGGGTGCTGTCAGGGGAGAAGAATTGAGCCTGGAAAAAGGAAAAGAGTATATTTTAGGTGCTTATACTGGCTCGACGGGTAACGAAATGAGCATGTATGATTTAACTGATGAAGAAGAGTTAGAGGAGATGCTGAATGCTCATGAATTTGTTTTGTTGTTTAAAATAAGACTGGGTGAGAATGACCAAGGTTAGACAGCCTGAGGAATAGCCATGCTACCCATTTAACGATTGGTCAGCCAGCCATTCCATAATCGTCATTGTTTTTCCATTAACTTCCATCGAAGGATCATTGTTGAACAGGTAAATCCATATACAGTGAGGATGATATTGAAAGGGTGATCCATCGCTGTGTTTGTATAGTCCAGACTTATCATGAACATGCTCGTATAGGGATAAATGGACATTGTCTGCGCCAGCTTCAACCATCCGGTTATACGTTAAAAGTGTGTAACATTGGGGCGGCAAAACAGGGTCCTGACTAGCATGAACAAACCAGGTTGGCGTAGTTATCATGTTTTTAAGATCTGTATCGGTGATGAGAGAGTCATCCAAACCTTCACATACCGGAAATGCGCCTGCAAAATACCCTGGATAATCCCGGGTCATGAGCAAAGTCATATATCCGCCGTTCGATGCTCCTCCTACGTATATTCTAGTGACATCGATAGCAGGGTGCTTTGAGATATAGGTTTTAATTAAAGCCATTAATGCTTCCTGATAGATGGAAGTCCCATCAGCTTTTCCGGTAAAACCGTCCATCCATCTTGTCGGAGCCTGGGGAACCAATATATATGCCCCCTCAAAATATGATTGAATATCATTTGTGATAAAGCTGACAGCTTTATTTGCAGACAGGGGAAGTGTCGGATCGGTGCCGCCTTCCCCGCCGCCATGAAGCCAGATGATCAATGGTTTTTTCTGTTCGCTTTTCCTCGGCACATAATCAGCATAGTTCAACGTAATATCATGATATGTAAATTTCCCGGTCGAAAAGTCTTCCACACCTTTTTTAATGTCCCCTGCAAATGTGTCAACTATCAATTCAGAAATTGTTTCCGTATCCAGTTTGATATCTTCCACTTGAGTGATCGTATAGTGAAAATCGATCCTATGATTAGCTCCCCCATCGAAATGTAGCACAGGCCCCAATTTTTCAGTGGGTCCGATTTTCATTTCCAGGCATATGTACTTATCCTTGTTTTCAGCGGGGAATCCTGCTTCGTTACAGACGTAAGCTTTCGTTAGGGGACGGTAGCCTTCTCCCAACAATGGCGTAGTTAGCCGTTTGTCTATCCTTTGTACATGTACCTTGAATGTATACCTGGTAATAGAGTTAACGGGTATTATTTTACCTAAATGAATAATCACCTTTGTAATAACAGCACCCCAATCTTTAACCTCCGTGACTGTACGATAAGACGTCTCTTTTCCTGATAAAATATCTACCAGCCTCCCCGGGTTTACTAGATAATGAATGATAATTCTCTTCATGTAATTTTACCATGTTTTTATGAAAGGATCGGTTAAAGTTTAATGTCGATATTAAATATCCCCTATTAAAGGCGCCGCTGAAAAAGTAGTGAATCCCCTTACCCCTGATTCGGAAACGGACCTGAAATATCTCGAGATCGCGCATTTCATAAGTTGGTTTATGCTTAATAAAATGGTAAAACAAACCAATAAATAGCACTAAAAGACTAAATTACAACAAACATTAAAAAATTTCTGAGAATTGTATTGTAATCGCTTTCTTAACAAGCTATAATTTTCATTGAAACGTTTCAATGAAATGTTAACTTGCAGATGAATGCTGGAGAAGAGGGAATATATTGGCTACTTTGAAGGACGTAGCGAAAAAAGCTGGTGTCAGTGTTGCAACTACTTCTTATGTGATGAATGGAAGTAAGCTGATCACGGAAGGAACAAAAGAAAAGGTTTTGGCGGCGGCGAAAGAATTAGGCTATCGCCCCAATGGAAATGCCAAAAATTTAAAGAAGAACAAAACCCATATCATCGGCTTTTTCTTAAGTGGATTCACAGGCCCCTTTTTTAACGAATTGCTAGAAGGGATACAGGATACGGTCATCAAAAATGGATATGAGATGGTCGTATGTGCCTCGGATGATAAGCACCGTCTGTTGCTGGAACAATATGTGGATGGTGCCATCATCCTGAACTATCATATCGACGATGAATTACTGGACAGCTTAGCGAGTGAAAAGTTTCCGTTAGTTGTTCTGGATCGGGACTTGAAGAATCCTCACATCAGCCAGGTATTACTTCCGAACAAACTTGGCATGAAGCAAGTAGTCGATCATCTGGTAGAAGAAGGGCATCAACGAATCGGTTTTATTGCCGGCTCCGAAGAATCGTTTGATGGTGAAAGTCGTTTGGAAGGATTCAAGGAATCCCTTGCCACTAGAGGTTTGAGTTTTGATAAGAAAGATTTACTCAGGGCTGATTTCACAGAGATCAGCGGTCTTCTCTGCATGAAAGAATATCTGGACAAGGAAGCTGATTATCCGACAGCGTTTGTTTCTGCCAATGATGAAATGGCGATGGGGGCGATTAAAGCTGTTCAGCAAAAAGGGATGAAAGTCCCGGAAGATATCGCTTTTACCGGTTTTGATGATATTGACTTAGCCCGCTATTTCCACCCGTCTTTATCAACCGTCTGTGTTCAAAAGAAACAATGGGGACGGATTGCTGCAGAAACGTTGTTCCATATGCTGGAGAAAAAACACGCAGTGGCAGAGGAGGATATTACGATTGAATTTATTCCGAGGGAATCAAGCTTGAAAGGAGTGATGAGAGATTAAAGTAGAAAGCGAAAAAATCATTATTAATGGGGAGGAAACCTTGCTTTATGGGGCTGAACTTCATTATTTCCGTATTCCTAAACAGGATTGGCGCAGCCGAATCCAGGAAGCGAAAGATGCCGGAATCAATATGATCAGTACCTATGTGCCGTGGATGTTCCATGAATATGAAGAGGGCTCCATTGACCTTACAGGGGAAACGAGGGGTGAACGCGATTTTCAGTCATTTTTACAAGTGGTTTCTGAAGAGGATATGTATTGTCTTGTCCGACCGGGCCCCTATGTAATGGCGGAAATTGTGGATCATGGGGTGCCAACATGGTTCATTGAAAATTACCCGGAGGCACTGGCGCAGACAGACGAAGGGAATGCACATCCGACCAGGGTGGTCAGTTATATGCACCCGACCTTTTTAGACAAGGTGGAGCGCTGGTACAGCGAAGTCTGTTCCATCATTAAGCCTTATCAGGTCGATGCGGGTGGCCCGGTCATTATGTTCCAGCTTGACAATGAAGTCGGTATGTTCCATTGGGTTACCAATCAGGGTGATTACAATGAAGTAACAATCCAACAATTCGAACAATACTTACATGACAAACAAGCAGAAGATTCTACGAACCAGGAAGTTTACGAAACTGCCTGCAAAGTTGATGAACCTGCCAACTACATGCTGAACCATCCCGAGGAACCTGCCGCACAACTTTTAAAAAATGAGTATTACCTATTTATGCGAAGTCATTATCGAATGTACCTCGAGCACCTGAAAGAACTGGCGGAGCAAAATGGAATAAACGTTCCGTGGATCGTCAATATACACGGATTTCATACGATTGATTATCTGAAAAGGGGAACCATGTATCCGATTGGTGTTGCGCAATTGTTGGAAGCGGCCCAAATGGAAAATACCATGATGGCAGGCGATTATTACATTGGCAATATTGAGTTTGATAATTATGTCGATATTGTACTGGCTAACGCTTTTACGAAATCGATCCAGTCGCCGGATCAGCCTCTCTTTTCTGCTGAATTCCAGGGGGGATGTTCTTCGGACAAGCCGCGACTTCAGCCGAGTACTTTTGATTTAACAACACGTCTATGTTTTGCAAATGGGATGAATGGCGTTAATTACTATATGTTCACCGGTGGCGAAAACTATGAAAATATCGGTTTGAATGGAAGAAGGCATGAATGGCAGGCGCCGCTGTCAGCTTCTGGAGAAAAAAAGCCCCATTTTCAAGCCATCCAACATTTAGGCAGGATGTTTCAAACATTTGAAAAACCGTTACTCGATTCGAAACAAACCATTGATACCTGTGTGGCGTTTTATCCGGATTACTACATGACGGAATATAGTAATCTTTTTTCTTCCACGATTATTGAAACGTTTCAACAGGAGCGGGATCTCAATATCTACAACGGTGTAGCAAGGGGGTTGCGGGTAAATAACATCATTTTTGATAGTCTCAATATTCAAAACAGCAAGCGAATCAATGTGGAAGAAGTACCGACATTGTGGATGTTCTCGATGAACTGGATGCATGCCGATGTACAGCAGAAGCTGATTGATTATCTGGAAGATGGCGGAAACCTGGTCTTGTTCCCGTCTATTCCGACTAAGGATGTGAACAACAACCACTGTACGTTGTTGAAGGATTACATTGATGTCGGCTTGAGAGGCAGGAAGACAGGTTTTGCCACTGTTGGTGACATTGACAGTGTCCAAACGACATACATGGAGACATTTGAGGTGGATGATGGTGCATTTGCCTGGTCGGAAGATGAGGAAAAAAGTGTGGCAGCCTTTGAAAAAAGGTTAGGAAAAGGAAGGCTGATTGTATTCGGTGTAGGCTTGGAGCTTAATTACCATTATGAATATGATGTTGTTCAACAGCTGGCTGACCGTGTAGGCATAACAAGCAACTTTAACTTGGAGCAGGAACTGGACGTCTCTGTAAGAGCAATAGATAACGATAGCTATTTTGTTTTTCTTCATAATTTTGATGAATACAAGAAGGAAACTCCTGTTTTTAAAGGTGATCAGCCCTTATTTGGTGGCGCATCGGTTACAGTACCGCCAAAGGGCGGCCTGATGCTTCCCGTTCAAATTCCACTTACGGAAGATGTGCAACTTATTTATGGCACCGCAGAAGTTTTTGATGTTAGCGAATCCACAGATACATTATCTCTGGATGTGAAACTGAAACAGACCGAGGAAGAAATTGTGGTTGAATCGAGCCGTTGGCAGCCGTTGGCAGCTGCGGGAGTGGAGGTGGAAAAGAAAACTGACGATCAGTACAAAGTCAAACTGCTTCCCTCATTGGAAGAGAAAGTGACCATCCATTTTGTTGAAGCTACTTAGGCCCTTTGATTTACAAAAAATTAGAAGAGGTGTATAAGATGAAAAAATGGTTTACTCTTGTATCTTTATTTGCGATTTTCGCACTTTTGGTGGCATGCTCGGACGATTCCCAGTCAGAAGGAAAAGAATCTGAAGATGGCGGCAGTGACAGTGGTGAAGAAGTAACACTTACTATTGCAAGCTGGTCGTTCGGTTCAGAAGGGGAAGCGAACCTGGATCGTATGATGCTGGAAGCGTTCATGGAAGAGCACCCGAACATCAAGGTAGAAATTGATGATTCGATCAGTGACCCTTGGAATGAATCGCTTGCTTCGGCAGCCAGTGGCGGTGAGATGCCAGATGTGTATGCCATTCCTCACATTCCGACTGGTGTTGCCAATGACTGGATGATGGATGTGACAGAGTATGTCGAAGCCGATGAAGATTATAGCAACCTGCCTCAAACTGTACAGGAAGCAAACGAATACAGCGGTACAGTTTATGGCATTCCTTCCGCTCAGCACATCCTTGGTTATTACGTAAATAAAGATTTATTCAATGAAGCTAACCTTGATGTTCCTTATCTTGGTATGAACATCGATGAATTCACATCAGCTGTAAGAGATATTACAAACGTCAACCAGGGCGTCATCGGCTTGAATGAAGCTAATGCAATTCCGGAATGGTACCCTGCTGCTGCAAGCGAGGACATGGGCTGGTATACATTCAATGATGGTTTCCATTTAGATAGCAATGAGTTTATCAGTGGAATCGAAGTGGCAAGCAATATCAATACAAACGGATATGCTTTTGCAACACTTTCGGAAGACGAGCAGGCCAGTTTTGATGGTGAAGATGTCAACGAAGTATGGATGAATAGTGGTATCGGAATCCGATGGGATGGCAGCTGGGCAATCGGCGTCTATGAGCAGAACGCAGACTTCGATTGGGACTTTATCGGTATTCCGGGTGATAGAACTGTAATTACCCATGATTACTATGGTATTTCCAGTGCGACAGAGCACCCGGAAGAAGCATATGAGTTAGCGAAATGGATGGGATTCGGTAAAGAAGGTTATATGAAGCGGATGGAAATTGCTGAGCAGGAAGAAGAAGTCAGCCTGAATGGTGTACCAATGCTAAACGATGAAGAAGTATTGGATGTTTATTTTGAAACAGTAGACGTACCTGGACTTGAGGAAGCCTACGAGAACATTGAAAATGCGGTCGTAGAGCCGTTCAAAACGACACCAGGTTATGGACAGGCACGCTGGGAAGCGCCGACAGGGGTATCGGTAGGTGATGAAGGAAATGCAACGATTGGTGCGTTGATTGATGCAAGTACCAGAGGAGATATCAATATCGAAAATTATGCCGGTCAAATAAACGACTTGGCTAATCAGAAATACCAGGAAGAACTTGAAGCAATCGGAGAGTAAAGCTATGAGAAAGGTTGAGGAGGTAACTTCATGAAGTCTAAGGTGCTGTTATGGTCCCTGTTAATACTGTTTTTTATTCCACAAACGGTTACTCAAGCTAACGGTGATGAAGCCGATGCTGTCGAGCAAATAGAAGAACAGAGTTATCGCCTCGAACTCAACAAATGGAAGGAACAAGGTTTGGATAGCACTGCTCCATACGAGCGTGCTATCTCACCTTCTTCATTTACAGGAATTGATGATGATGAACTATTGCCCTCAACGGAGAGCCAAGGTTATGGGGATCGCGTATTCTATTGGCGTAATCAAAAATCATTAACGGTTGAAGTCGAGGTAGAAGAAGAAGGATTATACGAGATTGGCTTTGATTATTTACCACAAGGTGATTTGATAATGCCAATAGAGGGTGCAATCCAGGTTAACGGCGACTATCCCTTTTCAGAAAGCAGGCAGATCATTTTTCCAAGTAAATGGAAAAACGAAACAGAAGATTTCGAAACAGATCGATTGGGAAATGAAATCATCCCGAAACAGCAGTCTATACAGGAATGGTCGCATGTAAAGGCTGAGGATTCCACTTATTTATACAAGCGGCCGCTTAAGTTCCATTTGAATGAAGGGAAAAACACGATTACATTACTTAACTTAAGGGGTGAGATGCTTGTAGGAGATGTTCATGTAACTTCTCCTGAACAAATCCCTGATTACCAAAGCTACGTAGACAATCATCCGAATGCAGAGAAACAGAAGGAACTGAATGTATATGAAGTGGAACATCCTTCCGAGAAGAACAGTTCTTATATCAGACCGGAGTCGAGAGAGGATCCATCCGTCCACCCTTACGACAAAGACCACTTATTATTGAACACATTTGGCGGTGAGTCCTGGAGTGAGCCGGGACAGACGGTCAGCTGGGAAGTCGAGGTAGAAGAAGAAGGATTCTATCAATTGACATTCAAGGCGTTACAAGATAAAGAGTCAAAATCCCCTGTATACCGGAAATTATTGATCAATGACCGCGTCCCTTTTGAGGAAGTGGAGCACTATCAATTCAAATATAGTAATAAGTGGTACAACGAGACCATGACTAACAAGGATGGAGAACCTTTCTATTTTTATTTAGAAGAAGGAACAAACAAGATAAGTCTGAAGGCAGACCCTTCTCCACATTCTCGTGTTTTATTCGTGATTGACGATGTCATGCGGGAGATAGATAAGCTATCATTATCGATTCGAAAATTAATTGGTAATCAGTCGGGAACCCGTGATTGGAAGATGGAAGAATATATCCCTGGCGTGGATAAACAAATAAAAGGCTGGACCGGACAATTGAAAGAAGAAGTGGCATATCTCCGTGCCCTGAGTGGCGGGGAGGATTCAACCGAAGTTACTTCGTTGAATATCGCAATTGATAAGTTAGAAAAGCTGGCAGCTGAACCGGATGAGATTCCGAATCGGCTGACCCAATTGTCGACAGGGTCCAACTCCGCAGCCCAGCTGCTGGGTGAAATATCAATGGACCTATCTGCCCAGCCATTGTTATTGGATCGCTTCTATGTCCACGGAAATACTGGACTCCCGGATGCCGAGGCTGGATTTTTCACAAAAGCGAAAGACTCGGTCGTAAATTTCTTTCAATCATTTGGAGAGGATAATCTCGCTACTACTGAAGTGGCGGACGACACACTTGAAGTGTGGGTAAATCGCCCAAGACAGTATGTTGAATTGCTTCAAAACATCACCGATCAGAATTTTACTCAGCAAACAGGAATCAAAGTGAAATATTCATTGATGCCGGATGAACAAAAACTAGTCCTGGCAAGCGCAGCCAACACGCAGCCGGATTTGGCGCTGGGGATCAGTAACTGGGTGCCGTATGAACTCGCGATTCGTGGAGCTGCCGTTGACTTAAGGCAATTCGATGATTTCAACGAGGTAGGGAAACAATTTTCACCAGGTGCCTTCCTGCCGTTAGTGATCGAAGACGGTGTCTACGCATTGCCTGAAACGCAGGACTTCTTCGTCCAGTTTTATAGGAAAGATATCATGGAAGAATTGGACATTCCTATTCCAGATACGTGGGATGAGGTTACGGAAATACTGCCGGAATTACAGCGTTACGGGATGAATTATTATACACCTTTAGCTCAGGAATCTGCATTCAAAGCGTTCCAGGTTACTTCTCCGTTCATTTATCAATTTGGCGGAAGCCTATATGAAGAAGATGGCATGGGAACGACCATTGATGAAGAGAATGCATTGGAAGGTATGCAGTTCATGGCTGATTTAAGCACGATTTACAGCATGCCTTTGCAGGTGCCGAGATTTTATAACCATTTCCGGTATTCGACACTTCCGATCGGTGTAGCGCCGTTCGGAACCTACGTCGAGCTTACGACAGCAGCCCCGGAAATCTCCGGGTGGTGGGATATCACCCCGCAGCCTGGTATCGAACAGGAAGATGGAACTGTGGAAAGATGGGCCCCTGGTTCTGGACAGGCATCGATGATATTTGACGGAAGCGGAAAAAAAGAAGATGCCTGGGAGTTGTTGAAGTGGTGGATGTCAACAGAAACCCAGACAGAATTCGCCGTCACGTTACAAACATTATTCGGACCGGAATATATGTGGAACACAGCCAACCTCCAGTCGTTTGAACAATTGCCTTTACCGCAGGAACACAAGGAAGTCGTGCTCGAGCAGTGGGAGTATTTGAGGGAAGTACCAAAAACACCATACTCCTATATGGTAGAGCGTGAGATTAGTAACGTATGGAATAAGGTCGTGTTTGATGGCGAAAATGCCCGTGCTGCTGTAGATGACAGCGTTATATTGATCAACCGGGAAATGCGAAGGAAACTTGAAGAGTTCGGGTATATGGATGATGGCGAAGTGGTCAAGCCGTATACCATTCCGACGATAGAAACGATTGAAAGGTGGCTGGAAGCAGATGAATAACAGAAATTATTTAAGTACCTCGGTATTTCTGGCTCCTTACTTGATCTTGTTTACAACCTTCATTGTCATCCCGGTGGCGATTGCGATCGGTTTGTCATTTACGTACTTCAATACAATTGAAATGCCGTCGTTCATCGGGTTGTCCAATTATGTCAATATTATCACGCAGGACAACACGTTCATGCAGTTTGTATTGCCGAACACCCTTATCTTTTCCCTGATTGTCGGACCTGGCGGGTACATCCTGGCCTTTTTACTGGCCTGGATGCTTGCCCAGATTTCAAAAGGCCCTCGAACGGTACTCGCCTTGATTCTATTTTCCCCGTCCATGACAGCGGGTGTGGCGATGGCCGTCGTTTGGAAAATCATTTTTAGTGGAGATCAGACCGGTTATTTGAATAATTTATTGATCTCGATGGGGTTCATCAATGAACCGATCCAGTTCCTGCAGTCACCGAATTACTTGATGATCATCATGATTCTAGTAACCCTGTGGGGGAGTATGGGAGTCGGGTTCCTGGCGATGTTATCCGGTGTTTTGAACATTGATAAGGAAATCTATGAGGCCGCCTATATCGACGGCATCAGGAACCGTTTTCAGGAAATCATTTATATTACCATTCCTTCGATGAAACCACAAATGCTATTTGGTGCCGTAATGGCAGTAGTCACGACATTCCAGGCCGGGGCGATCGGTGTTGAGCTTTCCGGACAGAACCCGACACCGCAATATGCCGGTCAGTTGATCGTCAACCATTTGGAGGATTTTGGGTTCATCCGTTACGAAATGGGTTACGCTGCCGCGTTGTCCGTACTATTGCTTTTGTTCATTTATGGCTTTTCGCGGGTGGCTATGAAGTTATTTGCAGAAAAAGATTGATAGGTTACTAACTTGAGAGGGGTGGGGAAATGGCATCTTTTCATGGTACGAAAATAAATCCAGACAGGTTTCACCGGAGTCAATTGAAGTTTTACTTCTTTCTGATACCAATGGCAACATTGATGATCATTCCGATCGTTTATATCTTTTCCCATGCATTCAAACCGATTGATGAGCTGTTTGCTTATCCACCGCGGTTCTTTGTGCAGAAACCAACGCTACAGAATTTCTATGACCTGGCCAGCAACACGAATGCTACCGGTGTACCAATGTCCCGATATCTATTCAACAGTATCGTTGTCACCGTTATCGTCGTTTTCCTGACGGTGTTGATCAGTACGATGGCTGGCTATGTGTTTTCGAAAAAGAACTTCAAGTTCAAGAAAACGTTGTTTGAAATTAATACGCTGGCCTTGATGTTCGTGCCGGCAGCAGTCGTTATTCCACGTTATTTGTTGATCGATGAGGTTGGATTATTGGATACATTTTTCGCTCATATCTTTCCGTTATTAGCGATGCCGGTCGGATTGTTTCTGGTAAAACAGTTCATTGACCAAATACCGGATGAATTGATCGAAGCGGCAAGGATTGATGGTGCCAATGATTTTCATATTTTCTTTAAAATCATCATTCCATTAGTGAAACCTGCCATTGCAACTATTTCCATTCTTGCTTTCCAGGCTGTGTGGAATAACGCAGAGACATCTACCTTATTTGTCGATGATGAAAACTTGAAGACATTCGCCTTTTTCATGTCTACATTAGCGGCAGAAACAGGCGGCAACTCTGTGGCAGGACAAGGGATGGCCGCTGCTGCATCATTGATCATGTTTGTACCGAACCTGATCATCTTCATCTTCATGCAAAGCAAAGTCATGAACACGATGGCACACTCTGGAATCAAGTAATTATTAGGAGGAAGGGAAATGAGGGAATTCTTCATTGCAGTATTTAGCTTTTTGTTGATCATATTGTTTCCCACACTTTCCTCTGCTTCCGTTTCTGTCCCTTATAAAACAGAAACATTGACAGCTGATGGAAATGTTATCGAAACACAAACAGCATATGTCCCTATCGGTCTATTTGCCAAAGGTACAGAAATTGTCAATCCAGAAGATATTTATATCGATCAGGAGGGCTATATCTACGTCGCGGATTCCGGTACGAAAACCGTCACCAAGTTTGATAATGAAGGAAATGTCATAAAGGTATATGGTACAGACGTACTGAATCAGCCAATGGGCGTTCATGCCGACCGGAATGGCGATGTATATGTCGCAGATTATGGGAATCAGAAGGTATTCAAATTCCAGGAAGATGGTGATTTAGACGAGGAGTATGCAAGGCCGGAATCGCCATTATTCGGAAAAAACGCTCCGTACAAGCCGGAAAAAGTATCGGTAGATAAACGCGGGAACATCTATATCATTGGTGAAAGTGCCAATAACGGGATTATCCAATTAAGTCAGGATGGTACCTTCCTTGGTTACTATGGGGCCAATACCCTGCCGCCGTCTGTCGGTACGTTCGTGCAGGATATGATTACGACACAGCGGCAAAAAGCAAACCTATTCATGAAAGAACCACCTGCTTCAGGCAACATATCGATAGATGAACAAGGGCTGGTCTACACAGTAACATCCGGCACCAGCTGGGAAGCAATCCGCAAATTGAATATCGCTGGCGGAAATGTGCTCCCTTCCGATATGACAGAGGAGAACAACCTGGTCGACATTTCTGTCGGTTCGATCGGAAACATATATACGATAGGAAACGATGGCATCATCTATGAGTATGACAGTTCGGGTAATCTACTCTTCTCTTTTGGTGGTAAAACGAATGAAAACAATCGCCTGGGATTAACGATGCAGCCGTCCAGTATCGAAGTGGACGAGGTGGGGCGGTTGTATGTGACTGACCGGGAGCAAGGAAATATCCAGGTCTATGAGCCGACGGAATTCACTACTGTACTTCATCAGGGCTTAGCCCTTTTTGAAGAAGGCTACTATGTTGAGAGTGAAAAATATTGGAATGAAATTCTTCGATTGAACTCTTCTTTTGGCCTTGCCCACACGGCCAAAGGGGAGGCGCTTTACAAACAGCAGCAATATGACGAGGCGCTGAAAGAATTCGAATTAGCCAATGACAAGGGCGACTATTCCAATGCCTTTTGGGAAATCCGTTACCGTTGGCTTGAATCTAACCTGGCTAGTGCTTTTATGATTATCTTTGCTTTCTTTACTGCCAGATTTGCGATTAGATACGCCGATAAAAAGAAGAACATTCTCGAACCTGCCAGAAGAAAGACGAAGAAGTTCAAATCACAAAGTCTTGTTAAGGAGCTGTTGTTTCTAACGAGGTTCATCAAGCATCCGATTGATAGTGTCTATTATTTGAAAAACTATGAGCGTGTATCGATTTTATCCGCAACCTTGCTGTATCTCGTTCTGGTCGTGGAATACTTGTTGACAATCTATTGGACGGGCTTCCTGTTCACCAATAGAATACTGGAAAACGTCAACTTCTTTTTTGAGATTGGTACCGTTCTAATTCCACTGTTATTATTCATTGTCGTCAACTATTTAGTCAGTACAATCACTGACGGAGAAGGAAAATTCCGAGACGTCTACATCGGTACGATTTACTCGCTGGCACCGATCATTTTATTTTTACTGCCTGTGACACTGATCTCAAATGTACTTACTTTTAACGAGGCGTTCATTTATACATTTTCGATGCAAATCATCATCGTCTGGTCGGTCATCATTTTGTTTACTACGATCAAAGAGATTCATGACTTTACCTTCTGGGGAACTGTCCGAAACATTCTGGTCACCTTGTTCGGAATGTTCCTTACCGTATTAGTGTTCTTTGTTCTCTATGTATTGTTCGATCAGGTAATTGACTTTGTAATTTCTATCATCGAGGAGGTGATTCTTCGTGTCTAGCAAATGGAAATGGATTGTAATTGTGGTTGTCCTGTTATTTCCTATACAAGTAATCGCCAACTCACTGATCGATGATGATCCTGATACAGATATAACGGAGGAACAGGAGAAGCGTTCAAATGAAATGTTCCGTTATAAATCGAATCAGTACACTCAGCCGGAAAATGAGGAAGCGACCGTAGATAATGCCGTTTCACTCGATGGCTATGAGCGGGTGGCAGAGAATGATCACCTCGCTCTTTATGTAGAACCGGAGTCCTTAGCGTTGAAAATAGAAAATAAACATACTGGCTATCTATGGAGTTCGGGTCTTGAAGAAGGTAAGGATTATAATTTGAACAACACCTGGTCGCAAATGGCTCATTCGGCTATCACAATTGATTATATCGATGATAAAGATAAATCGTCGACCGAAAGCATTTTGACCAATGAATCCGAGGTGTCCCTAACCAAACAGGACAATGGTTTCTCCGCAAAGGTCTCGTTTGAAGATGCAGAAATTACGGTCCAGCTGGACGTCCATTTGGATGGCGATTCGATTGAAGTCCATGTCCCGCAAAACGGGATTGAAGAGGATGAAAATAAACTTGCCACCATGAGGCTTTACCCATTCTTAGGTGCTGTCGAAGGTACAGACACAGATGGTTACCTGTTTATCCCAGACGGGAGCGGGGCTCTCATGCGATTTGATGAAAAACAAGTGCAGTCGATGGCGCCATATCGAGCTTCTATTTATGGAGATGACGAAGGATTCAAACGGTCGGCAAAGGAAGAAGGAGACGTTCAAGTGAATCCTGCTCAAAAAATTACGATGCCAGTATATGGTGTAACGAACGGAGTTGATGAGAACGGCTTTATTAATGTGATTGATGAAGGAAAAACGTTCGCAGATATCATCGCCTACCCATCCGGTATCGCAACCGACTTCCATTGGATCACGGCCCAGTATAATTACCGCTATCAATATTATCAGCCAACCAGTAAAAATATGAGCGGCTATAATGTCTATCAGGAACAAAGAAACAAATTTGATGTAAACGAGCGCATTACGTTCCTGGAAGATGAAGCCGCCAATTATGTCGGGATGGCACATACCTACCAGCAGTACTTGATTGATCGGGAGATGCTCGCTGCCCGGGAAGACCATGCAGATATCCGGTTGGAATTTTTAGGCGGGGAAGTGAAAAGCGGTCTTTTGCGAGATTCTGTTCAGCCGATGACGAAAGTAACGGACTTGCCTGACTATGTAGAACAACTGAAACAACAGGAAGTAGAAGATATGCATGTCGTTTATCGTGGCTGGACGGAAGGCGGTTATACAGGAACATTGCCGAAGAAGTTTCCGTTTGAGAATGAACTGGGCAGTGATTCCGAGTTCAGTGATGTAAATGACTTTTTCAAAGATAACGATATTCCGCTTTATTATTACACGGATTATACCAAGGCGTATCATGGGGCGTCCGGTTTTTCTGGAAAAACAGACATTGCAAGAAAAATAAGCGCAGAGACGATGGGAGGAAAAGATGGGGAGACAGATTTTTATTATCTCAGTCCATTAAAATCATTGGAAATAGCGAAGGATGACCGCTCCGAATATGAGAAGAATGGGGTGGAGAATTTAGCTGTCGATTCCAGTGCCAATCTATTATTCTCCGATTTTAACAATGGCGCCACGAGACCTGAGGTAATGGAAGTCTATCAGGATATGTTCGAAGAATTGCAGACATCGGTAGATTCTCTTTCGTTATATAAACCGAATGATTATCTACTTGCTGAAGCAGATCGTTACTTGGATATTCCGCTATATTCGTCCAATTATAGTTTTGTGACAGACACCGTTCCATTTTTGCAGATCGTATTGAAAGGTTATGTTCCTTACTACGCATCTTTTTCGAATTTCCAGTATAGTCCTGAGGATGAAGTGCTGCGCATGATTGAATACGGTGCTTATCCTTCATTCTATTTGACGACGGAACCTTCACACCAATTGATGCACACACCTTCTGAAGATCTCTATACCTCCCAGTTCCAGGATTGGGAGGGAGCGATTGTCGAGCAATACAAAATGGTGAAAGAAAGCCTGGGACCAGTCGAAGGAGAGACTATCACATCTCGGAATGTCTATAAAACAGGGGTTGTCGAAGTCGGTTATTCGAACGGGAAATCGATCATCGTCAATTATACCAACGAAGATATAAACATAGAGGGAACCGAAGTGAAAGCCAAAGGATATACGGTTACCGACCGGGGGAATCCATCATGAAGCAAATGTCACTGAAAAAGAAGCGGAGTCTAATAGGTCTCTCATTTTTATCTCCCTGGATTATTGGGTTCCTGGTCTTTACGGCATTTCCGCTCATTTATTCTCTGTTCCTTAGCTTTCAAAAGGTGAAAATCACGCCGAGCGGCATAAAGACCGATTTCATCAAGTTTGAAAATTACGTCTATGCTTTTACTGTCGATAGTCAATTCACAGCCATCTTGATCAAGTTTCTGCGAGAGCTGCTCATTTCGACGCCGATCATCATCGTGTTTTCGTTGATTATTGCGTTGTTACTCAATCAGCCGATCCGGATGAAGGGTTTCTTCCGGACCATATTCTTCCTCCCTGTCATCATTGCCAGCGGTCCAGTAATCACGGACTTGATGGCCCAGGACGTAACATCGATTCCTTCGATCGAGGAATATGCCATTTTTGCCACGGTCTTATCGAGCACAGGCGGGCTGCTGAATACGATTCTCGTGTACTTGATGGATAACCTCATCATCATTCTCTGGTATTCAGGTGTCCAAATATTGATTTTCTTAGCGGCATTGCAAAAGACGGACAAGCAGATCTATGAAGCAGCAAAAATCGATGGTGCCTCCAACTGGGAGTGTTTTTGGAAAGTGACCTTACCGACGCTTTATCCAATGATCATCGTCAATCTGATCTATACGATTGTCACCTACTCGGTATTCGCATTGAATCCAGTAGTAGACCATATCCAGGCGAACATGTTCGAAATTTCAACCGGCTTTGGTTACGCTTCGGCATTATCGTGGATGTACTTTCTAGTCATCGCTTTAGTATTAGCTGTCAGTGTAGGGGTCATGGCTGCCAGGGGTAATAAAAAATACAATTAAAGGAGGGATGAACATGTTGGATACCAGGCTGTCCCATGCTCAAAGAAAAAGGATCGATAAATATTCGACGAAAGCGAAGGCTTACCTGCTCGGGGTACAAGGAAATAATGGGCTGTTGTTTAAACTCGCTGTCTACAGCCTCTTGATCGGAATAGGATTTGTCTATCTTTTTCCAATCATTTACATGGGTTCTTACAGCTTCAAGTCATTAGAAGATCTGTTGAATCCATTGATCAGCTGGATTCCATCTACTGTTTACACGGAAAATTATCAGGTCGCCTACAAGGTGTTGAATCTATTTCCAACTTTACTGGAAACACTGTACGTAACGGTTATTCCAGCACTTGCACAAACAGCGGTAGCAGCGGTGATCGGTTATGGGTTTGCCAGGTTCGAATTTCCGCTCAAAAAAATATTACTCGTCCTGGTGCTGATCACGTTTATAATACCGCCTCAGGTGCTGTTGATACCGAGGTATGTATTCTTCAATGAGCTGGAGTTGATCGGTAGTATTCTCGCATTCTTACTTCCGGCTTTGTTCGGGCAGGGTTTGAACAGTGCGATTTTCATCCTGATTTTCTATCAATTTTTCCGGATGATGCCAAAGGCGCTGGAAGAAGCGGCGCATTTGGATGGGGCAGGAAACTTTCGTATTTTCATTACGATTGCTATTCCGATGGCTGTTCCGGCAATCATCATTTCTTTCCTCTTTTCATTCGTCTGGTATTGGAATGAAACAGCGCTCGCCAGTCTCTACTTTGGGAATGCGCTGACAACGTTACCGATTGAGTTAGGGAAGTTCAATGCGACGTTTGAGCAGCTGTATGCAGGAGACACCTCGACGCAAAACATCAACGAAGGAATCAGTATGGCCGGCACGATGCTTTCAATTTTGCCGCTCTTGATCGTCTATTTCTTTACACAGAAATGGTTTGTCGAAGGAGTGGACCGTTCCGGTATCACAGGAGAATGACAACTTTTCATATCAGTAGGAGATTTTGGTTCCAATATCATATTGGTAGAATCGGGTCAGGGAAATGGCTCGCTTTCCAGCTCCATCGCCTAGACACTTGCGTCATAAGCAGTCCATCAACGGGAAGAAAGATCACTTCCCTTTTGCTGTTCTGCTTATGCGTGTCGTGTCTCCCAAGGCGATTACGCATTACTACCTTTTCGTGGGCGTACGCTGAGCCTCCTCGGGCTATCGCCCTGTGGGGTCTCACCTAATACGCTTATCCCGCAGGAGTCTCACCATTTCCCTTCCCCTTATTGTTAAATGAGTTGAATGGAACCAGTGTCAAGTGTTAAAGACTCTGATTCTTTGTAGGGAAAGGCATTTGTTGTTATTTCTAATGTATTGACTAGCTCATTTTAGCATGAATTCCCTCACCATCCATAACAATTATTATCATCAATAGTTTTTTTTAGAAATGAATTGAAACGTTTCAATTAATGATTTCACATGAACATAAACGGAGGAATGCGCAGTGACGATAACGATAGACTCTACTTTTAAACTGACAGCGGGAAATTATTGTTTTTCTTTTTTGCCAAGCGGTGATATTCAGGAAGCGACCTTCCAGTCTGTCATGATCAACCAGCTGATATCTAATCCTGTGGATGGGTCGTTGAATAACCTTTACTTACGAATCTATAGGGAAAACGGTATTCAGGCTTATCCCTTACTAGGTACAGCTTCTCCAAGTGAAGTGGCTTTCGGTGACGACCAGGTAACATGGACGGGTACGGTTGAAGACATCGATTATACGGTTGATTTTCATTTGACGGATCACGGTGTCTGGTTTTGGGACGTCCAGGTGGATGGCGATGGAAAAGAAGTCGACGTCATCTATGGACAGGATATTGGGCTAGCAGAAAAAGGTGCCCTCAGGAATAATGAAGCGTACATCTCCCAATATATCGATCACCGGATATTTGAGGATGACGAGAAAGGATTTGTGGTCTGTTCCCGTCAAAACCAACAGCAATCGACCGGTTTTCCGTATTTACAGCAAGGATCGCTGACCCCGACAGTCGGTTATGCAACAGACGGATTCCAATTCTTCGGAAAAACCTATAAAGAAACAGATCGACCAGCTGCTTTAACTGAGGATACACTTCCTAATGAAGTGTATCAATATGAATTTGCCTATACGGCTTTGCAATCGGAAAAAGTGATGTTGGCTGGTTCCCGTGAATTTGTCTTTTATGGGTATTTTCGGGGAAATCAAGAAGAGGCAGTGTCTGAGTTGGAATACCAGGAAATCATCAATGAAGCCTGGGCCCAGGTGAAAGCGAAGGAAGCTTCACCTCAAGCACCTGCGGAGAAGGTGAGTAAAGCTTCCGGCATCGGAAGCAATATTGTCGGGGAAACGATGAGCCTCGATGATATCAATCACTATTATCCGAACCGCCATCAGGAAGAATGGGAAGGCAATGAATTGTTGTCCTTTTTTACTGATACCCATGAACATGTAGTTTTGAAAGAAAAAGAACGGCTGTTAGAACGTCCACACGGCCATATTGTGATGTCGGGTTTGAATGACCGGCTCAAAGAAGATACGATCACCTCTACATCCTGGATGTACGGCATTTTCAATGCGCAACTGGTAGTCGGTAATACCAATTTCAACAAACTTTTAACTAATGCACGCAATGCACTAAATGTGTTGAAAACGTCAGGACAGCGGATTTATGTTGAAATCGAGGGTTCTTATGAATTGCTGACATTGCCGTCCGTTTATGAAATCGGCTTTAATTATGCCCGCTGGTACTATAAAACAGATAAAGACATGTTCATCATTACCAGCTACACAACAGTAGATACACCGGAAGTGCGACTGCATGTCCAAACAGAAAGCGGACAGAAATATCGCTACATGGTGACGAACCAGGTCGTTATGCATCCAAACGAATATGAAGTACCGTATCATGTGGATCGAGACGGTCAAGTGATTACGATTACCGCAGATGAGTCTTCCATGACTGCTGGCATTTACCCGAATCTTACTTACAAGCTTCATGTGGAGGGAACAACATTCGATTTAGTGGATGAACAAAAGCTTGTTACGAATGTAAAACCAGGAGCAGCTTCCCTTGTTGTCTGTGAACTGGAAGATTCCAGTGACTGGACTATGATTTTTCAGGGGCAGCTTCACGCGAAAGAGCTGCCTGTCGAGGAACGATCAGCAGTTGAAGAAATTGAGAGATATCGCAGCTACTATCGTAAAGTGATGAACGGTTTCCGACTTTCCAGCAAAGGTGAAATCACGGAGGAAATGGATAAAGTGAATGCACTCGCCTGGTGGTATACCCATAATATGCTCGTTCATTTCTCCGTACCCCATGGATTAGAACAATATAGCGGGGCGGCCTGGGGAACCAGGGATGTTTGTCAAGGTCCGACGGAATACTTCATGGCGACGCAAAACTATACGTCGGTCAAGGAAATCATAAAGACGGTATATACGCATCAATTTGAAGAAGATGGAAACTGGCCGCAATGGTTCATGTTCGATAAGTACGCGCATATTCAGGCAGGCGAGAGCCACGGGGATGTCATCGTCTGGCCGCTGAAAGTGTTAGGTGATTACTTAGCGGCAACCGGGGATTATAATCTGCTGGAAGAAAGGGTTCCATACTCGAAGCGGGACGAAGGTTTTGAGCTGACAGAAGAGACGGCAACAATCCTTGATCACGCGAAAAAGGAAATCAATTACATCAAAGAACATTTCCTGCATGACACATATTTATCTTCTTATGGTGACGGGGATTGGGATGACACCTTGCAGCCTGCAAACGCCCAGTTGAAGCAGTTCATGGTGAGCAGCTGGACAGTTGCCCTGACCTATCAAGTGGTGGACAAGCTGGCTGAAGTCCTTGAAGCCTACGACGAACAATATGCAGGAGAACTGGCCTCCATCGCCTCTGGGATTGAAAAAGACTATAAAAAGTATATGCTGAAAACAGATGTACTCCCAGGGTTTGTCTTTATGGAAAAGCCAGGGGAAGCAGAAATGATGCTCCATCCGGAAGACAAAAAGACAGGTATCGACTATCGTCTTTTGCCGATGCAGCGAAGCATCATCAGTGAATTATTGAATGCGGAACAGGCAGAGAAACACTATCAATTGATCAAGGAAAAACTATATTGTCCTGATGGTGTACGTTTGATGAACCGTCCTGCCAATTACATCGGAGGAGTCAGCACACATTTCAAACGTGCCGAACAAGCCTCCAACTTCGGCCGTGAAATCGGGCTGCAATATGTCCATGCCCATATCCGTTTCGTCGAGGCAATGGCAAAACTCGGGAAACAAGAGGAAGTGTGGCAGGGGTTACAAATGATAAATCCGATCGGGATCAGAGATGTCGTTCCAAATGCGGAAATCAGACAAAGCAATGCCTACTTCAGCAGTTCAGATGGGAAGTTCAACACACGTTATGAAGCGGATGAAAACTTTGACAAGCTCCGTGACGGTTCCGTTCCAGTCAAAGGTGGATGGCGCATCTATTCCAGTGGGCCTGGCATCTATATGAATCAATTGATTTCCAATTGCCTCGGCATTCGTGAGGAAGAAGGAGACCTTGTCATCGATCCGGTACTTCCAGACGACTTTAACGGCTTAACATTTGATTTCCAATGGCATGGTAAAGCCGTCACCTTTATCTATCAATTTAACGATGGAGAAAAACGTGTCGCCATCAATGGTCAGCCGGCAGAAAATGCCGAACGGCTTAAAAATATCTACCGCGAAGGCGGAGTCAGAATCAGCAGCAAGGAAGTTGAAAGTAAACTAAATAAAGAAAGTAATGTGATAGCTATTTACCTATAAATTAGCCGGTGAAGCCTCTTGTTCTGTGAATAGGGGGCCTCATCCATCATATTTTCATAAGGAGGGAGAAGGTAACGTGATTGAGATTAAGAATAAGCAGATAATGATTGATGGAGAGCCGAAAATCATCATGTGCGGGGAAATTCATTATTACCGCCTCGACCCATCAGAATGGCAGGATCGCATAGATAAACTGAAAGATGCCGGCTGTAATGCGGTCGCTTCCTATGTCCCCTGGCTTGCTCATGAGGAAGTGGAAGGGGAGGTTGACCTGTACGGAAAAACTCGGCCGGAACTGGATTTAGCAGGGTTCATCGACTTATGTGCTGACAATGACCTTTACTTTTTCTTACGACCGGGGCCATTCATCATGGCAGAGATGAAGAATGAAGGAATCCCTTACTGGGTGATCGAGAAGCACCCGGAAATTGTCCCGATAACATGGGATGGCAAGAAAACATTGGCGAAGACACTGGACTACATGGCGCCGAATTTTTTGAAAGAAACGAAGAAATGGTATCAGGCTGTCTTGGAACTCACAGTTCCGAGGCTGCAACCGAATGGAGGAAACATTATTGGCATCCAGCTGGATAATGAAGTCGGGATGCTTTCCTGGGTCAGTAACTGCCCGGATTTGACCGATCATGTCCTCCGTAACTTTGCAGGCTGGCTGAAAGAACGATACGATGAAGCGACTTTACAAGAACGTTATCCGTTTCAACTGGATCACTCCGAGGCATGTTTTACAGCGATACGTTCACCGAAAGAGCAATACGCAGCGGAACTCCATATCGATCTCGGATACTATATGCGAAACCGCTTCGCAAACTATATAGCTGCATTAAGGGAATATGCACAAGCGTTCGGCGTCAAAGATGTTCCGTTTGTCGTCAACATCCATGGAACTGGAGGCGGCCGGGGTTTCACCTACCCGATTGGTATCAGCCAATTATATGAATCCTATACCCAGGACCCGGGTTATCTGTCTGGATCGGATATTTATTTTGGGGACTTAAATATGGAAAGCTTTCAGGATCTATACTTGATCAATGGCTTTATGGATGCTGTCCATAACCCGGACCAGCCGTTGACTTCTGTTGAATTCAACTGCGGGGATGGAAACTTCGGTAACAACTTTAGTGGGCGTTTGGATCCCTCTGCTTCTGACTTCAAAGCGAGGATGTGCATCGCACAGGGGAACCGTCTGATTAACTATTATCTGTTGACTGGCGGCAGAAACTATCGACTTAGTGAAAAACGGGATGATGGCAATGACAGGATCGCTTCCACCGGGGAACGGCACGGGTTCGCTGCTCCTATCAGCCCGGAAGGCGAACTGAATTACACGTATCCCAGAATGGCCCGTTCCATACAAACCATTATGGCTGTTTCCGATAAGCTTGCTGTTATGGAGGAGGAACGTGATGACGTAGCCTTCGCCTTCATACCGGATTACTATATGACGGAAGCGTGCTATCCCGATAGTGTGAAGGTGAGAGACATCCACCAGAACCTGGGAGCAAACCGTTCAACAGCGGCATGGGAAAACATGGCCCGCGCCATGCTGCTTGCCGGCTATCGCTATGGTTCCGTAGATATCCAGAATAAATCATTGGACGCATTGGAAACGCCCGTACTTGCGATACCATCCGCTCGTTATATGGCGGCACATGTGCAGGATAAACTGGTTGATTACTTGAACAATGGAGGTGGTCTTCTCCTCTACGGAGAACTTCCTGCCTATGATATGGAAGGAAACCCTTGTGATCTCCTGGCGAACGCTTTAGAAGTACAGCCGACTGGGATTCGTCAGGCAGGCCCTGCTTATGATTTATCCATGTATGCAGATGGCTGGGCAAAAGATCGTGCGGAATTGCGTGTGCATAAAGCCCAGGTATTTGATATAGCCGACCAAGCCGAGCCATTGTTCCGTGTCTATGGGACTGATGAGGTGTGCGGTTTTGATACCAAAGCAGGAAAGGGGAGGGCGATTGTGATTGCAGCCCCTTATACTTGTGATATCGACTTTTTCAAAACTGCAATCGAGAAGCTGGGTGCTAAGGCGAGCTTGACGAATGACAGTAAGTATCACGGCGTATTCATGACATCGACTGCTACAAAAGAAGGCGAAAGGTTCATCCACCTCCTTAATTTAGATGGCTTTGATAAAGAGATGCATGTCTATGAAGAAGGCGTCCCGTTATTTGATGGACGCAAGCTGGAGTTACAGGCGAAAGAGGGGGTAATGCTTCCTGTCGATATGGTCTTCGGTGATGTGGAAATCAGTTATTCTACTGCTGAAATAATGAAAGTTGCTGATGATGCAATCCGGTTCCGTCTAACCCAGTCTGAAGATGTTATCGCCATTAAGACGGATCGTGAAATAGCTGCAAGTGATGATTATACGGCTCGTCAGGAAGGCGATGTGACTTGTCTTTATTCGAAGAAGCATGCGAAAGTGGATGATCGATTAGTCGTGAAGTTTCAGTAGTTGGATAGTTTTTCGGGTTGAATATAGAAATTAATAGGAAGGAAGATTACTATGAAAATTCTTTACATTGACATTGATTCACTCCGCCCCGACCACCTGGGAGTGTATGGCTATCACCGGAACACATCACCGAATATTGATCGCATCGCAGAAAAAGGAGTACGGTTCACTAATTATTACGCTTCCGATGCACCGTGTGCCCCGTCCCGAAATGCCATGTTCCAGTCGAGATTCGGTATCCATACTGGGTCGATCAACCATGGCGGACTGAATGCGGACGTCCAGCCGATCGGAATCGACCGTCCCTTCAACCATCACCACAGTCCCTATCAGGCGTGGGTGGAAGAGCTTCGTTTCAGAGGTCACCATACCGCGATGATCAGTCCATTCCCTGGCCGTCATGCCAAGTGGAATGTGCTGGAAGGGTTCCTCGAAATGCATGATACAGGCAAGCATGCCGGAGAAACGGCTGGAGATGTATCATCCGAGGCATTGAGGTGGATCAAAGGAAGAGGAACGGAAAAAGAAGACTGGTTCTTATATTTGAATTTCTGGGATCCACACACCCCTTACCGGACTCCGGAGGAATACGGCAATCCATTTGAAAATGATCCAGCCCCTGATTGGCTCACCGATGATATGATTGCGGAGCACCGGCAAAGCTTTGGCCCGATGAGCGCTCGGGAAATTCCATCCAATCACCTGATGCCGAATCTGCCAGAGGAAATTACTTCTGTCGAGGATTTTAAACAATGGATCGATGGGTATGATACTGCCATCAGACATGTTGACGATCATATCGGTCTGCTGCT
Source organism: Thalassobacillus sp. B23F22_16 (assembly GCF_043496955.1). NCBI lineage: Bacteria > Bacillati > Bacillota > Bacilli > Caryophanales > Bacillaceae > Thalassobacillus > Thalassobacillus sp. B23F22_16. Next base: position 123,720 of record NZ_JBIEKD010000001.1, on the reverse strand, counting down.
TGATGCCCTGGAAGAAGAGGGGATGCTAGAAGAGACGATGATCATCATATCTGCCGATCACGGTGAAAATCAAGGTGAGTTGAACGTTTATGGCGACCATCAGACGGCAGACCATATTACAAGCCGGATACCGTTGATCATGTCAGGACCAGATTTAAAGGAAGGACATGTCGATGAGGATTTCCATTATCAAATCGATATCGGTCCGACAGTAACAGAACTGGTTGGAGGGGAACTGCGTGATCGATGGGACGGTACGAGCTTTCTGCCTGCCATTACAAAAGGGGAAGAAGCAGGACGTCCTTATCTTGTCGTCAGCCAGGCAGCATGGAGCTGCCAGCGCGGTGTTCGTTTCGATAATTGGATGTTGATTCGTACGTATCATGATGGCTTGAAAGATTTCCCTGAACTGATGCTGTTTGATATTGAAAATGATCCCCACGAAACTACCAATCTAGTTGATGAAAAGCCGGAAATAGCAGGAGAAGGATTACGGCTTCTTGATGAGTGGGTAGCAGAGCAGATGGCGAGCTCTGATTCACCGACCGATCCGATGTGGAATGTCATCCATGAAGGAGGACCTTTCCATACGAGGGGCAATTATCATGGTTATGTAGAAAGACTTCGGAAAGAAGGCCGTAATGAGGCAGCCGACCGACTGGAACAACGCCACCAGAAATTTCAGAAGATCTATAATACATTAAGGGAGTAGTCGACTTATGACGAATACGACAGCATTTTATACAAAGTTGCCAGAACAAGTAAAGGACTTTTTCGATCGTCAATATGAAGATTCCTATCGCTTGCTGGATGCATCCCGTCATCCTGAGACGGGTCTGTATGCAGATAGTTACAGAACGTTGGAAGACAACCCGGAGTCAAAATGTTCAATTGCTGCAACAGGTGTAGGGTTGATTGGCCTCTGTGTCGCTGATATGGAAGGCTGGGACGAGAAAGCCGCTGAAAAAGCCTTGGTGACAATAAATACTGCCCTTGGGAAAACGGAAGGCTGCCAGCCCGCCCGTGATGAGCAAACCGGTTTTTTTGCTCACTTTACAGATATGGAAACCGGGGAAAATCTCCATTCTGAAATTTCGACGATTGATACTTCTTTGTTAGTTGCCGGCGCGCTTTTTGCCGGCCAGCACTTTAAGAACACAGACCCGGATATTGATGCATTGGCCAATGAGCTTTTAAATGAAATTGACTGGAGTGTAGTTGTCGCTGATATCGAGACTGGGTCGATTAATATGGTGGTAAAGGACGGGGAAGGAACACTGCCTCTTCCAGCTTATAATGAATATGTTTTAGTAGCCCATCTGGCCATGTTAGGTCAGCCTGGTAATGAAGCCATTCGGGACTTGTGGCATAACAACTTCTCTGAAGAAAGAATGACCGACTTACCACAAGTCGACTTTCGTGGCTTTCAAGTCTTGACTGATACCAACGGTGAATATGGAAAAGATTCGTTCCTATCATCCTTTGTCCATCAATTTCCATTCTATCTTGTGCCAGACTATGCGGAAAGCGCTGTTTACCGGGAGTTTTACTACAACGCTTGCATGGCCGATCGCTTAAAATGGAAAGAGCTGACCGACGTACCTTCCTATGTATGGGGGTATGGTGCGGGTCCTAACGATGGGTTGCATGGCGGGTACCATGCCGATCAGGTAAACAACTCACCAGGAGATATAGCCTCTGCTTATATCGTGGGAGGCTTTCTCCCAGTCTATCCTGGGGGAATCTACGATTTATATGCTCTCTATCAAAATCATTTGCCATATGACGGGTACACTAATGATGAAGACAAAGAAGACGAAAGAAAACTTCGCGCTGCCTATCGTTATGGTTTACACCGCTATTCCTGGTGGCATCTCGATCAGCCCGATCGCTGGTACCCGACCAAGGTTACATTGATTGATTGGAGTTCGATGTTATATGGATTCACCGCTTTCAAACGAGGAATGTCATTTTTTACATCTCGATTAAGGAGCAATGTAAATCAATAAAAAAACCTAGGGTTTACGTGGAAGGTGGGTGTGCAAATGGATAGGAAACTAGTAACATTTAACTTAAGGGTAGATCTTCCCCAGGATGGTGAAAATTCCTGGGTCAATAGGGTAGACAAAGTAGCCAGGATCATTCGAAAGCATCAACCGATGTTGTTCGGTGCTCAGGAAGCATTATTGCTGATGATCAATAACCTGGAGGGTGCCTTATTTCACTACCGTTGGATTGGTGAAGGCAGGCGAGGCGGAATGAGCAATGAATTCTGTCCGATATTTTATGATAATCGACAGTTGGAAGTGGTAGATTCCGGACAGTTCTGGCTGTCTGAACAGCCGGATGTCCCTCACAGCGTCAGCTGGAAAAGTGACTTTCCAAGGATTTGCACTTGGGGAAGGTTCCGTTTCATTGAAGAACCGCATAAGAATTTCCTTGTTTTCAACACCCACCTTGATCACGTGAGCCAGCAGGCGAGGGAAAACGGTATCGCTTTGATTTGGAAAAGGCTTCATAAACAATACATAGAAAAGAAAACACCAATTGTGTTGATGGGCGATTTGAATAGTAAGCCTGACAATCATGTGATTCAATTTTTGCAAGGGCAGGTATCACTCCAAGGAAACACGTGTCAATTTCAGGATGCCTATGACTGGCTGGATGGCAATCCCGGACGGACTTTCCATCAGTTTGAAGGTGGTACGGAAGGGGAACCGATCGATTATATTTTTTGTACCAAAGAAATCAAGTGTATCAAAACTGAAATTGATAGAACATCCTATGGTGGCAGGTTCCCTTCCGATCATTACCCGGTCATTACATCCCTGTCTTTTTAGGAAAAAGCATCACGAAAGGAGTAGAAAATCATGAGGGAAGAACCAAAAAATCAACCGTCCTGTTGTGCAGCAAGCAGAGACAAAATGGAGTTATTACCACCGGAGGGACGCACGCTCAATACTCGGACTACCGCAGAAGAAGCTAAATTTAAGGATAAAATGGTATTGTTACCTGGTGGCGACTTCTTAATGGGAACGGAAGATGAAGATGGGTTTCCTTGGGATGGGGAAGGTCCTGTAAGAAAAGTGACAGTGGATCCGTTTTATATGGATAGTCATACCGTAACTAATGCTGAATTCCAGCAATTCACAGAAGAAACCGGGTATAAAACAGAAGCTGAACAATACGGTTGGTCATTTGTCTTTTACCTGTTCGTCCCTCATGATTTTTCTTATAAGGTGCAACAAGTTCCCAATACTCCATGGTGGCTTGCTGCAGAAGGAGCGTTCTGGTTCCAGCCGGAAGGGCCTGGTTCTGATATCCAGGAAAGGATGGATCATCCAGTCATCCATGTGTCCTGGAATGATGCTACTGCATTTTGTGAATGGGCAGGGAAGCGTCTGCCTACCGAAGCGGAGTGGGAATATGCAGCCCGTGGAGGTTTGGAACAAAAACGCTATCCATGGGGCGATACGCTGACTCCAAATGGCGAACATTACTGTAATATATGGCAGGGGAATTTTCCAAAAGAAAATACCAAAGAAGATGGGTATTTGGGAACGGCTCCAGTGACAGCTTTTCCTGCGAATGGATACGGTCTCTATCAGATGTCAGGAAATGTCTGGGAATGGTGCTCGGATTCCTTTCAGAAAAAGGGACATGCGAATTCTTCCTCCTCGAAAGTAATGCGGGGAGGTTCCTATCTCTGTCACAAATCCTATTGCAATCGTTACCGTGTAGCCGCCCGTACCTCTAATACGATCGATAGTTCGACGGGTAACATCGGTTTCCGTTGTGTAAGAAGCAGCTAACATTGACGAGTTTAGATTAGAACAAAGAGAAGAAATGAAAAAGGGGGCTTCCTGCGTGTGGAAGCCTCTTTTGTATGAATACCTACTCGGAAGAGTGATAGGGGACAGATGTTTTTGAAACTTTTTCCTTTAGTAGTCCGTAGAAATAGATAGAAAGCGGGGGACGAACGTGAAAAAGTTAATGATGATGATGCTTCTGTTTGTTATGGTCTTACCGGTGAGTGTGTTGGCACTTGATTATGAAATCGACCGGACAGTGATTACTGCTGAGCTGCTTAAAGACGGAAATGTGGAAGTGAAAGAAACACATACGTATAGATTTGAAGGTGAATTTAATGGAATCACGAGAACACTGATTCCGAAAGAAGACACAGCGATCACGGATGTGCATGCATCGGAACATGGTAAGGATTTAAAAGTGGAGCAGGAAGATGAGCTTTATAAGGTTCATCGAACTGGCGAAGATGAAACAGTCACCATAGACATTTTTTATACGATAGAAAATGGGGTCGAAGTATTCCAGGACGTTGCGGAGTTTTATTGGCCATTTTTCGATAAAAGTAATGAGTCTGACTACGAGAATATGACGATCACCATTGTTCCGCCGGAGCCGACAGAGGTGAAAGCGGCTTATGGGTTCGATGAGGCTTATGATACAGCACAAGTGTCCGGGGAAGGAGAAGTGACCTTCCAGCTCGGAAACGTATCGAGCGGTAAAAACGGCGATATCCGGGTTGCTTATGTTGCGAGCCTGTTTCCTAATGCGCAGGTAACAAGTGACAAGGCGATGCTCGATACGATCCAGGCAGACAAAGAAGCTTTGGATGAACAGATCGCGGCAAAATTGGAGCAGCGGGAGCGCTGGAATCGCTTGGGTCCGTTTATTATCGGCGGATTACTGCTAATTGCTTTCGTCATTAGTGTTCAGGCATGGAAAAAGAGACAGGAAACGTTACAGGAAGCGAAGCGGCAAATCAGTGGAACTGGCCGTTTTCCGAAGACTTCTATGAGTCTTCCGGCTATGCTCGCATTTTCAAGCCATGGTCAGGTGAACACGAAAGCATTGACGCCGGCGTTACTTGAGCTGGTTAGAAAAGGCCATATCGAGAAACTGTCAGAAAAGGAATTCAGAGTGGTGAACCGTGATACCGAGTTTGACCATGAGAGCCGCTTGATCCATTGGTTATTTGATAAAATCGGCGAGGATGGCAATTTTCACGTCGACGATCTGGAGTCTTATACAAAAAATAAGGATAACCATGAACGCTACCGGAAGGATTTTAATGCGTGGAGGGAATCGGTCAGGCGGGAATTCCGCCAGCACGAATTGTATGAAACCAATACGAAACCGCGCTGGATGGCAGGGATTGCGGCGTTTGTTACATTGCCATTCATGATCGTTTTTCCAGTGTTTGGTGTATTTAGCTGGATGATTGCAGCGTTCGTGTTATTTGCATTCTTCGTCGCGTTTACTATTGCGTACCAGCCTTTAACGGTGGAAGGACAGCGAATCAAGCAGGAACTGCAGCCATTGAAGCTGGGTGAGCAATGGAAGCAGTGGGAGGAAGAAGATCAAGTGCCTGCCTTACTCTATCAGGTAGGGATGGGGAAAAGAAATCTATCTTCACAGCCGTCGGGTGCCTTCGCGGGGTCAGGAAACGATTGGGTTATCTTTATGCTGCTGGCCGCCACGATGCAGAGCAGTTTCCAAGAGGCCGATAAGCACGCGTCCGTATCAGCGGCTACTGGCGGAATGGGTTCTGCCGGTGGTGGTGCTGGTGTTGGAGGCGGCGGGGGAGGCTCCGGCGCGTTTTGACAAAAGTCCGGCTTTTTACTGCCGGGCTCTTTGTATGTGCTAATTTTCGTTAGGGAGGTATATGTTCGCGTTAGGGCGGTATATGTTGGAGTTAGGTCGCTATGTTGCTTCGTTAGGGCGGTATAGGCTGGAGTTAGGTCGTTATGTTGCCCCATTAAGGAGGTATTTCGCTGGGATAGCCTGGATGAAACCTCTATAATGGGAGAGAACTGACAAACAAAAACTTTCAGGTGATCGGGGGTACGATCATGACAGAATGTAATAATTTATTTCGCAAGCGAATCGGCATGGCTGAAGATAAAACGCTCACGATGGATTCGCTCGGTGAATTGCTTGAAAAAACAGGACGGACGTTTCCTTTTGAAAACGCACGGATTTTGTCCAGGACAACACTCCCCCTGACAAAAGAAAATCTTGTTACGAAGTTACTGAAGGAAAAGGAAGGCGGTGTCTGTTACGAGCTCAATCCGTTACTTTATTTTTTCCTTCTCGAAAATGGTTTTGATGTCCAGCTGGTACGCGGGGAAGTTTTTGTGCAAGCGAAGCAGGATTGGACACATCTTGGGAGGACGCACGTTGCCATCATCCTTGAACAAGATGGGAAATCCTGGCTGGTCGATACCGGCTTTGGGGGCAACGTACCGCTTCGCCCGGTCCCTCTGACAGGTGAAACGGTGAGTTCTGAGAATGGCCAGTACCGGGTAAAACTGGAAGACACGAAGTATGGAAATTATGTGCTGGAAATGAGGCTCAATCGTAAACAGAGTGACTGGCAGATCGGGTATACTTTTGATACTACCCGGCCGGTGACCGAAGTTGCTGAGCTGAATGAAGTGCAGGAAATCATTGAAACGGACGATAACTCTCCGTTTAATCAAAATCCACTGGCCGTTAAGCTGACAGATCGAGGCAGCAACACATTGACCGATTCCTCTTATACAGAGTGGATAGATGGGAAGCAAGAGAAGAGGGACATAGACAATACAGAATTTCGAGCACTGGCAAAAGAGCAGTTTGGTATTGAATTTTAAATGAAACAAATCCTGATTCCATTCGTATATCTTATTAGGTCAGGAAAGTGGAGGGATGGGCATGGAGCTGTTCGTTTGGATATTACTCAGTGTCTTCCTTATAGTTACGATGATTATGATTCCCATCCAGGTTCGTTATTTACGAGCAATTAAGGAAGAGATGAACAAGAAAAAACTGTCCCAGGATAAGTATTTCGATCAGATGGAATTCCAGGAAGAGCTGCTGCACATGAATTCACAGGGGAATTTGTTTTTTATGCCGGCGAATTTTATCGCCTGGTTATGGCTGCGTATGAAAAAAGAAATATAAAGAAACGCTTGGATTGACGTCAATCCAAGCGTTTTTGCTGTTTATTTGGTATTCGTAAAGCCACCGTCTATCCGGATGACTTCTCCGTTGATATATTCAGCTTTGGAGGTTAATAGGAATGAGACCAGTTCGGCCACTTCTTCTGGTGTTCCCAGACGTTTTTGCGGGATGCCCGCTTCTGCACTTTCCTTCATTTTCGGGTTAGCATCAAAGTAGGATTTGACCATCGGTGTTTCGGTCGGGCCTGGAGCGACGGCATTTACGCGCAGGCCGTCTTTGGCATATTCGGCAACGAGGCTTTTGGTAATTCCAACGATTCCGTGTTTCGTTGCAGAGTATGTCACGACGGTGTCCTGTCCGATGACACCAGCGCTGGAGGCTGTATTAACAATCGCTCCGCCGCCATTTTTCACCATGACTTCCGCTACATAACGGATCCCGTACAAGGCGCCCATCAGGTTGATCCCGACGATTTTTTCGATTTCATTGATATCGGTTTCCAGGTAGTAGGCACCGCTTCCGGAAATTCCGGCATTATTGAAGAAATAATCAATGGTACCGAATTTCTCCACGGTTTGATCCACGTAATTCTTAACTTCCTCGGCTTTTGAAACATCAGACTGGATGAAAATGGCGTCCGGACCGGTTTCTTTCACCATGTCTACGGTTTTGTTGCCGCCTTCTTCATCAATATCAACGACAGCAATGTTCACGCCTTCTTCAGCCAAGCGAAGTGCTGTCGATTGACCCAAGCCACTGCCGCCACCGGTTACAATCGCTACTTTACTCAAAATAAAACCTCCTTTATAGTCAATAACCTGTACAATTTCATTATAAAGTTTAGGAGAACGATAAGAAAATTCCTCGCTCATGCTAATTTTAACCCTGGCAAAACGTTAAGTCGGAAGGTGTTTGCGTTAGGTCAGAACCTTCCTTCGTTAAGTCAGAAGTTGCCTACCTAACTCCAAAAGATATTTTTAATCCGGTCTAAATCGGCGATGAATTCCTGCAGCTCTTCCTGACTCAGGCGAACCAGTAATTGGTCATTCAAGGATAGTACCTGGCCGCCGGAGTCATCCTGGTTCATTATCAGATAGTGGTAAATCGCATCGAACTGATCTTTATTAAGAGAAGATGTAGTGGATAACTGCTTCACCTGCTGTAAAATAAAGGCGTCACTGCCGTGGTCGAACTCGCCGGCTATGATTGCTCCTGAAAAATTCATGCGCTCACTCCTTTAGAAGGTTAGTTTGTCCAGTTTAGAAATGAAAATGTAAACAGGAATTTTTGCATTTTTCTAGAAATAGATACAGGGATAAACCAAGTAGAAAGCGAGGCAGAAAAAATGACTATGAAAACAACCGATTTATGTGATCAATATCCGGAAAAGATTCGTATCGTCGATCCAGCTTATGTTAGCTTTGGTAAAAAGAAAAGCTTTTTTGGCCCGATTTCAACGGTAAGGGTGAGAGATGATAATGTGCTTGTTCGGAAAGCACTGGAGACGATTCCGGCTGGCAACGTATTAGTTGTCGATGGCATGGCTTCGAAAAACTGCGCACTGTTGGGAGGCAACCTGGCAGAAATCGCCGCAGATCGAGGGTTGGCCGGGATTATCGTCAATGGCTACATAAGAGATCGCCTGGAAGTTTGTGAAGCGGATGTTGGTGTCATGGCTTTAGGCACAATTCCATTAAAAAGTAAGAAAGAAGGCAAGGGTAAGACAGATATCCCGTTAGCGTTTGGGAATACCGAATGGAATCCGGGGGATTATGTGTATGTCGATGAAGATGGCATCATCGTGACATCAGAACCGTTGGAATGATGAGGAGGAAATGAGATGCAAAAGTTTGAGGAGTTTTTGGCGAAGATCGATGATCCGGACCACCGCGACCAGACGGAGGAAGTGCTGCAGTGGGTTTCGGAGAAATTCCCGCAATTAAAGCGGGAAGTAAAATGGAATCAGCCGATGTTTACGGATCACGGAACCTTTATTATTGCTTTCAGTGTAGCCAAAAAACACTTGGCCGTTGCGCCGGAACAGGCTGGGATTGAACAGTTTTCAGATGAAATCAAACAAGCTGGCTACGATCACACGAAACAGTTAGTGCGCATGCCGTGGAATCGTCCAGTTGATTATTCCTTATTGGAGAAAATGATTGAGTTTAATATTAAAGATAAAGAGGGTTATTCCGCTTTTTGGCGGAAATGAGGTGCTTCATCTATTACTATTGGTTAATTGGTAGATATATTAAGAGCCTGTCCATGGCACGTTAATATTCATTCACGAACGTTTCCTTTAAACTGCATACAGGCGAGTGGTGAAGAAAGTTTCTACTTTTCATATGGAAAAGGATAGAAAACCCAGACAATTTGTGTGAATTGTCTGGGTTATTTTTGTTGATAGATTGCGGGGCCATAAGATTTTACTTATGCATTTTATCGGCAGTCTTTAGTCTTAATAATTTTTTTCCAGTAAGCTCTCCGTTTTTTACATAGACGCGAGGGACGCGTTTTCCGATCAGACAAGCTGTTTCGTAATGAATTGTTCCCATATGATCGGCTACTTCTCCCATTGAAATAAAACCTTCCGATGGTTCGCCGAAGACGGTGACGGTATCTGTTTCATTTATTTCGCCGAGTTCCGTGACATCGATCATCGTCTGGTCCATGCATATTCTTCCGACAATCGGGGCTCTCTTGCCACGGACCGTGACATCGCCTTTATTGGAAAGGGAACGGGAAAGGCCGTCGGCATATCCGATCGGGAGGGTAGCGATGGTACTGGTTTGGGCTGTTGTGAACGTGCGGCCATAGCTGATCGTCTGATTCGCTTCCAGTGTCTTCATCAGTACGGGTTTGACCTTCAGACTCATGACTTGTTTCAAGGAAATGAGTGGTCTTAAATGCTCTTCCGGATACAATCCATACAGGCTGATTCCGACCCGCACCATATTCAGGTGCATCTCAGGGTAAGCGATTGTCGCTGCGCTATTGCAGCAGTGTTTGATTGGGATAGTTACGTGATCTTCTAAAATATCAACAAACCGGCAGAAGGCCGTAAATTGTTCCTTCGTATAGGCGGGATCCGGATTATCGGCATCTGCAAAATGGGTGAATGCCCCTTCGATGAGAACATAATCGGAGGTGAGGGCTTCGATAATCTGCAGCGCCTGCTCTTCTTCTATAATTCCAATCCGGTTCATGCCGGTTTCTATTTTCAGGTGCACGCGTGCGGTCTTTTTCAGAGACTCCGCTGCTATTCGTACGGCTTCCGCTGCCTCTGTTGTAAAAACAGTGAGGGTGATTTCCTGGGTGATCGCTGTTTCCACGGCGTCCGGCGGCGTATAGCCGAGCACAAGGACCGGTTCATCGATTCCTGCCTCGCGAAGCTGAACCGCTTCCTCCAGGAGTGCAACAGCCAGGTAATCAGCACCGGCAGCAACTGCTTCTTTTGCCATTGCTTCCGCTCCGTGTCCGTAACCATCGGCTTTGACTACGGCCATCAGTTTTGTGTTCGGTTGAATATGTTTTTTGAAGGCCAGCACATTTTCCCGATAGGCTTCCAGGGAGACTTCCGCCCACGCCTGACGATAACTTCCTTGATGCATTGGGTTCCCTCCCTTAGTCGATGATAATGGTAAAAAAGTATCCTGTCTGTCACTATGACGGCAGGATACTTTTCGATTAATAAGCGAGTTCCGCTTCGCGTAATGCGCTTTCTGGAGAAACATACTCGTAACCAAGATCCTGTGCGACAGCTTCATACGTCACTTTGCCATTGACGACGTTCAGCCCTGAAAGGATAGCTCCATTATCCTCAACAGCCTTGGTCACACCTTTGGAAGCAATTTGGACCGCATACGGAACAGTAACATTCGTTAGTCCCACGGTAGCTGTCCGTGGCACAGCGCCAGGGATGTTTGCTACTGCATAATGAAGTACGCCGTGTTTTTCATAGATTGGCTCATCGTGGGTTGTTGGATGGTCGACTGTCTCGAAGTTTCCACCCTGGTCAATGGCTACATCAACAATAACCGATCCCGGCTTCATGGATTGAACCATTTCCTCGGATACCAATTTTGGAGCTTTTCTTCCTGGAATCAATACGGAGCCGATAACCAGGTCAGATTCTTTAACTGCTTCTGCGATATTAAGCGGATTGGACATAACCGTATTGATACTGGAGCCGAAAATATCATCCAGTTCACGCAGACGGGCAGGGTTCAGGTCGATGATGGTAACTTCCGCTCCATATCCAAGAGCTATTTTAGCTGCATTGGTACCTACTACACCGCCACCAATGACGGTGACTTTACCGCGTTTTACTCCCGGAATGCCGCCAAGGAGGATTCCTTTTCCGCCTTGGGACTTTTCTAAATACTGCGCTCCAAGCTGGGAAGCCATCCGACCGGCAACTTCACTCATCGGGGTAAGCAGTGGCAACGTGCGATCAACCGTAATCGTTTCATAAGCGATAGCAGTGACTTCGTTTTCGATTAATGCCTCTGCTAATTCGGCTTCCGCGGCCAGATGCAGGTAGGTGAACAGGATAAGTCCTTTACGGAAATATTGGTATTCTTCCTTTAGTGGTTCTTTTACTTTCATAATCATATCCGCTTTTGCCCATACATCAGAAGCATGGTCGATGATTTCCGCACCAGCCTCTACATATTCTTCATCCTTGAAGTTGCTTCCCAAACCGGCTCCTTTTTCAATATAGACGGTTTGTCCGGCATTTATCAGGTGAACGACTCCTGCTGGGGTCATAGCTACACGGTTTTCATTGTTCTTTATTTCCTTAGGTACACCAATGATCACGATTCATCTCTCCTTCGTTAATTTCTTTTCCTGTTCATCGTAACTTTCTATTAAAGCGGTTTCATCGGGCAAATGGCTAAATAAAAAAAACATGCTTTGTGTATTTGCACAAAGCATGTCAATCCAGCTTATCTGTAATTAAGTCCAGAAACAGGCTCACCTTTTGGTTTGGGTCTTTGAGATCGATTCCGCCGACTTCCCGGATCCGCTTCAGCCGGTAGTTCATGGTGTTCGGATGAATAAACATCTCCTTCGCCGCCTGGTACACGTTGTTGTCATTTTTCAGGTACGTTTCTAACGTATGCAGGAGAAAGGTGTGGTTGGCTTCATCATATCGGCGGAGATTTTCAATTTGACTGTTCTGATAGTGGTTCTTTTTCTGGAACTCATTTAACCGCTCAATAAATTGGTAGACTCCTAAATCTTCATATAAAAATACATCCGCGAGTTCTTCCGGAAACTTGTTCTTTAACCGCAATACTTCCGTCGCCTGATGATAGGAATGGACGATCTTTTGCGAGGATGGATAGGTCATTCCAGCTGAACCATGAACATTCTGTAACTGTAATTGGCCGGTCATCTTCATGATGAATTGCTGAATAAATTCGAGTAAAGTTTGTTTGGGAGACTCGTCTTCTTTTAATCGGACCAGCATAATAAAATCATCATCATCGAACAGTCGTGTAATTACAGAGACTTTCACCTGTGTTTCTGCTAAATAATAGGCGTGTTTCTCCATTTGTTCGGTTACCACATCGGAAAAATTTAGGATTACAATCGCTTTATTACCTTCCAGGTTCATATTGTACTGCTTCGCTTTTTGATGAATTTCATCACTGTCCCGCAAGTCACCTCGAAGCAACTGCCAGAAAAAATCTTTATATCCTTCCTCTGACTTCCTCCGCCGCTTTCTGCGTTGAAGAAGGAACTTTTTTACATAGAGTGATGCTTCCTTGAATAATTGGATTTCTTCATCTGAAAAAGTAGAGTCTGAGACATGTGCCCAAATGAACCCCAGTATTTCATTATTTTTCCGAATCGAGATCGCAACCCGATTGCCAAGCCCCGTTTCTTTCATCTCGGGAATGACAACAGGGTCATCACTGTCCAGCAGCCTAGGCATAATCCCGTTTTTCCATAACCCGTTAATCACTTTATCGGGAACTTTGCGGTTAATAATGGTGGCAACACGTACCTCGTCGAGACTACTTTTGCGTTTGGATTATGATCCAATACATAATGACCGATTGCGTGCATCAAGTGAGTCTTTCCGAGACCTACTCCTCCATAAATAAACAATGGGTTATAGGCTTTGGCCGGTGCTTCCGCCACTGCCAACGACGCCGCGTGTGCAAAACGATTGCCAGATCCGATTACAAAGGTATCGAACGTATATTTAGAATTTCGATATTACTGGAATGCCGGCTGTAAGAGACAAGGCTGTGGTTGGAATCTTCTATGGTAATAGGGCAATTAAAAATATCGGCAATACGATCGGCAAGTTCTTCGATGGATACATGACTTTCATTTAGTCGGTCTTTCAGTATATCTGGATGTAGAGTCATTTGCCCGCTCCTTTAATTTCGTTTGGGTAAATACACAAATCACTGCTTTTTTATTTTAGTATATTTACAAATAAAATTCATCTGCCAGATGTTATATTGTTACCCAAGAGTGGACAGGAGGACATCATATGAAACAAGCACTAATAATTGGAAGCGCTTTTATCGGCGTGATTGTCGGGGCTGGCTTTGCCTCTGGACAAGAAGTACTGCAATATTTTACCAGCTTCGGTATCATGGGAATTATCGGGGCAATTCTTGCCACCGCTTTATTCGCCTATGCAGGGATGGCGCTCGTATGGATTGGAAGTCGAGTGAAAACCACTTCCCATAAGGAAGTCATTTACCAAATAAGTGGTAAAGTATTAGGAACCATCATTGATTATGTACTTATTTTCACTTTGTTTGGTGTCGGGGTAGTCATGATTGCCGGTGCAGGTTCCAATCTTAATCAACAGTTTGGATTACCGGTAGTTGCAGGAACCATCCTTATGACCCTGCTTGTATTGATGGCTGGAATGTTAAAGGTTGACCGTGTTGTCAATATCATCGGAGGAATTACGCCATTCCTCATTTTGTTTGTCTTGCTTATTTCCGTTTTCAGTTTTATGACCGCAGACGGATCATTTGCTGAGTTGGACAGTCAGGCTAACGAGTTAACGACGACATTGCCGAACTGGTTCATCTCTGCTATCAACTATGTATCGTTCAACATCGCCGTAGGGGCATCGATGGCGCTGGTCATGGGCGGAGCAGAGACCAACCGTAAAACAGCGGCGCTGGGAGGCCTGTTCGGTGGTCTTGGTATTGGTATTCTCATTATATTAAGTAACCTGGCTATTTTTACGAAAGTGGAGTACGCTGGACAAGCAGACATGCCGATGCTTGCCATCGTCAATGATGTATCACCGGTACTAGGGGTAATCATGTCGATCGTCGTTTTTGCCATGATTTTCAATACAGCACTCAGTATGTTCTATTCGTTCGCTGCCAGATTTTCTACCGTTGAAACCAAACAGTTCAAGGTGTTTTTCACCGGTACGATGGTCGTTGGTTTTATTGTCAGCTTCTTCGGGTTTACCAAACTGGTTGCCTACTTCTATCCGCTGATCGGCTATCTAGGGTTGACGCTGATTGCCGTGCTAATTGTTACACCGTTTCGGATGAAGAAGGCCTTTAAGGAAGAAGAAAAAAGCCAGCCCCAGTCCGTTGAGCAGAAACAACGAGCAACGAGTTAACCCAGTAATTTTTTCGTTTGGGCGTTATATTACGTCGTTAGGTCAGAATAGTCCTGCGTTAGGGAAGTATATGTCGGAGTTAGGGCAGTATAACCTGGCGTTAGGGCGGTATATACTTCCGTTAAGGCAGTATGGAAACGTTAGATAAAAAATCCCTGAGAGCAGTGGTTCGATCAACCGGCTCTCAGGGATTTCTTATGGTTTTTTGGAAGAGAATTCTTTATAAACATCCTCATGGGCGGTCCTGCCCAATGGTTCATTCCTTCGGCTGGTTAATCGGAGCCTTTTTCGCTTGTTTGTTTTTGATCATGCTGGATGGTAAGTGTCAGCATGATAATACTAAAGATAGACGAAATCACGGTACTCCCGATAATCAGCCAAATGATCGTATTCAATTTATTTTCCAATCGTCACAACTCCCTTGATGTATTGTTATTATTTTTTGCTGATTCCTGAATTTTATTTATCGGAATACGCTATTACTCTCGCTGGTACACACGTAGTATAATTGGTGATGAAAACGGAATTCATAACAATGGAGGGAAAAATATGGACAACCACAGTCGATTGATTTTTTATGGAGCGATCAGTGTCGATGGTTTTCTTGCCCGTGAAAATCATGCCTTGGACTGGCTGATTGGAACAGAAGGCGAGCATGACACCGGGTATGAGGAATTCTACGATTCGATTGATACCATTTTGATGGGAAGGAAAACGTACGACCAAATTCAAGTGATGACGGATGAATTTCCATATCAGGACAAAAAATGTTATGTGTTTTCCCGATCGACTTTCGGCTCCAATCAACATGTGGAGTTTATCGATGAAGATATTGCTGCGTTCACGAAGGCATTGAAAAAAGAAGGGGGCAGGCGAATCTGAATTGTTGGCGGAGGCGAGGTGCTTTATCCGTTGTTACAGGAGCGGATGGTGGATGAGTTTATCATCCAGGTTGCCCCGACGATAATTGGCCGGGGGATTCCGCTATTCATCCCTGGGGAAACCGAAAATCAATTGAAGCTGCTTGATGTGAAACAGTATAAACAGTTTGCTGAACTACATTATGAATTGGCGTAATCTTTCTATCGATGGAATGGCTTTTTTAATTTTTTAAAATGTTGAGTTGACAAAGCTCCTGTTTGCCGAAGATTGGTTTCCCTATATTTACTTGGAAAAGTGATGACTTCCATAGCATCTGGAAGTCCCCTTTTTCGAGCTAGTATGGCAGAGTTCCTTCCTATCTTTCCCCCAAAAATATCCCCCACAATGAAGAGAAACAATAGGTTTGTCTTCGTCCGTGCGACAAAGTTAATTTTCATTGTCATTGAATGCGCCTACATTACTCATCTATGATGAAGTTAGAACGAAATTATGATTATCTTATTGAAAGGAAGAGTATAATGGCGCAATCAAATATTAAAGTTGCGGTACAGAAGTTTGGTAACTTCCTCAGTTCGATGGTTTTGCCGAACATTGGAGCTTTCATTGCGTGGGGATTGATCACGGCATTATTCATTCCAACCGGTTTTTTCCCAAATGAAAAGCTTGCTGAATTAGTAGGCCCGATGGTTACCTACCTGTTGCCGCTGTTAATTGGTTATACAGGAGGTAAGTTAGTTCATGACCAACGTGGTGGTGTAGTAGGTGCGATTGCAACGATGGGTGTGATCGTCGGTGCTCCTGATACACCTATGTTTATGGGTGCCATGGTCATGGGACCGCTTGGAGCATTCGCCATAAAGAAATTCGACCAGGCGATTGATGGAAAAATCAGATCTGGATTTGAGATGCTTGTTAACAACTTCTCTGCTGGTATCATAGGTGGTATTCTTGCGATTCTTGCCTACTTAGGGGTCGGACCGGCTGTTGAAGGTTTTACCGATATCCTTGTGGTTGGTGTCGACTGGTTAATTGGTGCTGGATTACTTCCACTGACCAGCATTCTGATTGAACCTGCAAAAATTCTTTTCTTAAATAATGCAATCAATCATGGGGTCCTATCACCAATCGGTCTGGACCAGGCGCAAGAAACCGGTAAGTCGATCCTATTCCTTCTAGAGGCGAACCCGGGACCAGGCCTTGGTGTATTGCTGGCTTTCATGCTATTTGGAAGAGAAACAGCAAAACAGTCAGCTCCAGGTGCAGCGCTGATTCACTTTCTTGGTGGTATTCACGAGATCTATTTCCCTTATGTACTAATGAGACCTATGCTAATTCTGTCGGTTATTCTTGGTGGCATGAGCGGCGTTTTCACTCTGGTACTTTTAGGCGGAGGTCTTGGTGCACCTGCCTCTCCAGGTAGTATCCTGGCGATTTCAGCTGTTACCCCTCCTCAGGCAATGGTTTATGTAGCAAACTTTGCAGCAGTTATTGTAGCTACAGCTGTTTCCTTTATCGTTTCTGCTGTCGTCCTTAAAACAGGCAAGCAACGGGAAGAGGATATCAATGAAGCGACTCAGAAGATGGAACAAATGAAAGGTAAGAAAAGCTCGGTTGCCGGAAATGTGACCGAAAAAGAAACAACCGTTTCTAACGGAGAGTTCCCACAGGAAGTCAACAAGATTATTTTTGCCTGTGATGCTGGCATGGGATCAAGTGCCATGGGTGCGTCCCTGCTGAAAAAGAAAGTGAAAGAAGCCGATCTTGATGTATCGGTCACTAATACAGCAATCAGTAATATCCCGCAGGATACAGATATCGTCATCACGCAGGAAGAATTAACCCCTCGCGCGAAGGAGAAGATGCCGAATGCTTATCATATTTCTGTAGATAACTTCTTATCAAGCCCTGAGTATGATAAGTTGATCGCGAGTCTGCAAAATAAAATTACAGAAGAGCAGGCAGGACTTGTGGAGGAATCTGAAGAAAATGCGGGAGACGCAACGCCTGACACAAGTGAAAGTGATGATTTATTACTGGAAGAGAACATCTTCATCGGTAAGGAATTTTCTACAAAAGAAGAAGTAATCCGTTTTGCCGGAGAGGCGTTAGTCAAAGCCGGTTATGTTAAAGAAAGTTATGTCGATGCGATGGTGGAAAGAGAAGAAATCACATCCACTTATATGGGCAATAACGTGGCAATTCCTCATGGGACAGAAGAAGCGAAGAAAGCCGTACTCCAATCTGGATTTACGGTTATCCAAGTGCCAAATGGGGTTGATTTCAACGGAGAACAAGCCAAAATGATCTTCGGTATCGCTGGAAAAGATGGCACACATTTAGAAATCCTTTCAGGCATTGCAGTGATTTGTTCCGAACAGGAAAATGTCGACCAGATGGTCCAGGCAACGACTGCAAAAGAGATTAAGGAAATCATTAACAGTAAATAATTGTGGTAAGAAAGGCGGGGTGATTCCTGCCTTTCTGCTGTTGCTTTTCATGCTTTTTTCTCTTGGAAGAGGGACATCAAAAATGAAATGAGTGAGATGCATGTTTATTACCTCAAGGGAAAAATCAATCATTGATTTAATTGTTAGAACGTCGGGGAAGCATACAGTTCACTCTCTTTCTTCGTTCCTGAATGTGAGCGTGAGAACGATTCAAAGAGACCTTAAATCAATTGAAAAGGTCTTACAGCAATTTGACCTGGAATTGAATCGTACTGCGGATGATGGTCTTTTTATCGGTGGTAAAAACGAACAGATTTTCAGGCTCATACAGACATTGACCGGTGTCGATCCTACCGATGAAACACCCGAAGAAAGAAAGCTGAGTTTGCTTATTACTTTGCTGCATGAAGGTCCTTTAATAAAAAAGCAAGTGCTCGCCAACGAGCTTGGTGTAAGTGGTGCGACATTATCCACCTATCTGGATGAACTTTCGGACTGGTTAAAAAAATTTTCGATTATACTTACAAGAAAAAGAGGCGTGGGAGTAAAGCTGATCGCAGAGGAATCGAATAAACGCCATGCACTTGCCAGCTATTTCTTAGTCTATTTTTACGAAGAGTTAATTGAAAATTTGTATTTACTGGAACAAGAAGAGGAGGAGAAGAAGGAAAAAATACTGGGATATTTTTCTCCGGTATATTTAAGAGTGATAGACAAGCTGGTTAACCAAAAAATCAATAAGGGGCAAACAAGATTAGCTGACAGTGATTATATCGGTCTTATTGTTCATATTTGCTTGACAATCCAGCGAACCCAGAATGATTTTTTGCTGCCAGAAGAATATCAGGCAGCAAGTGAGGATACAGACGAATTTCAATTAATTCAAACGATAGGCAGGGAACTTAAAGAAGAACTTTCGATTCCGATCACCACTAGCGATGTTCATTTTTTAACGATTATTTTAAGAGGTTCAAAAGTGCAGGCTGCTGAGGTCGTATATTATGACAGTGTACTGCTTGGAAAGTTGATTAAAGATGTCATCAAGGATGTTTCTTCGATGCTCCATGTGGATTTATCCGACGACTTTTCTTTATTTCAAGGATTATTGGCACACATGGAGCCGTCGATATTTCGCTTGAAACAACAACTGGAATTATTTAACCCATTGACCGAAGAAATAAAAAGGAAATATCCAGTCTTATTCATGGCGGTTAAAAAAGCCCTGGAAAAGGAATTTAAGGATATTGATTTTCCCGATGACGAAATTGCCTTTATCGTCCTGCATTTTGGTTCAGCGTTGCTGATGCAGGAAGAAAAAGTGAAAATTAAAGCAGTAATCGTCTGCCCTACAGGGATCGGTGCTTCTAAGATGCTGGCAAGCCGTATTCAAAAAGAACTGGCAGAGATTACAGATGTTGAGATTTTATCGATTAAAGATTTTCAAACAGCAAATCTCGATGAACATGAGCTTGTAATTTCGACTGTCAGACTCCCTTTTACGAATCTAGACTATATTCTTGTTAGTCCGTTGTTAAGTGAGAAGGACATTGGATTTATTCAGAGTTACCTGGAAAATAATCTGGAAAAGCTGACAAGCAAAAATCAGTATTTAAACTCTGATGCCCAGCAGGATATCCCGCCTAAAACAGAAACAAATCAGCAGGATGTAAAGAGTCTCTTGCAGGATATAAAAGACGTTCAGTCCAGTATGGATGCCATCCTGAACAACCTGAGTGTCTACCGGATGCAGACAGATGGTGATCATTGGGAGGTTTTAGGTGAAATGGTGGAACAGGCGGAACAGGAAGGACTTCTCACCGATGCCCCCAATGTCATGAGCCAGCTTGCAGAAAGAGAGAGGAAAGGCGGACTTGGTATCCCAAATACGAATATGGGTCTTTTTCATTGTCGTGATGAAGGTATCCATGAGCTTATCTTCCGAGTATCTCACTTAGAGCAGCCTTGTGAGATCAAGGGGATGGATGGCCAGCCGATGCATATGAAGAACCTCCTTTTAATGCTGGCTCCTGAAAACTTGAGTAACCGGGAACAGGAAATCTTAAGTCTCATCAGTACCAGCTTGATAGAAAGTGAAGTGGCCATGATGATTTTCTCCTCTTCTAATGAAGCGATGATTCGAAAAAAGCTGGAAGATTTATTTCTGGTCTATCTGAAAAATAATTTGATAAAGGAATGATGAAGGTGAAGCAAACGGTCCATTTTGGAGCAGGAAATATTGGCAGAGGTTTTATTGGCGCGCTTTTTTCCCAGTCTGGTTACCATGTAACCTTTGTAGATATCGCCGACGAAATCATCAATAAATTAAATGAAGAACGAAGCTATCAGGTTAAATTAGCGACCGAACAGCAAGAGACCGTAGCTGTCGAAAACGTTTCTGGATTAAATAATAGCAGTCAGGAAGACGAAGTGGTAGAAGCGATTAAAAATGCAACCTACCTGACGACTGCGATAGGCCCGAACATTTTGCCGAGGATAGCGACGTTGATTGCCAACGGGATTTCTGAGCGAATAGACACAACTGATGAAAAGCTCTATATAATTGCATGTGAAAACCAAATCGGAGCAACAGCATTGTTAAAAGATTATGTATTCGATCATCTGGACGATAAAACGAAAGGAAAGATCGAAGGAAGAGTCTACTTCTTTAATTCAGCTGTTGACCGTATTGTGCCGATGCAGGATCAGGATTCATTAGATGTTCTTGTTGAACCATATTATGAGTGGGTAGTGGAAACAAAAGAATCTATTCCCCCGGTAAAAGGAATGAAGATTGTAGAAGATCTTGCTCCTTTCATCGAACGAAAACTATTTACGGTCAACACAGGACATGCGGTCATTGCTTATCTTGGTTATCTTGCAGGAAAAGAGACAATCGACGAGACTCTCTCAGATGAAGAAGTTGCCAGTCAAGTCAGGGAAACCCTTAAAGAGACCGGAGCCTACCTGATCAATGAATATGGTCTCGATGAAAATGATCATTTAACCTACATCAACAAGAATATTGAACGCTTCAAAAACCCTTATCTCAATGATAATGTGACAAGAGTAGCGCGCGCTCCAATGAGGAAGCTGGGGCCGGAAGATCGCTTAATTCGTCCGGCCACACAGGCACAAAAAGCAGGTTTGTCCTTTACCAACCTGGCTAAAGCCATCGCAGCAGCGTTGCTGTTTGACCATCCCGAGGATGAAGAAGCCATGAATATCCAGCAAATGATCAAAGAGCACGGGGTTGCTTATGTTCTGAAAGAAGTAAGTAAACTGGAAGAAGACAGTGAGATCACCAAAGAAGTAGTCCGTCACTATGAAACATTAAAAAAATAAAACACCAGTTTGGAGCCTGATTTACAAAACATCAGGCTCTTTTTCTTGTTCAAATTTTTAATTTGATTGGTGTGAAAGATAAGTATTTAAATAAAGTTTGCATTTGTGAATTTTCTGATTATGATATGATTAATTTAGTTACATTTTGGAAGGTGTGATGTCTGATGGCATATAAATTAAATGATTCTAACTACGCAGCTTGTATTTTGAAAAACTTATTCATGCAGAGGAGATGTCACATTGCAAACACAAGAACGGAAGGTTCAGTCCGAAACGGAGCGGCTGATATTACGACCATTACAGAATGACGATTACGAAGCGTGGCTGGATGGATTTCGAAACAGGCTTCCTTCCCAGTATAAATATGATGGCGATGGTATCGATGTGAACGCTTGGACACAAAAAAAGTTCGAGGATGTCGTTGCCAGATTTAAATGGTTAGCGGAAAAGGATGAGACATATGTGTTCGGGGTTTTTCGAAAGTCCAATCAAAAGTATATCGGCAGTGTGGAGTTTTCGACGATTATGAGGGATGAATTTCAGTGGGGGATGCTGGGTTACCGGATTCATAACCAATTCTGGAAGCAAGGTTACGGGAAAGAAGCGGTCCAGGAAGGGCTGACTATTGCCTTTCATCATCTGGAGTTTAATCGTATCGAAGCTCATATTAATGTAGATAATGCCCCCTCGATCCGGCTGGCAGAGAGTGCGGGACTGACTTATGAATGCACAAGGAAGCGGTTTATTTATGAAGATAATGAATGGACCGATAATCTGGTGTATTACATAAATGCCAGATAAGCAGTCATCAGGTGCAATTCAGTGAGAACGAATTGCGCCTATTATTTTGTATTGATCTGTGATTGAAGCTAGGGGCGGCTGTGCATGGTGGAATATATTGGGAGGCAGTCTTAATAACCATTACAGGATAGAAAAGCAGGGTTAGTGGACCTTAACAGATGTCTAATGACTATTAGAAGGCAGATAAGTTTGTGGGACGGTCTTTAGAGGCTGGGTAAGGACCGTTAACTTTGATAAATCTGGAAGGGACATTCTTAATCGGCATTAAATTTTTTCTGTGCGTATAATTTTGTTCCGTTTATTCGTTATACATAGTGAGAAACAAACAGAGGAGGATTGGATGAGTTTACAGGAAGAGTTATCTTTAAATGAAAAGTCTCGTGAATTAAAGGCTGAGTTCAACCAGATTATCGAGGGATATGGGGAAGGCCTCTGGGCGTATTGCCGCTATTTGACAGGATCACCATGGGATGGCGAGGACCTTTATCAGGAAACCATGATTAAGGCATACGGAAGTTTTTATCAAAGGTGGCATCCCACGAATCCGAAATCCTATTTATACCGTGTTGCTACCACGACCTGGATCGATCATTGCCGGAGAGAAAAACGGAAGGTGGGCGCGCTTGAGGAAGAGCATCTTCCGGACGAAGAGCAGCCATCCGATAACCTGGAAGTAGAGGAAGCCTTGCAGCATCTCGTCGATTTGTTTAAACCGAGGCAGACGGCAGTGTTTTTGCTGAGTGAAGTATTTTCTTTTACAGCCAAGGAGGTTGCTGGTATGGTGCGCACGACCCCAGGGGCAGTTTATGCTGTGGTTCGTCGTATGCGTGAAAAGTTACAAAAGACACCGATTGAATTGTCCAAACGAGCTAGTGCCAATGGGACAGCTACCCATCCCGTCATTCAAAAGTATTTAAAAGCTCTTAACGAAGGGAATGTTGAGGGAGTCTTAGCCCTCTATAGTGATAGTGTTCATAATGAGGCTGCGCTTGGATTCCAGGAGTTTTCCACGGACGAGAATCGAACCGGTTCCATGAAGTTTGGTTTGCCAGGATTCAGGGCAGAAGAACGAATGCTTTGGGACCGTCCTGTGATTGTAGTGTTTTATGACGGGGAAAACGGACCTGAGATTCACGATATTCAGTATCAGGAAGTAGAGAATAATCAAATTGTATTTCATAGAAGCTTTTATTTCCGAAAAGAGTTTTTGATTGCAGCAGGAGAAGAACTGGGGATACCTGTGCAGCGCGTTAAGCCAGTCGTAAATTGGGAAAACGATTAGGATTACGCATAATGAGGCTGGCTTTAGAACCCCATGTTGCCACTCCGGCATAGCGTATGCGTGAGCAGGCGAAACCGGCCACCACAGTAACATCAGTCAGGATTTTTATTAGCGAGTTTTCTGGAATTGACAGTATGAGTCCTGCATCGCTGTGATAACGGTGCAGGAAATAGCTTATCTGGTTATTTCCAATAATTGAGTGAATTTTATGAAAAAATGAATGAACGCACGTTTCATACAAGGAGATTGACGAATGATATTGGAAAACGAAAATGGTTTGCTGCTTAAGCGAATCGACCACTTAGGTGAACGGGACTGGAGAAGTGATCCGTGTTATAAAATGATATTTTCTCCGTTTGGCAGGGGCGAGTACCAGACGCCTCATGGTGACATCACAATCGATAAGCATGCATTCTTTATCTTTAACCCAATGTATGCTCATAAACAGCTTTTAGCTACAAAGGAAAAATTCCTTATCGAGGTGCAGCCTTCTTTGCTACAAGCTGCTTCCGAACAATTGGGAATAGGAGAAAGAGAACCTGAATTTTCGTTGATTTCTTATCGTCATCCACTGATTTGGAAGTGGATGGCTTTTGTAAGAGACTTTCTTTCTTTAAATGAAGATTCAGATCCATCGACCAATCAGTTTTTCCTTGATAACAGTTTGACTCAACTTTCTATCATGATAATTCAATATGGCACAGGTTCTCATCAAGAGGAGTTTCCTAGCTTTAAAAGTCAGGTCAATATAACTATAGTGATCGATGCTTTAAAAGAGAGCTATAGCGAAGAATGGACGCTGGATGAAATGGCTGCAGTTGCCAGGATGAACAAGTACCAGCTTGCTCATCTTTTCAAAGAAGAAGTCGGTCTGTCTCCATATTCCTGGTTACAACTATACCGCCTGTTTCGTAGTCAACATGCTCTTCTACATACAAACCATTCGATTCTATCCATCGC
Source organism: Thalassobacillus sp. B23F22_16 (assembly GCF_043496955.1). NCBI lineage: Bacteria > Bacillati > Bacillota > Bacilli > Caryophanales > Bacillaceae > Thalassobacillus > Thalassobacillus sp. B23F22_16. The sequence goes on along the minus strand of NZ_JBIEKD010000001.1, from coordinate 99,416 downwards.
GCTTCAGCATGGATTTAATAGTGTATCTTCTTATAATCGCTTATTTAAAAAAGTTTATCGGAAGACTCCTTCTGAATTTCGACATTTTCACGGTTCGAAATAGTAGTGCTCCTGCACTTACCAGGAGAATAATCAAGCCACTGCCAAGCATGAGTTTTTGTATGGATATAAAAGTTACTAAAAGACCGTAAAGCCCTAAAGAGATGGTGTTAGAAAAGTATAATAGAACGGCATTGGTGCTGAATGCCCTTCCTAACTTCAGGAACAAGGGTCTGAAGCAGATAGACTCGAGCTAAGCCAGCGATCGGGAGCCCGATTCCTACTATTGCACTTCCAATAAAAAAGTGTGCTATGTCATAGATTGCTCCATAATAGAAAATTCCTGCTCCCCATATGCTTGCTCCGATCAGGTAGTGGCGGAGCGTCATTTTTTTTATGAAATAGGGCAGGGCAATATTCGTTAAAATAACAACTCCACCAAAAACTCCTTGCAAGATGCTATAGAGCTCTTCGCTTTTCGCGCTCAGTTCTGCTAACGCGAGCAATAATCCTACTTCCCAGACCCACGTATTGAAGAAAACAGTAATAAACGTAAAGATAAATAAATGTTTGATGGTGGAATGCGCTTTTGCCCAGGAGGCAAATTCCAGGATTGCTTTATATAAAGTTTTCATTGATTTCTTTTCGGAAGGAGCGGTGGTATCTTTCCATTTAAGCTGAGCTATAAAAAGTGCGCTAAACCCGTAAGTCAGAGCGTCTATCGTAAACAAATGGACTGTTCCAAAGGAATTCAATAACCATACGGTTAATAGGGGACTTAGGACAGTCACCCCTCTTGTCAATGTGTCATTCAAACTGTTAGCACTGGTTCTTTCCTCATTCTTCGTGATTGAAGGCAGGACAGCGCGATGGGTCGGGATGAAGAAACAGCCGATACTTTGGATAAGAAAGCTGATGACTAATAAATACACATAAGTTAATGCATCGAAGTAATACAAAACTACAATCGACAGGACTAAAGGGATGCGAGCTAAATCTAAATAGATTAGTGATTTTTTCTTGGGCAGCCAGTCAGCTATCACACCGCCAATCAATCCAAATAGAAGATACGGCAGGGTTTCTGCCATCGCCATAATGGTAGTATATAAGTTAGATCCTGTTATATCGTAAGCTAAAAACAAAAATGCCATCCCGGATAGGATGTCACCCAGCCGGGAAATCCCACCCGCTAACAGATAATATCGTATATTTTTGTTGAACCATATCTTCTGGTACATCTAATCACCTCTTGAATTGATTATAAGCGGGGAGGAGGTGATGGTCTTTTCCATTATTGGCAAAAAACAGACCAATTTTTGCATAAATAGGAAGATGAATGGCCCCTGGGCACGCTGCATGTAATATTCAACGATTGGAAAATAGCTCTAATTGACCGTTAGAGAATAGGAATGCGAAGCTCATGGTCTTAATAACGAGGATAAAGACTATTAGAAGGCAGGAGTTTTTGTGGGACGGTCTTAAGAGGCTTTATCAAGACCGCGAGCGATCGAAATTTTGAAGTGGGCGGTCTTGATAAGAGGGAAAAAGAGTTTCAAGTGCCCTCGAGTGAAAGAAACAGGAGGCTGGAAATGAAAATATTTCGATTTGATAAAAAAGTAGGTAAGCAGGTAGACGCTTATCATAGCAAGCATTTTACCATTACCCCTATATCAAGGATATTGGAAGCACAAGTCGAGGTGATGCAAATAGCCTATATGCACCTCGCAAAGGATGGAGTCATCGGTGGACATGAGGCGACAGTTTCCCAAATGTTGCTGGTGGTAGAAGGTGAGGGGTGGGTGAAAGGGGAAGACCGGAATCCTGTTCTTATAAAAAAGGGGCAGCTTGCTATGTGGGAACCAGGCGAGTGGCATGAAACATACACGGAAGATGGATTGGCTGCCATCAATATTGAGTCTGATCAATTGGAACCATTCAAGGCACTACCTTTATTGTCAGAATGAAGCTTCTACTAAACCAATTGGAGGGGGTATTTTTGAATAAAAAAATACATATTATCGGCTCTGTCGGGAGTGGAAAAACCACTTTAGCAAAAGAACTATCTTCCATGCTAGCTATCCCACACTACGAATTAGATAACGTCGTTTGGTTGAGGGATAAGACTGGTGACAAAAAAAGGACGGAAGAAGAAAGAGACAGTTATCTGGAAAGTATCATTCAATCGGAAAGTTGGATTATGGAAGGCGTTCATCTTGAAGAATGGGTGAGTAATTGTTTTCATGGCGCAGAGGTGATTATTTTTTTAGATACCAACTATTCCATAAGAACTTACCGAATCATTAAGAGATTCCTTAAACAAAAATTTCGTTTAGAGAGATCCAATTACAAACCAACCTTAAAAATATTATATAAAATGTTTAAATGGAACCGATATTTTGAACAGGTAGGGAAGGATAAATTTTTTAACACCTATGCCATACATAAGAACAAGGTAGCAGTTATGAAAGATAGAAGATCTATTGAGAAATATTTCAATTTACGAGCGCAGTGAAAGGAGTTAGATTATGAGAGGTATAAAAGATCCCCGGCCCAGCCAGCTGCAAGTTATTCCTATTACCACAAAATTTGAAGAAGAAGCCAAACTACTTGTACTAGATGGATTATTAGAACATTTTGGGTTCATTGATCATTCACTGAATCCCGATCTCGACGCTATTATGACGCATTATAATAAAGAGGGAAGTGTCTTTTTAATTGCTATCGTAAACCAGGAGCTGGTCGCAACCGGGGCTATTACGAGAGAAAGTGGTCAGTTGGGAAGAGTGGAACGTATGTCGGTAAAAAGAAACTATAGAAGGCAGGGCGTAGGGAGATTGATGTTACAGTCTATTGAATGGTATGCCAAGGCAATTGGTTATACCAGGCTTGTCTTAGAAACCAATAAAGACTGGGAAAGCGCATTATCATTTTATTCTAGTAATGGTTATAAAATCTATCAGAATGACAGCAGACGCTCCCACTTTGAAAAGAATATCTTTTAGAAAGAGGGTTACGATGAAAACTACTGATTACTCTAAAGTAGCCGATGTTTATGATAAGAATCCATACAGGTTTGAGGAAGTAAGGATGGATGTCGATCTGGATAAATACATAAAGAATAACCCTAAGCTATCTTATAAAATCCTGGACTTGGCGTGTGGCACGGGGATTTACCTCGAGCGCCAGGTTGACTTTTTCAAAGCAACCAATATTCATTGGCACGGCCTGGATGCTTCGCAGGAAATGCTCCATAAGGCAAAAGAAAAAGTGGAAAAGGCAGCATTTGATCATGGACGGGCGGAGAACATGCCTTATGAAGACGAAACCTTTGATATCATTATTAATAATTACGCCTTTCATCATTTTGCAGAAAAAGAAAAAGCTCTGGATGAGGTCCAGCGGGTATTAAAAAAAGGCGGAGTTTTTAAAATGGATAATATAGATAGTTATGGGATGAAAAATTGGTGGGTTTATCATTACTTCCCAGCTGCATTAGGAGAAGATTACAAAAGATTTTGGGGGCGCGACCTCATATTTAGTGAGTTGTCTGAAAGAGGTTTTGCTGTTCGGATTGATTGTAACTATCAAATGGAAAATATAGAAATAGCTGACTATTTAGGTCACGTTGAAAACCGTGATATATCTGTGCTCACACTAATCGATGACAGCGAATATGAGCAGGGGTTGTACAGGATGAAGCAAGATTTAGCAAGCAACCCTGAAAAGCAGATAACTAATGACTTTTCCGAGTTGTTTTGTATAGCACGCAAAAATTAAAGCCTTTCCCCGTTCTAAAAATGGAGAAAAAGGTCAGCAGAAGCTCCTTCATTTAAGACCAATTTGATTGGCACCTGTTCCGCTGGATGGATGAAATATAAAGACATTTTCTTTTACAAATCAGCCTGGTATTTCAAGAGGATTAGCTAAAGAGGAAGACTTTAAAAGGGAATTAATAGCTTTTGGCTTTGATGATGTTTATATCTGCCCACACGATCATAGGGAAGGCTGCTTCTGTAGAAAACCCAATACGGGGATGTTAATGGAAGCTCAGAAGAATTACGATTTAAGTCTTTCGAACACTATAGTGATCGGAGATCGTTGGAGTGATATGGTCGCTGCAGAAAAAGCTGGCTGTATGAAAATTTTAGTCAGGACAGGCGCTGGAGACTCATCCCTTAATAACCATGCCGATAAACTAAGGAATATAACATTAGATTACATAGCAAATGATCTTCAGGATGCAATCGGTTGGTTATATGAGAATAATTTGATAAGCAGTAAATCAGAGCTTTAATGAAAAGAGGGATGTATGATGGGGATTGATTTCCATAATGAGAAAAGTCGTTTTACTTACACAACTCGTACGGCAGACAGCGCATGGAAAGAGAAAATAGCAGAATTTGTATCTGTCGAGCAGATTACGAATGCTTTAGATATCGGTTGCGGAGGAGGAATTTACTCTAAAGCATTATCGGATATGGGGATAGATTCTGTAACTGGGGTGGATTTTTCGGAAGAAATACTTGAAGGGGCAAGGGAAAACTGTAAGGATTATAAAAACCTATCGCTCAGGTATGGGAATGCTTATGATACTGGTTTGAATAGCCACTGTTTCGACTTAGTACTTGAAAGGGCAATAATACATCACCTCGAGGATTTACATCATTGCTTTAAGGAAGCATATCGTGTATTAAAAAACGGCGGGTTTTATATTATCCAGGACCGTACTCCTGATGATTGTTTGTTAGAAGGCAGTGTTAATCATATAAGGGGATATTTATTTGAATTATTTCCAAAATTAATCGACAAAGAGGTTCGTCGCAGGTATACCAGCCAAACCGTATGGGAGACTTTGAAGAAAGTTGGTTTTCGAGAAATTGAGGAAGTTAAGTTATGGGAAACAAGAAGAGAGTATTCTAACAAAGAACAATTACTAGAAGATTTAAGCGAGAGAACCGGAAGAAGTATCTTACATGAATTAAATGATAATGAATTGAAAAAATTAATTACTCATGTCGATGAATCACTTTCCAACGATAATACCGTAATTGAGAAGGATAGATGGACGATTTGGAAAGCTGTTAAATAACCGGACATATTTGGAGGGATGTTTGTAGGTGAGTAATACTAAAGTGATATCCATAGACAGGTTAATGGTAGAGTATATTTAAACTATAAGGAGAAAAGGAAGTGTATCCATATGATTAAAGGTTTGTATGAAGCGCATTTGCCAGTGAGTAATATGGAAAAGTCCATTGAATTTTATCGTAAGTTAGGGTTGGATTTAGCTCACCGTGGAGATGCGGTGACATTCTTTTGGATTGAAAAGGGGAAGAGTTGGCTAGGGCTTTGGGAATCCGATAAGGTTGAAACGCCTTACCATCCTTCCCTCCGCCATATAGCCTTCCAAGTGGAATTGGATGATTTGATGAAGGCGAAAGATTGGCTGGAAGAAAGAGGAGCCAAGGTAAAGAATGCCTTCGGTTTTGAGCCGGAACAGCAGCCATTGGTGCTCCCGAATAATCCGCAAACGCACGCTGCTTTATATTTTCATGACCCGGATGGCAATTCGTTAGAGTTTATTACGCCGCTCAAAATAGATGAGGAGATAGACTTTGAAATGATGGAGCTGAAGGAATACAGGAAAAGTCAGAGTAAGTAGATTAGGAGGTTGCATATGTCGATACAGGGGCTCAATCACTTTTTGTTTTCTGTTTCTGATTTAGAAAAATCGATAGCGTTTTATGAAAATGTCTTTGATGCCAAGCTATTGGTAAAAGGCCGAAGTACTGCCTACTTTGATGTCCATGGGATGTGGTTTGCACTCAATGAAGAAACAGGCATCCCTCGCAATGAAATAAAGCAGTCCTACACCCATATTGCCTTTTCAATTGATGAAAGTGATGTGGACAAAATGTATCAGAAGCTAAATGATCTGGATGTTTCTATTTTGTCGGGCAGACCCAGGGATAAAAGGGACAAGCAATCGATTTATTTTGAAGACCCTGATGGTCATAAGTTTGAATTACATACGGGTACGTTACAGGATCGATTGGATTATTATAAACAAGAAAAAGCCTATATGGAGTTTTATGATTAAAACTCCATATAGGCTTTACTGGCCGCCACTGTTGGAGGCAGAGGCGGCTGTTGTGGCTGTTATCCCTGCCAGGGTCGCAGCCTGCTGGGCTTGCAAAATAGTTTCCAAAGTGGTAAATAATCCGGTTTGGATGGTGTTGGCTTCTCGCAGTTTATGGCTTACTAGAATGTTGACCGCTACCTTGACATTCATTTCCTTTTGCCAGCGGAAGGATGCTTCCTGGTCCAGGGCGTCTTTGAATGCCAGGACGTCGTTTAAAGCGTTTATTTCATCTCCGAGGAATGCGAGCAAGCCGGCTTCCGGATAAAGTAACTTTTTAAAACGGATTTCCGACCTTTTTAATGCTTCAGAAGCGCGGATCGTGCGTTCTACAAGTTCGTCTGGCGTATGCTCCTCATCCAGGGCAAGCATATGGCTTAGGAATTGAAGGTGATTCCCCTTCCAAAACCCATTCTCATCGAGTGCCCGGTAGATATACTCGACCTGGTCGATGAGTTTTTCCATTTCTTCTTCCCGTTGAGTCAACAATGCGGCCAGCGGATAATCATCGTTGGAGGTGAGAAATGGATGTTCTTTTTTCATTAACCGATGAATCGAAACCGCCCGTTCCACTTTTTCCACCAAGTCAGCACCCTCCGTGTGATCCTGCATGAACGCAGCAGCAGCCAAGTAGGTATACTGGGAACGGTTAAAACCGCTTCGAATCATAGCGTCATAAACCTCCATCATGTCAGAAAAGGCGCGGAATGGATCATCGAACCGTGTATCCAGCATGGCGGCCACAGAATAGCGAAGCGGGGAGTTCAAATAGGAAAACATGTTGGCTTCTTTTTTAATAGTTTCCGAAAGATTTACATAACGATCGATAGCAAATTCGCGATCACTGGTCACATAGACGGACGCTACCATCATCACAATCTTTTTATCCGTCCATTTCATCTTTTTTCTCAATTGGTTATAAATATCCAGGTATGTAGCTTTCAATGGAGTAAGTTCTTGCGCTAACGTCATACGTGGTCCCCCTTCTAGTGGTTAGGTTTCTATTAATTTATACGGATGAATGTTAAAAACGTTTCTATTTTATATGATAATATTGGTAGAAAAGCAGGTATAGACTAGCATTGGGGGAGACAATGATGGATGAACGTGATTGGCAACTATTAAAAGTCTTATATGAAAAGAAGAATATTACCAGAACAGCTCAGCAATTATATATCTCCCAACCTTCGTTAACGAAACGGATCCAGCAAATTGAAAAGGAATACGATCGGGCCATTATCAGTAGAGGTGCAAAAGGAGTCCAGTTTACACCGCAGGGGGAATTCCTAGTCACATGTGCCGATGAAATGCTAGGTCGTCTTCGGAAGATAAAAGAGACGGTCCAAAACATGGATGAGGAGGCTAGCGGGACGCTCCGATTAGCGGTTTCCAATTATATAACGAGACATAAGCTGCCGGGGCTGTTAAAACGGTTTCGTGAACAGTTCCCGAAGGTGAATTTTAAAGTTTCCACCGGGTGGAGCCGGGAAGCTTTTGAACAGGTGTATCATCGTAATGCTCATATTGGAATTGTGAGGGGGGATTATCAGTGGGGAGATGCTAAGCAGCTTCTTTTTGAAGAAAATGTCTGTATCGTTTCTAAAGAAGAGATCGACCCTCAAGATCTACCGTACCTGCCCAGAATTCAATATGACACGGACCACACGTTAAAGTCATTGATTGATAATTGGTGGACTCGAACATTTTCTGAAGGTCCGTTGATCGGGATGGAAGTGGACAAAGCAGATACATGCAAAGAAATGGTAGTAAATGGTTTAGGATACGGCATCCTGCCCAGTGTGCTCGTTGAGGAGGATCCTGGTCTTTTTTCTATCCCTTTGCAGGATGATGAAGGAAAACCGATTGTGAGGAAAACCTGGCTGCTCTATCATGAGGAGTCTTTAGAACTGACAGTAGTGAAAGAGTTTATAGAGGTTGTTCGACAATTGGATTTTAAAAACGATATTTGATGAAGCATGGGCTTGCTGCCTGTGCTTTTTATGTATTCCTTTTTTATATGGCTCTCGATAGCTTTTTTGTATTTTATAAGCGTCCTCAGCCTTTCTATAATGAAACGGAAGAGGGGGCGTGGATGGTGATGGGGTTATCGAAATTGCTGGAAACCAGGATGAAGTTGTATGAAGGAAACGATTTTGATGTGGAGCTTATGAGTCCTGAGGACATGACAGGGTTTAGTTGTATGAACAGAATGAAACGGGCAGTCATTCATATGCACACAGAATGTATGTTGATAAGTGAACCTGTGACAGGCAAATATTTTTGTTTGCCAACTATAGGGGTCAAGGAGTTCCATGACCAATCCGCCGGTAAGTTAGACGTGGGCTTCACAGTAACCTATGAGAATGGCTATCAGATCTTCGTTCAGATTTTTTAGCCGTTTAACGCGTGGGAGGGTGTGAGTCATCGAAATATTCATTCAGATTTTAATAAAAGTTATCTTCCCAGTGTTTATGCTAATTGGACTAGGGGCATTTCTTCATCGGAAATTTTCGTTTGATATGGGTACGCTGTCTAAGTTGAATCATTTTTTGCTTATGCCAGCCGTATGTTTTGCGAATTTATACGAGAGTAATATAGCGGGAGACACGCTCTTTTTTATTGTAACCTTTCTTGCCTTGCAATCTCTTTTTTTAATGGGGATCAGTGCCGGGGTATCGAGAATCTTTAATTTTGAGAAAGGGTTATCCGCCACTTTTAAAAACAGTGTCGTATTAGTGAATTCCGGCAACTTCGGGTTACCTGTGAGTCAATTGGTGTTTCAACACAATCCGTTAGGGTTATCTGTTCAGATTGTCGTCCTGGTTTTTCAAAACCTTCTTACGTATACCTATGGCCTATTCAATTCGGTATCCGTTGGGAGAAAGGGGTCCCAGGCGATTCTGGTATTCCTGAAGACACCCGTGTTTTATGCCTTTTTATCCGGTGTGTTTTTTCAGGCAACGTCAATAAATATTCCGGAATTCATTTGGACTCCAATTGAAAACACGTCCAATGCTTTTTTAGCGATTGCGCTTATTACGTTGGGAGCGCAGAGTGCCTTTATAAAAATCTCACGTCTATCAATACCATTGGTACTGACGCTTGTTGGCAGGTTAGTTATGGCCCCTGGTATTGCCCTGGTTACGATTTTACTATTAGGCTTAGAAGGTACGGTCGCCCAGGCGTTATTTATTGCCAGTTCATTTCCTGTCTCACGGAACAGTTCGCTATTTGCCCTGGAGTATGGGAACCATCCCGATTACGCTGCTCAGGCTGTTTTATTAACTACGTTGTGCAGCATCATCACAGTTACTGCCGTGGTATCGTTATCAAACGTAATATTTTTATAGGATAATACAGGTGCCTGAGTCCCTTTAGTATAGCGGAGCTCAGGCACCTGTTTTTAATGGTCTCTTTAAATAGTGATAAAAAAATCGTACAATAAAAAGGTTAGTCGCGCAGGAGGGGAGGCGAACATACATGGATGTAACTGAGAAAAAAATAATTAATCCAGCCTCCGGGGCCATCGTTATGGCTTTGGGTATTTTTTTACATGGGGTCATGAGTCATTTTTTGAGCCAATCAGCAGAACGATGGTTCGCTTTAACTTTTTTGTTCCTGGCTATCGTTATCTACTCCAAATTAGTTCAGCAGTTTTTTCAAAAAGACTTTCTTACTCCTTTTTTAAATAATCCGGTGAATTCTTTTGTGATAGGTTCCTGGATTGCCGGTTTTTCGGTATTGGGAATTGTGCTGGAAAACTATACGCCATTGCTTCATTCATTGGCGGTGGGCGTGGCCGTGATCAACTCATGCTTGTGGGTGTTTTTTATTTATGTAAGCATGAAGAATTTCAAGCGATTGTGGCAGCGGCCAACATTCCATGCGACTCATGGTGTCGTCCTGTTGTCTGCTGTGGCAGCACAATCACTCGTCGTTTTATGGGAAAAAATGTTTCCTGGCCTGCCTGATTTGGTAAGTTTATCTGCGTTTGGGCTGGGTGTCTTTTTTTATGCCAACGGACTTATGTTAATTTTGAAGCGCTATTTGTCAACAGATTGGTCGCTCATTGAAGACTGGACGAATACGAACTGTATCATTCATGGTGGCCTTTCGATTACAGGCCTTGCTATGATTACAACGAATTTGCTGGATGGTTTATTGCTTTATTATTATTGGTTAGTGGTACTGATCGTCTTTTGCTTGGTGGAGGGTGTGGAAGTTTTACGTGCCATCAAACGAATCCAGCAAAAAGGCTGGAGAGAAGGGATCTTTACCTACCATATCAGTCAGTGGTCCCGTAATTTCACATTTGGGATGTTTTTTGCTTTTACGATGGCGATGCGTGGTAACAGCTATGATGGAAATCTACTAAATGAATTCCATCACTTCTTCTTGCCTGTATTGGCATTGATAGTCCTGCTTGCTCTTTTGATTGAAATCACGCTCTGGGCCCGTGAGGTGTTAGTAGATAATAGATTTACTTCATGAAGTGTTCAACAGTTAGGTTAGTTAAAAGCTGGAAGGGGTGTAACAATGGATAGAGTTAGTCTGTTTGGAGGAATAGGTTTAATATCCGTCAGTGCGACATTATTTACCATGGAACGATTTATAACTGCTTTCTTATATGCCAGTAAGAGTGTTCCTGTAAAACTGAACGGCTCTGGTTCTTATCCTAGTGAACCTGCAATGCCAGGACTTTTTGATAATATATTAGTTGGATGGCTATTTATCTTGGGACTGGTTTTTATCTTATTTTCACTGCGGGGATACCTTTATAAGGACGATAAGGACCGTAAGCGCCGCTGAAAATAGCCGGGACGGTCTATAGAGAGAGGATAAGGACCATAAGAATCGATGAAACTGGAATAGACAGTCCTAATAAGTGTTTTAAAGACCGCAAGAAGGAGGATGACCACGTGGGACGTTCATAAAGCCAGCTAAAGCACCCCCAGGTCCTCCAGATAATGGGAATATTTAAAGGGTTAGGGAATGGGTATAGTTTGTTACATAGGTATTTTAACTGGGGGATTGGTTATGAAAATATATACCATTGGACATTCGGACCGTTACGAAGAGCAATTCCTGGAAATGCTTGAGGCTGCTGATATCGATTTCGTAGCAGATATCCGGGCATTCCCTGCCAGCAGGAAGTTTCCTCACTTCAACCAGGAAAAGCTGGATCAGTGGCTGAAGGAAGCGGGTCTGAACTATCAGCATTTCCCGCTTCTCGGTGGTAGGAGGAGCCGGTCCGGGGAAATTGGCGAGAATCTGAATGCGGGGTGGGAAAACCGCTCGTTCCATAATTATGCCGATTACACATTGACGGAGGATTTTCAAAAAGGCCTCGAAGCACTTATGACCGAGGCGAAAGATGCCAACGTAGTCTACATGTGCTCCGAGCGGCACCCGGCGAGATGCCATCGTCTGCTGATCAGCAACTGGTTGCAGGCGAATGGCTGGGAAGTTTATCATATCATTAATGGTTCGAAAGGGCACCCGGAGCTTGTTGGTCATGAGCTGGGAAAATGGGGTGCAATGCCCATAGTGGAATCCGACGGGACTATCGTTTATCCATTGTTAGATGAGTAGTTGGGGGGATTCGATTGTTACCTTTTTTCAAAAATTTTTATAAAGGAAGATGCAGCAATGAGGACAGAAAAAGAGAAGATGCTGGCGGGGGAAGTGTATGATCCAGCTGACCCGGTACTGGCAAAAGATCGGGAAGAAGCAAGGCGCAAGGTGAGGTTATACAATCAAACCCTGGAAACGGAAGGGGAAAAACGGGCGAAGATGTTGAAGGATTTGCTTGGTTCTTCCGGGGAGAATGCGTTTATGGAACCGACGATTCGGTTTGATTACGGCTATAACACCCATGTTGGTGATAATTTTTTTGCTAATTTTGACTGTACGATTCTTGATGTTTGTGAAGTGCGGTTCGGCGATAATTGTATGCTGGCGCCGGGCGTTCAGATCTATACAGCTACTCATCCGCTCGATGCGACGGAGCGTAATTCCGGGAAAGAATATGCGAAGCCGATTACGTTTGGAGACAATGTCTGGATTGGCGGCAGCGCGATCATTAATCCGGGGGTAACGGTCGGGGACAATGCCGTGATCGCTTCTGGTGCCGTGGTGACAAAAGATGTTCCCGCTAATGTGGTGGTCGGCGGCAATCCGGCCAAGGTAATTAAACAGATTTAATCAGAGCCTGAACATCCAGGCTCTTTTTTATTGTAGCGTGATTGTGCTTAGGGCGGTATGTTATCGAGTTAAGGAGGTATAGGTGCCAGTTTGGGCAGTATGTTACTGCGTTAGGGAGGTATCTACCTGAGTTAAGTAAGTATATATCAGCGTTAAGTAAGAATAACCCTCTATTAAAAAAGTGCCTGCTCCCAAAAGGAAAGCAGGCATGTTTTAGGTCAAGAAGTATTCCTGTTGTAAGCGGGCGTGCGGTATTTTTTCATTAAATGTCTTCTGCCGAGCACATTGATGGTGATTACCCCTAACAAGGCGACGGCACCACCGATCAGCGACAACACAGATGGAAGTTCATTCAGCCAGACCCATCCGAAAAAGACAGCGACCGCGGGCTCGAGATACATCATGCTTGTCACCGAGCTGGCATTGCCGAGCGACAGGGCGGTCGACCAGGTGACGTATGCGACGCCCGCCGGGAAAATACCGACATAAATGGCAGCGAGGTTCGCTTCCATGCTTGCCTGCTGGACAGTATCAAACAGACCAGGACTGAAGATGAAAAAGGGAATGGTACCGGACCAGGTGACGTAAGCGGTCAGCTCAATCGGTTTGTAGCGGCGGAAGAACGGTTTTTGGAAAACGAAAAAAATCGACGTGGCAACGGTCGCCATCACTAACAGCAGGGCTCCGGAAGATAAGGTGAAGCTCGATCCAGAAGAGCCGACCGTGATCAGCAGGATGCCGACAAATCCGATGCCGAGGCCGATCCAGCCGAAGGTGCCGAGTTTTTCTTTTAACGCGATGACGGCGATGATCGCTGTAAAAATCGGCGCGGCTCCAATCAGCATGCCGGCGGTTCCGGACGAGACGGTGATTTCACCAAATGTAACACCGGTGTGATAGATACTTATGCCGACAAATCCAAGGGCCAAAAGCGGGAGAACATCTTTTTTAACCGGCAGCTTAAACTTCACGCCTGGCCACAGGGCGTAAATCGCGAACAGGGCGGATGCGATCAGGTAACGGAACAGCACCAGGTGTCCCGCGGTATAGCCGCCGTGGAGGCTCGCGCGGATCGCGGCAAATGTCGAACCCCAGATCAGTACCGTAATAAATGCCAGTGTAAATGCCTGTTTGTTCATTCACAGCAACCTCCTTTTCAAGCACCGAATGATTCCTTTTTTGCTTCCTTGTTCGGGGAAGCAGAGATCTTGTTTGTAAAATAACTGTGCAGCGCCATGCCAGTGATGATGATGAAAAGTCCCGCCAGGGCGATGCCACTAGGGAGCGGGGCTGACAGCAGCCAGGCTTCTCCGAGCAGAACAAATAATACCTGTGTGGACTGGGTCGCTTCGACGGCAGCAAGCTTTCCTTGATTTTTTCTCGCCCGGTCCGTTGCAATGAAAAATAATGTCGTTGCGATAACACCGGAGCTGATCGCGACAATGAACGTCTGCAGCAGCTGGTCATTGGACGGGGCGCCAGCAGTGACCCAACCGGCAGCCGCGATGAGCAGCCAGAACGGAAGGCTTGCGAGGGTCATGCCGAGCACCCGTTGAAAGGTATCGAGCCTTCCGCCGCACACCTCCATCATTTTACGGTTTCCGAGCGGGTACGCAAACGCTGCGACCACGACCGGCAGCACGCCGATCAGCATTTCATAAATCGTCAGCTCGCCTGCTTTTTGCACCTGAATCAAGGCCACCCCGAATAGAATCAACAGGGAAAAACTCAGGGCTCTCACTTCCAGCTTGTTCCGTACTTTTACAGAGCCTTCGGGGGTTTCGACTGTTTTGTGAAAAAGCGGGCCAAGCAGCGCTCCAGCAACAATTGTCATTTGCCAGGTACCGGCAACAAGCCAGCCGGGACCATAGGCAGCCGCGTAGGTTAGCGGAGCATAAAATAAAACAAATCCGACAAAACTCCAGGTGATCCAGGGAAAAGGATTACGTCTTATTTCGGCAATCACTTGCCGGCCATTCTTCCTAACGAGTACAATAAGAATTAAAAACGGTACCATAAAAAGAAAACGCAGCGATGAACTCCATAACCAGCTGCCGCCCGATAACTCCATGGAGCGGTTCAAGATGAAGGTCACCGCAAAGAAGACAGACGCCAAAATCCCAATAAGAATTTCTTTCATATCATCCCCGCTTTTTCAATTTGTAAAGTATACTATATATCCTATAAACTATATTATACATATATTCCTAGTGCCTGCCTAGGAAATTCAGGAAGGAGAAATCCATTGGACGAGTACCAGAAAGAAGTGGAAAAGTTAGCAAAACAAGTAGGTTCCACCCTAAGAAACATCCGAAAAGAAAAAGGCATCAGCCTCCAGCAGCTTAGTGAACAGACGGGGGTTAGTGCGCTGACGCTAGGGAACATCGAACGAGGCGAAGCCAACCCGTCGCTTGCTGTGATTTGGAAGATAGCGAATGGCTTAAGGATTCCGATCTCGATGCTTTTGAATGAACAGCAGGAAGTGAAAATATCCCGGAACCATGAAGGGAATCGGGTTCTCAGTGACGACGAAGCCATCCGGCTTGAGCCGATGTTTGATACGTCGGGCTATGGCTCGATGGAAATTCACCGCGCCTTTTTGAAAGGGAATGAGACGTACGCCCCCGGCGCCCATCAGCCAGGCGTGGTCGAGTATGTGACCGTGATGGAAGGGGAAGTGCAGGTGAAAGTCGAAGATGAGGTCTACCACCTGTATGAGTATGACTCGATTAAGTTCAAAGGCGACAGGGAGCACGCCTACATCAATCCGACCGACCAGGTCGCAGTCCTGCATTTCGTCATGACCTATGCTGATGGCCGGCGGTGAGTTATTTGATGGGGAGAAGCGGACAGTATGGAGTCGGAAAAGGGCAAAGTTGTCCTCGAAGTAGTGAGAAGTGGACAGGATGGAGTCGGAAAAGGATAAAGTTGTCCGCAAATGGGTGTGAAGTGGACAGGATGGAGCCGGAGAAGGATAAAGTTGTCCGCAAAGAGTAGAGAAGCGGACAGGATAGGGCGGAAAAAGGGCAAAGCTGTCCGCAAAGATACCCCGTCCTGTCTCAATAAACTTCTACCCCAACGGAAGAATCTTCTTCCTTAACGATTGCGAGGAGTGTGATGAAGTGATTAATGTCAAAGAAATACCAGTGGAAGATACATATGAGCTCAGGCGTAAGTGTACTGCCCAGTCTGCAGATGCGCCTCAGTATCCGGGGGATGATGAGGAATTCACCTTTCATTTAGGAGCGTTTGAAAACAGGGAGCTGACCGGAATTTCCTCTTTTTATATGGAAGCGACGGACGCTGTGTCCTCTCCGAAACAGATTCGCCTCCGGGGCATGGCGTTCGATGATCCGGATCAGGACCTTCGGGTTGCTACGACGTTACTGCATAAGGCGAACCGGATTCTTTATCATGGCAATGTCGAATACCTTTGGTGCGAGGAGCCGAAGGAAGCGCAGGCTTTTTATGAACGAATCGGATTTATTTCAGCAGAAGAAACGACGCATGGGATTATTTTTTATAAAAAAATAGTAAAACCTTAATAGTCAGAAGCAGGTTTAGGCCTGCTTCTTTGTCTATTGTTTATGACTCTGGTTGTTCACCTTCTGTTCATTTTTGTATTTTATCATGATAGGTCGGAAGGAAAGTCTCCTATAATAGTAGGGAAAGGGTGAACGTATATGACATCGATTGTGGTGGTGGATGATGATCAGGCGATATTGAATCTCGTGGACATCCAGCTGAAGGATGCCGGCTACCGCGTCTGGAAGGCGGCGAATGGAAACGAGGCGCTGGAAATTTTGGAATCTCAGGCGATTGACCTTGCGGTGGTGGATGTCATGATGCCGCACATGGATGGCTATACATTGACGGAAATGGTGAAGTCGGATTTTGAGATCCCGGTGATCCTTTTAACGGCGAAAGGGGAAATCGAGGATAAAGAGAAAGGCTTTCGCTCCGGGTCGGATGATTATGTCGTGAAGCCTTTCCATCCGAAGGAACTGCTGTTCCGTGTTCAGGCGGTGCTGCGGCGCTATGATAAACCGGCAGATACAGTGATAAAAATCGCCGGACTCACAATTAATCGTAAAAATTATGAAGTACAGGCAGGAACCCGGACGATTCTGATGCCGCGAAAAGAATTCGAGCTCCTGTCACTGCTTGCTTCCCGGCCAAACCAGGTGATGACGCGGGATTTTCTGATCGAGCAGATTTGGGGGATTGATTTTGAAGGGGATGAACGGACCGTCAACGTCCATATCAAAAGAATCCGGGAGCGGCTCGCCAAATTGACGGAGGAAATTACGATTCGTACGGTGCGCGGGGTCGGCTACCGGTTAGAGGTCGAGGGGTCATGAAGACGCTCTATTCCAGGTTTCTGATCGTGACGCTTTTAATCATCACAGGCAGCACGATTATAGGATTTTTATTTTCGAATTCCTATTATCATCAAAAAGTGAAGCCGGAGAATGACGAGAAGAATATGGAGATTATCACCGGTATAGCAAGCTTTGCAGAAAATCAGGACGACCTCGACAGTTATCTGGTGCAAATGGGTTCAGCCGGCTACCAGCTCTATCTTGTGGATTCTTCCGGGCGGGGCAAGTTTTACGGGGGAGAATTCAGGGACAAGCAGTTGCCAGAATCCATCGTCGAACAGGTGCTTGCCGGCAACGAATATCACGGCATGAGAAACTTCCCCCGGGAAACGTTCGTGTCGGGATTTTTCGCCGATGAATTAAGAAACACGGTCGGGACTTCATTCGATTATAACGGAGAGAGGTATGCGCTGTTCATGCGTCCCGATATTGAGCTGTTGTTCAGCGAGGTTCATATTCTGCTTGGCTGGATTGTCGTGATTATGCTGGTACTCACGATTGTCGCTGTCCTGATTGCCGCCCGAATGCTTGTTAATCCGATTCGAAAGCTTTCGAATGCTACCCATAAAGTTGTCGATGAAAATTTTGATGTTCAGCTTGATATCCAGCGTACCGACGAAATCGGGCAATTGGCGGATCGGTTCAATCACATGACCAGGAGGCTCGGGGAGCTCGATGCGATGCGCAAATCGTTCATTTCTAACGTTTCTCATGACATCCAATCGCCATTGTTGAATATCCAGGGTTATGCCCGCCTGTTGGAAAACGATTCGTTGACAAGTGAGGAAAAGCAGGACTACATCAACGTCATCAAGGATGAAACGGAACGGATGTCGATGCTCTCTAAACAGCTGCTCGTTCTAACTTCCCTTGATCAAAAAGGAAAGCTGGAGAAAAAAGAAGCGGTAGATGTGACCGCGCAATTGAAGGAAACGATTCACAAATATCGCTGGCTGTTTGAGGAGAAAGATTTGTTTGTGACGTATGATTTGGAGGAAGCGGTCCTTTCGGGAGATGAAGCGATGCTTTATGCTGTCTGGGAAAACCTCCTGACCAACGCCATCAAGTATAACCGCCCCGACGGTTCGATTGAAATCTCGCTCAAAAACAAAGCGGACGAAGTGGCAATCGAGTTCCGCGACACGGGGATTGGCATGACGCCGGAAGAACAGGAGCTTATTTTTGAGCGGTTTTACCGGGCTGATGAAGCAAGAACGACGGAGGGAACAGGACTCGGTCTATCGATTGTCAATCAAGTGATCGATATGCATGGTGGGACCATTACGGTCGAGAGCGAACAAGATGCTGGAACCAGCTTCTTCGTTGTTTTGCCGAAAAAATAATCGGTCTGTTAACCTTCTGTTCACTTTTCTCCTTTATCTTTAATGATGGAAGTGATGATAAAGGAGGAAAAACAATGGAAGCATATAGTAGATTATTAATAAGGGTGTCTGCCGTTTTCGCTTTGCTCGGTGCGCTTATCGGCGCGCACATGGCAGGCGCGGGGTCTTACGCGCTCAGGCCGATTCATGCACATATTCTTGTGGTGGGATGGCTGTCCTTATTTGCCTGGGGTGTTTATTATAAACTATTTACGATAACCTCTGAAAAGCTTGCCACCGCGCAGGTATGGACTGGCATTATCGGGGCGACTGGACTGACAACTGGAATGTGGGTGCATTTTCTTGACCTGCTCAGCATGCCGAAAGCCGTTTCCCTCGGTTTATATATTGGCGGTGGTTCGGTTCTGATCATCAGCTTTGTCCTGTTTTTGATCTCGACATTTTTTATCGCGTCGACGGACGCTGAGGCAGGTGGTGTTTCGTGAGTAAATTATTTCGTTATACGAACAGTAAAAAAGGAATGATCATCAGTTTATCGGTATGGCTCGTTGTCATGCTAGGGTTGAGTTTTCTGGCACCTGGGGCAAGGGATTCGGCCGTCAACACAGCAGGGGAAGGATTGCCGGACGATGCCCCGTCAGTAGTAGCTGATGAAAAAATAAAAGCGCATTTTGAAGATAATGACAGTCTGCCTGCTATCCTCGTCTTCCATGATCGAGAGGGGCTGGGGGAACAAGGGATAACGGAAGTGGCAGATGGGCTGAAGGCGATCGAAGATCTTCCGTCTGAACAGAGGGAAGCCATAAAAGAAGTACTGCCATTGGAGCAGCTGCCTCCCCAGGCACAGCAGTCGTTCTTATCGGAAGATGAAACTACGCTGGTCGTGCCGGCTGAGCTGAAAAAAGGTTTGGAGATGGAAGAAGTCAACGAATCCGTAGTGGCAATGGAAGCGTCGATCCAAGATGCCCTGGGTGAAGGAATCGAGGTCTCCATTACAGGACCGGCGGGGATTTCTTCCGATGCACTGGAATTGTTCTCAAGCGGGGATATGGTGCTGTTGTTCGCGACAGTCGCCCTTATTCTTGTTTTACTGATTGTGATTTACCGTTCGCCGCTCCTCGCTTTGATTCCGCTGATTGCTGCGGCGATCGTTTATGAAGTCGTCAACCGGGCGATTGGAATCGGCGGGGCGAACGGTTGGTTTACGGTAGAGACACAGGCATTATCGATCATGATGATATTGTTGTTTGCCGCTATCACCGATTACTCGCTGTTTGTTTTCTCAAGATTTCGTGAGGAGCTTCAGCGGGTGGAAAGTAAATATGAAGCGATGCAGCGGGCGATGAGTCGTGTCGGAGAGCCGATTTTCTTCAGCGGGGCAACCGTGCTTGTTGCCGTAATCACGCTCATCGTGGCTATTTATGAACCGTACCGCAACTTTGCACCAGTATTTTCCGTCGCGCTGGCCATTATTCTGCTGGCCGGACTGACACTTGTCCCTGCATTGTTCACGTTCTTCGGGAGAAGGGCGTTCTGGCCGTCGATTCCCCGTACAGGTACGGAAAACGTCGCCAAAACGAACAAGGTCTGGAGCAAAATCAGCCATGCGGTGACGAAAAAGCCTCTGGTCAGTGGGGTAGCGGTGCTTGTGCTGCTCGGGCTGTTTTCTGTGAATGCGTTTCAGGTCAACTATTCCTATAACCTGCTGCAGTCGTTCCCGGAGGATATGACCTCCCGGGAAGGTTTTGACTTAATCGAAGAAAAATATAACCCGGGCGAAGTGGCGCCGACGACCGTACTGGTTACTGCTGACTCAGCACTCGATCAGGAAACGGTCGAATCTGTGGCACAGCAGCTGGAGGAGCAGGAACATGTAGCAGATGTTTCTGTAAACGGTCGTGATTTTCTGTCAGACGACGAAACTGCTGCCAAGCTGAGTCTTGTTTTCGCAGGAAATCCTTATCAGCATGAAGCATTCGATGCGATGGAAAAACTGCGGGAAAACAAAGCGAACCTACTCGACGCTAGTGGATTGGACTCAGGTGAACACGAGCTTTACTTTTCTGGGGAAACAGCGACCAATCTGGATATCCGGGAACTGAACAACCGCGATACGCTGCTCGTGATGACACTGGTCACAGTACTGATTACGATTATGCTCGGATTCCAGTCACGCTCTATCATTGCGCCAATTTACATGATGGCTACGATTCTATTGTCGTTCAGCGCTGCACTAGGGATATCCGATTATATCTTTAAAAATGTATTCGGGTATGAGCAGATGAGTTACCGGATTCCGCTGTACGCGTTTGTCTTCCTCGTTGCCCTTGGGGTGGATTACAATATTATGCTTGTATCCAGAATCCAGGAAGCGTACCGGAACCTTTCGCTTAAGGACGCTGTCCAGCAGGGAATTTCCCGCACAGGCGGCGTCATATCTTCAGCTGGTCTCATTCTTGCCGCAACCTTTGCGGTTTTGACGACCCAGCCGATTATGGAATTGTTTATGTTTGGATTTGTCGTTGCTGTCGGTGTGTTGATCGATACGTTTCTAGTCCGGACGATTTTGACGCCGGCGATCATTTTGCTGCTTGGAAAATGGAGTTTTTATCCGTTTGGTAAAAACAAAGAAACCGCTACGCGTGTAGAGGGAAAAGGGTAAACTATTGGCCCTGATTACTCAGAAGTAATCGGGGCCAATGATTCTTCTCTAATCAATATAAGTTGACCTTTCATTGAAACGTTTTGTGTTACAATGGTGAAGTCACT
This sequence comes from Thalassobacillus sp. B23F22_16, assembly GCF_043496955.1. NCBI lineage: Bacteria > Bacillati > Bacillota > Bacilli > Caryophanales > Bacillaceae > Thalassobacillus > Thalassobacillus sp. B23F22_16. The sequence continues at coordinate 78,540 of NZ_JBIEKD010000001.1, read as the reverse complement.
AAAAATTTTTGGTTTTATTTAATCTGCTGGTAAGGATTAAACGCTTTTTTATATTTTTTTAAAAAAAGTTTTATGTAAGCGGTTTAAGCTGGTGAGAATTCGGTTATATGAGGATAATGGAGTGTTTTATGTAAGAGAACCAGAAAGAGAAGGTTTCATCCTGCAACAGGATGAAAAAAGTTATGAGATCTGCAAGTGTAGAAGGAGATGCTTCTCCACACTCAGGTCAGAATTACACGTGGAGAGGAAGAAACGGATGAAACGATTCAACCTCCTAGAAGAGCACATTGAGCAGGTGAGATTGGAAATGTACCGTGCCTATCAGGACAACCCGCACGGAAAAGAAGTCCTGGAGCTGTCGCAAAGGCTGGACAGGCTTTTGAATGAATTGGACAGACGGAGATCACCTGTAAAGAAAGAAAGAAATGAGAAACCGAAAGCGAAGCTGGCTTTTAAATAAGCTGCGCTTTGTATTCACTTCGTATATTTGTTCGCATACCCGCTTGCCACGATGGCATCGGGTTTTATTTTTGCTTCCATGCCGAGCGATTCGATCCGTGCCATCATTTCCTCTACATAGATTCGTGTGCGGTTCCGTTCACCGGCACCGATATCGATATGGCCTTCGATGGTAAAACTGGCTCCTTTATAAATATGGGGCAGCACCACGTCAATCAATTGGGACTTTTTTTCTTCGGTAAACAGGTTGGCAATTTCCTCGGTCAGCGAGGTCTCATAGGAAATCCGTTCGCCCAGGACGTGCATTTGCCGTGGTACGATTTCTTTTCTGAAGCAGGCCCATACACCGGCTCCCAGGCGCTGAATGACGATGCCGGTAATGAAGACGGTCGCATGCGGATGTACCTGGGAGTCTGTGCCGAGCATCAGCTTGTAGTTGCCCATCGTCTGCTTTTTCATAAAGCGGTATATATAATCAAACACCTCATTGAAATCCATCTGGCTTCTGGTGGTATTTTGAAACCGTAAGGGTCTGGTCATTTGTTTTCCTCCTGAAAATGTTTAAATGTGGTAAAAAGAATGGTTCTTATAGCATATGTAAAAAGTTGAGATTAATTGAATAAGAGTGGGAACTGTTTGGGGGGAAGGCTGTCTGATCGCTTTTTCTTATCTTCCTGTAGGCTACCTGCCGTTACCGACCTGCCTCCTGTCCATACGATAGGAATGAAGACAGTTTAAGTAAGGAGGCAGAAGGTATGTTGGATAATTTTGAGAAAAAGACCGGGGTAAAGATGGATGATGTGATGCGGCTTGTGCAATCCCTGCGGGGAGCGGATCTTTCTGATGAAAGAACCGTCCGTCAGGTTATCAAAAAAGTATCACGACTTGCGAATAAACCGGTCTCCCGTAGTACAGAAGACAAGATTGTAAAAGCGATTCTAAGTGGAAATGTTCCGAAAGATATGTCCACTATTGAAAAGATGCTGAATAATAAAAAAAGATAACAGAATTTCACTGATAGACACAACCGAACGTATACTAGGTTGTGTTTATTTTTTACTTATTCTAAAGAATCGGGAAGGGGGAGGTGAAGTGGCGGTCAAAAATACTCGACCCTGGCTGGATGATTTTGTGGAAGCCTGTAAAAAGGAAACAATACACTTACAACAACCTTATCAACAGCAACAGGATTATATATGCAAACCTGTCACAGAGGCAGGGGTTTCTGCTGAGGAGTTGCAATCTATTTTACTGAAAAACGGATTGTTTGAACCGCGGGAGTGGCGGCATGTCGCAAAAGCTGCACGTCATTTGGAACGGAAGGGAACGTGGGGGGTGGCGGCTCGTGAATACCGGCGATTGAAAAGGAAGTGGCAGGGGCCGGAGACAGCCATTTATATTTTTCCTGTCGCCCAGTGCCACCTTCCTGCCCGCAGGCGTGCGATTGTGAAAAGCGGGTTAAGCTTCCGCCGGTGTCTATTCTTATTTCTGGCACCAGATGTCCCTGATATAGAAATCAAGGCTTTACTCGCTCATGAATATAACCATATCTGCCGGCTGGCGCGAATGGGGTTCCGAACAGATGAATTGCCTTTAAAGGAAGCACTCGTGATGGAAGGGCTGGCGGAATACGCAGTGAAATCGCTGTATGGGGAAGAGCAGATGTCACAATGGGTGAAGCATCACAGGGGTGAGGATGTACGTCAGGTTTGGAAAAGAGAGTTTGTTCCTGCTCTGGAGCTGTCAGGACAAGAAAACCATCAGCCGTATCTTTACGGGGAGCGCCGTGGACGCTTGCCCGAATGGATCGGCTACCAGATCGGATATGAAATAATAGATTCCTATCAGCGTAACCACGGAGAAGACATGATGCAGGAACTGTTGAAGAAGCCGGCGAACCAGTTGATTGCCGACTCTGATTTTCCTCTAGAATATAGGAAGAAAAAATAACGCTCCCAATTGGAGCGTTATTTCTTAATACCAGGTCAGCTGTTTTCTTCGGCTTCCTGTTTTTCCTCGGCGGCTTCTTTCTTTTCTTCGGCCGCTTCTTTTTTCTCTTCCTCTGCTTCCTTTTTCTCTTCTTCGGCTTCTTTCACCTGCTTGTAACGCTGTCGCTGGCGGTAACCATAGGTGGAAGACAGGACGACGTCTTCATTTTCAAGTGCCGAGCCAAGCGCACCGATGATGGTAGCGATACTGGTCGCGGTCCAGGCGATATAGAAGTAGTTGATATAACTGACAGGCCCGGTGGTAACTTGCGACTCCAGCATTCCCATTGGGATGATGAGCAGGACGGCAAGCGAAAACAATAGGAACAAAATGACGTAATACATGCAGACGGAGACGAAAAGAGTCAGCACGGTCGCTGAATTATACAATTTCCGAATATAGTCTTTGTATCTGGTATTTTTCTTTTCCCATAAGCTGTGTACAAGAATAATCCATAAGGTCATGGCACCTATCGACACAAAGGTCAGCAGGAACATCCGCCAAATTCCATATTCGCTGCTGAGCATCCATAACGTCGGAAACACGATGGCGTAAGATCCGGTCGCAAATGCTATCATGATCAATTTCAAGAATGCCGGGAACATCGCCCACGGGCGGTTCGCTCGGACCATTCCGGTCAGTACGCGTAAAGCACCACTGAAACGTGATTTTACAGTAAACCGGACATCGATGTTGGATTCGTCATCATCCGGGGTCTCCCGTTGAAGCGGGGACACCCACTCGAACGGACGCTTTCCTACTAATCGTGTCGAGCTCTTATTTTTTAGTTCTTTATATTCTTTCCTGTTTTTTGCCTGGATCTTCTCTTCTGCCTGTCTCCGGTCTTGTTCGGAACTCCCGTAATACATTTCATTGACCAGCTGCAGAACCGATTCGCGTATTCTTTTGAACATGGGAGTCGAGCCAAGCCCGGGAAGGCTAATTAGCGCCACACTTTCCTCTACATATGCTTCTGCGACAATCGGCCGTTTGTTTTTGAAAAACGGGAGGTCGGTAAGTGCGACCGCGAAGTCCCAGCCTTCCTCCGACTTTCGTTCAAGTGCTGCGCCCAGGACTTCCCGGGAGTCTTCCGTAACCCCGGTAAGGGAGTCTGTGACACACTCTACATCCCACTGATCTTCCTCATTGACATAATAACTGAGCAAATCGGGCAACGAACTCTCTAATGCATCTACTAGTTTTTCCGTATAACCCGGTGCTGTAATTAGTCCTAATTTTTTTGTTGATTTGCTCATAGCTAACACCTCTGTTAAATACGATTATTATCCTAATAATGTATAACCTAATTTCATCAATTTAAACAGGGTAAAATACTTTTCTAAAAGGAAATTACTAGGAAACTGTAACTTTTCTGCGAGTGATTCGTAGAAAACTAGCAGGAGGCAGAAAGAAGCCAAGGAGTTTTAGAAGAAAGGGAGTGTTAAAAGTGAAAAAATATGCGGTATTTATCATCAGTTTCTTTCTATTATATAGCTTATTTTCATTCCTGACCGGTTGGATGATGACTGCTGCTTACACGGCTGATTTTTCCGTGAATAATGGGACAGGGAAAGAGACAGATTATGGCCGTCAGACGTTTGTGCCGTTGGTGATGAGTATGCTGGCCGGGACGGCAGCCTATGGCTTTGCAGAAGTTAGGAGTGGGAAGAAGGGTTAGGAAGCTGTGAGGCAGGTACCTCTTCATTATACCAGTCTTTTTTCTGTAATATCAGTCTAGCTTTTTTTCACGATACTGGTAACCTGAATGGTAGACGTTCAGGGGAGGTTGGGTCATGATTGATTACCGGATAACGAGCAAAGAAGGCTATGCAGAAAAGATAGGAGAACTGGTCTCGATGCTGGAACACACGAGGGCAGTAACCTTGGAAGAAATCAAAGGATTGAGCGAGCGGGAACTGGATTTTTTGCCGGACGATCGTTCGAATACGATAGGTTCCCTGCTTCTACATATCGCTTCCATCGAATACGTCCATCAGGTGATTTCTTTTGAAAAAAGGGATATAACCGAAGCGGAGCTTAAAAAGTGGCAGGCGGCATTAGAGCTTGGTCAGACGGGTAGAAACACGATCAGAAAGCATGGGCTTGAGTTTTATCTGGAGGAATTGTCCCAAGTGAGGGAGAACACGTTAGCCAATCTGAAAAACTATCAGGACCAGTGGCTGTTCGAGGAAAAACAGTGGGGGAATGGAATCCCTCATAATAATTATTATCTCTGGTATCATGTGATGGAAGATGAAATCAATCACCGCGGACAGATACGAGTGATCAAGCGCATGCTTGCAGAAAAATAAACAGGTGCCTTCCCTTTATAGTGGGGGAGGCACCTTTCCTTTAACCTTCTTCTGCTGCCAGTGCATCTGCTTTTGTTTCATGGACCGTCCCAAATGGGTGCTCCGGCGGTGCATAGATGACATACAACTTCAATGGTGTCTGGCCGATGTTGGTAATATTATGCCATTTTCCGGCTGGTACCATGATGGCGTAATCATCCTCGACATATGCTTCAAAATCTAAGTTATCTTGACTATCGCCCATTTGTACCCGGCCTTCCCCCTGTTCCAGGCGTAAGAATTGATCTTCATTCGGGTGGACTTCAAGGCCGATATCATCCCCCACATCGATGCTCATGAGGGTGACTTGAAAATGTTCCCCGGTCCATATTGCTGTCCGGAACGTATCATTGTTGACGGTTGCTTCTTCGATGTCGACCACATAGGGCTCCCCGCCAAAGTCTGTTGTTTCTTGACGAATCTCTCCATTTGCTCCAAGCTTCCCCGCTTGTTCCACGTGCCTGATTTCGTCCTGGCATGCGCGTAGGAACGCATGGCCTGTTGAAGATTGAGGCGACCTGTAATAATAAGCTCTCATCGCTTCGTAATTCTCTGCTTCTATCTCGGAAGCTTTTCGTACGCCGTCCTGATACGAATGGAACGTGATTTTTTCCGTTTCATAGTCTGGCAGTTGCCCGCTAAGGCGGGTATACAGTTCAGTGAAGTACTGTAAATGCGTGCGCTCTTCGTTTAATGCCTGTAAAATAACCGCTTGTTCCTGCTGATCTGCTGCTTTTTCAGATAAGCGATGGTATAGGTTGATGGTTTTCGCTTTTCTTTTGATTGCATCAAGGAGCGCGGTCGTCTCGTTACTATCGCTTCTGGTCCATTGGTGTGTCTGAAAGCTGCCATAATAAGGGTTGCCATAGAGATAAGAACCATTGTCCATTGCTCTCATTCCTTTCCAGGGATTCACAACCATATCCTATGCAATGAGTGGGCGAGAAGGGAATAAATTTGGAAAAGGCAGGAATTATGGCCCAGAAGAAGAATTAGTATAAAACTGGTAAGCCATATCCTGTTCAATTCGGAGTTGCCGGTTACTCGCATGTGAAAGGAGAGAGGATGATGAAGTTAATTGATTTAAGTATACCTTTGAGTCCTGCGGTAAAGGAGCCGCTTCCTCCATCGATTACCTATCATTCCCATGAAGAAGGAGCAGCACAAGGCGCACAGATTCTTGGCATAGAGAAAGAAGCTTTTCGCAACGGTAAAGCATGGGCGACTGAAACCGTGAGCGCCAACACCCATGCCGGGACCCACGTTGATGCCCCGTGGCATTATGGCGAAACATCAGAAGGAAAGCCAGCAAGGACGATAGATGAAATGCCGCTGGAATGGTTTTATGGAGATGCCGTCCTGTTTGACTTCAGCAGCCATCCACCAGGCTATGAAATTTCATCAAAGGACTTGAAACAGCAACTGAAGGAAATGGATTACACCTTAAAGCCTTATGATATCGTGCTTGTGAGAAGCGATGCCGATAAAAAAATCTATGATGAGTCGTATGCCTTCCTCCATGCAGGTGTTTCAGCGGAAGCTACCCGCTGGCTGCTTGATCAGGGGATCAAAGTCGTAGGAACCGATGGCTGGGGCTGGGATATCCCATTGAATATCCAGGCGAAGCAGCACATGGCTGAACCGGATAAAGGGGTGATGTGGGAAGCGCATTATGTCGGGATTGAAAAAGAATACTGTCAGATAGAGAAGCTCGCCAATCTCGACCAAATCCCGGTACGACACGGGTTCCAGGTTTCCTGTTTTCCAGTGAATATTGAAAAAGCAAGCGGTGCCTGGACAAGACCGGTTGCCTATATAGAATAAATGCCTGAAGAGTAAAGATTGATATAAGTAGAGCAGTGTATATGTTTACGGAAAAGAAAGAGTGTTTATTAGGGTTTTAATGATATATTATAAATTAATTAATTTAGAAATTTTCCCCCTATTTTTGATGGAGCCATTAAAATTCGGGTTAAATTACTTCTTTCCGGGGTAGGAATAAGAAGAATTTAAATCTCTGAAGAATAGAATGGTGATCAACATGGGGTTTTTTTATTATATAAAGAAATATTTTAAAATGTCGAGACGGCAGCGCAAAAGTGAATTGAAGTCAACGCTTTGGTTTATGCCGTTTTGGTATATCGTCGGAGCGGCTGGTTTATCTGTATTTACCTTTTATCTGGATTATGTGGTGGATGTCAGTTTATATTTACCGGCGGCCATCGGTTTCAGCGGGCAGACCCTGCAGGTGCTGTTGAGTGCACTCGTCGGAGGGGTGCTGACGTTAAGTGCGTTTACGATTAACTCCCTGCTTGTCGCTCTGACGACATTCAGCGGGCAGTTTTCTTCCAAAATGCTGGTGAACTTTGTCAGTGACCGGGCAACGCAGCATGTGCTCGGAATTTTTAACGGCAGTTTTATTTATGTACTCTTAAACTTCTTATACGTGACCCATGAAGAAGAGGAGTTTATTGTGGCGACGCCGGTCTTATCGATTCTGACTGCGATTACGGCTGCCGTGACATTCATTTACTTTATCAATCATACAACCACGTGGATGCAGGTCCATAATATCAGCTCTAATATGAATACCAAGTCTAAATCGGTGCAGGCTTCTGTCGAAAAAGAATTAACGGCTTACCGCCTGGATAAGGAAGTGGATACGGAATCCCTTCCCCCTGAGGCAGAGGGGAAGGTGATCACAACGAGCGAATCCGGATACCTTCAAGTCGCTGACTTCACAAGACTGATGAAGCAGGCGAAAAGTGACGACATCCTCCTGCGGTTCCATGTCAGGATTGGAGAATTTGTAGTAGAAGGGACTCCGCTGCTTACTTACTGGGAAAACGGAAAAACCATTCAGACTGACCCTTACCTCAAGTCGATGGAGATCGGGGTCAAACAAACGGAAATCCAGGACCTGGAGTATGGGCTGATTAAGCTTGCCGAAGTAGCTATCAAGGCGTTCGGCCATAATGACCCGCTTACGGTTACAAATACGATTCACCAGATTGCCGATTTGTTGAAAAGCATCGGCCAGTCGTCAAATTTTTCTCCTTACCTTTTCGATGAGGAAGAGGAGCTTCGCATCATCTTGAATCAAAAGGATTTTCGCTATTACCTTCATAAGGGATTTGCTTCGATTCGCGAGTATGCGAACCAGAACTCGACCGTGATCACCGAGCTGATTACGATGGTATCCCTGCTGAGTAAAACGATGGATAAGGAAGTACACCAAGATCTATGGGAATTTGCACGCCAGACTATTTTAGGATTTGATAACTATAGCCTGTATGAAAATGACTGCCTGTATATTTTAGAGCAATTAGCTGAGCTTGCAAAACACACAGGAAATCAGAAGGATTATCTGTTCCTTTTAGAATATATGCTGCAGCGTGTCAGTTCGAAGAGTGCCGCCGAGGTGCCTTCTTCTCTATAAGCTAGAACGATTCCGGGGCGAACTCCTATATGGAGTTCGCCTCCTGTTATATTTTGGGGGAATGATATAATGGGAGAAAACGAAAGGGTGGAGGTATCATGGCCAAACATAAGATCTATACGATGAGCTTCTCGAGTGTCTATCCCCATTATGTTACGAAGGCGGAGAGAAAAGGACGGACGAAAGAAGAAGTCGATGAAATCACCCGCTGGCTGACAGGCTATAGCCAGGAAGCGTTAGAAGCGCAGCTGGAAAAGCAAACAAACTTTGAGGACTTTTTTGCGGAAGCTCCCCACATGAATCCTTCCCGGAACTTGATCAAAGGTGTGGTTTGCGGTGTCCGGGTGGAAGAGATCGAAGAACCAACGATGCAGGAAATTCGCTATTTGGATAAGCTGATCGATGAGTTGGCAAAAGGAAAAGCGATGGAGAAGATTCTGCGGAAATCATAATGGAGTTTTCATTAATAAAAAAAGAACTTCCGAAAATTTGGAAGTTCTTTTTCTGCTAATACATATTTAATTGGAAGCTTCCACATGTACAGGTGTTTTTTCCAGACGCTTCGCGACAAAGCGTTTCATCCGTTCCATCGCTTCGTCGAGCTGCTTTAATGATGTAGCATAAGAACAGCGGATGTAACCTTCACCGTTGGCTCCAAATACATCACCGGGAACGACGGCGACTTGTTCTTCCTGAAGCAGCTCTTCCGCAAATTCCGCCGAGGTCAGGCCGGTTGCCTGAATGGACGGGAAGGCGTAGAACGCTCCGCCTGGATTCGGGCACTCGAGCCCGATTTCATTCAGGCTGCTTACGATGAAGTTACGGCGCTGTTTATAGCTATCGACCATGTCCTGCAGGCTCTGGCGTCCATTTTTCAACGCCTCTAAGGCAGCGTGCTGCGCCATCGTAGGAGCACACATCATCGTGTACTGATGGATTTTCACCATGGCAGAAATGAGTTCTGCTGGCCCGGTTGCATATCCGAGCCGCCAGCCGGTCATGGCGAATGCTTTGGAAAAACCGCTGATCAAAATCGTCCGCTCTTTCATCCGGGCGATGGATGGAAAGCTCGTGTAGTTCTCGTCATAGGTGAGCTCAGCATAGATTTCATCGGATAAAACGATGAGGTCGTGCTTTTCAATCACTTCTGCCAGAGGCTCCAATTCTTCTTTTGTTAAAAAGGTCCCGGTCGGATTGTTCGGATTGCACAGCATGATCGCTTTCGTCTTCGGTGTAATCGCTTCTTCAATCTGTTCCGGCTTCAGCTTGAATGCATCTTCTGCTTTCGTCTGAATCGTGACAGGTGTACCGCCGGCTAATGAGATGGCTGGTACATAGGCGACGAAACTCGGTTCAACAACAATGACCTCGTCTCCCGGATTGACGATCGTACGGAGCGCAAGGTCGATTGCCTGGCTCGCCCCTACGGTTACAATCACCTGATTGTCGGGTTGATAATCGAGCGCATAGTTATTCTGCAAATAACCACTGATTTGTTCGCGCAGCTCAATCATGCCCGCGTTTTCAGTATAAGATGTGTAGCCCTGCTCCAGAGCATGGAAGCTTTGCTCGATAAACGTCCATGGCGTGACAAAATCGGGCTCGCCGACACCAAGGGAGATGACGTCATCCATCTGGGCTGCTAAATCAAAAAATTTCCGGATGCCGGATGGTTTCAGGTCTGCTACTTGTTTGGAAAGATACTGATTCATGGTGATACCACAATTCTTTTATCGTCATCATCTTCATCTTCGAGGATGATGCCGTCATGCTTATATTTTTTCAAAACAAAATGGGTGGTGGTCGAAAGCACGGATTCGAGTGTGGACAGTTTTTCTGAAATGAAATGCCCGATCTCCATCATCGTACTTCCCCGCACCGAAACCGAGAGGTCATAAGCTCCCGACATCAGGTAGACGGCTTTCACCTCTGGAAAACGGTAAATGCGTTCCGCTACTTTATCAAAACCTACCCCACGGGCGGGTGTCACTTTGACATCGACCATCGCTGTCACTTCTTCTTCATTGGCTACTTTTGCCCAGTCAATGAGCGTCGAATAGCCGAGAATGGCTTTCTTTTCTTCCAGGTGTGCGATCATTTCTTCGATTTCTGCTGGCTTCTTGCCCATCAGTTTTGCCAGTTTATTTACGCTTAAGTTGGCGTTCTTTTCGATTAACTTCAATAATTCTACTTCATGTTCCATCATTGGGACCCTCACTTTTCAAAGATACATATGCTTCATTCTATCAAAATTTTCTGTTAACTCAAATGTTTCTTTAATGATTAAGGAGAGGGGGTGCCTGATTGATGACCAGGACCCCCGGTTCAAGTTGTCTCATAAACGCTCTTGATGTCTCTCTTATTTTTGATTTTGTCTAATATAATTCCGGATTTGTCTCATAAAATTTCAAAACTGTCTATTTTACGTGCACGCTTGTCGCAAATCCGGCAGGTGGTGTCTCGTATACAGGCAGATTGTCTCTCTTATGCTCACGCACCCAGCCTATAACTATTGGTAGTTGACGATAGCCGGGCCTGGGTCGAGTTTGACGACATCTTCCGGATTCATGACTGGCTCATCTTTGTTGTAAAATATCTTGAAGCCGCCATACTGGGACGTATCGTCACGGACGAATTTCCGATAGAGTGTCTGCTTGTCCACGGAATTGCCCCAGCCATCAAAGTTCAGCGCGACTTGTACGTTGTCGGTCGGCTGGACGGCATCTTTATTGGTCAGTACGCCATCAGTGAACTGGTGGAGGAGGACGAATTTATCCGGCAGGTTATTTTCCTCGACGATTTTGGATAAATACTCCACGGCTTCCTGGACTTCTTCACCGTCGACCTGGCCGAGGTCTTCACCCGGAACTTCTCCCTCACCGACACGGAATTCGGTATCGATGGCAAGGTGGACATGCGGCTCTTTCAAATATTTTTCAATCAGTTTCACCTGGTTCATGACAGAGTCGGTGCCGAGCTGGATGTCGAGCAGAAGCAGGGCGTTGTTTTCTTTGGCGAGCTCTGAATATTTCTCAATTTCCTCTTCCGGCGTCATCCGGTAGTACTTACCATCCGGACCGGGTTCCCGCTGGGCTGCCGTTGTAATCAGTTCGATCGTCGGGATGGCCGGACGCTCTGGATCAGCATTGGAATAGGCCTGCGTTTGTTCTTTCAATTTCTTCATAAACGCCTCTGGTTCCATTTCTCCGAGGATGCCCATGTTTTCCGAGTTGGGATGTCCGTAAAAAGCGACGAGCCGGTTGTTTTTCAACGGGCCGTCTGTATTATCCTCGGCATCTTTTACTAGCATATCACCGGCTGGAACGGCCCGTTTCGGATTATCGACGCCGTTTCGCTGGGATTTGGGCATGTTTTTCAGTTCGTCTTCTGATAGTTTTTCTTTCAAGGGTTTGGCGTCTTCAGAAGGTTCCAGCGCTTCATAAGGCTGGGAAGGTTCTTGTTCTTTCTTCTCCTCCTCGGACTTGTCTGGCTTTTCCTCTTTTTCTGTTTCTTTCGTGTTATTTTCCTCTTCTTCTGCATCCTGGGAGGTTGAATCCGTGCAGGCGGCGAGAAGCAGGATTGTGGTGAAAATCGTTAGTAAGAAAACTAATCGGTTCAAGGTGTTCACATCCTTATTTTCATGGTGATAATGAGAAAAGCAGCCTGTATTTTAACATATTGTAACGGCTTCAGGCAGGATTTAATGTATTTGAAATCAAATTATTAAGACGAGGCAACTTTCCTTTCGTTACAATGAGGGTATACCCTAATTTTTCCGAATAAAGCCTAAATATGAGAAGGAGATAAAAATGAATTCAAATAAAACGTTAACTTTTGAAAAGTCAGAGATAGAGGCGTTGACAGCGCGGGATCCCGCTATGGGAAAACTGGTTGCGCTCATCGGGGACATTTCCATGACGAAACGAGAGGACCATTTTCAAAGTCTTGTCCGGTCATGCATTGGCCAGCAGCTTTCGGTAAAAGCGGCACAGACCATTTATGCCAGATTCCAGGAGCTGGTCGGCGAAATTACACCGGAAGCAATCCTGCAATTTTCCGATGAAGAGCTGAGAAGCGTTGGTCTTTCGAAGCAAAAAATTGCTTACTTACGGGATCTTAGTGAAAAAGTGCAGACGAAAGAAGTCGATCTGGACCAGCTTGAATCGATGGATAACGATCAAATAAGAAAAGTGCTGACCAGTGTCAAAGGAATTGGGCCTTGGACGGCTGAGATGTTTTTGATTTTTTCGCTGGGGCGGACGAATGTGTTGCCAGTGGGGGACCTCGGGATTCAGCGCGCATGCCAGTGGTTGTATGGAAGAGAACGGGATTCCAATGGTAAAAAGCTCATTCAGAGTCATGCAGAAAAATGGCATCCCCATTATACAGCCGCTTCACTCTATCTTTGGGAAGCGATCAATCGAGGTTTGGTAGCCGAGTACAGGAATCTCGACGAGGCGTGGATCCAGCTGAATAACGTTAAAAAGCCATGAACCTAGGTTAATCAGGTTCATGGCTTTTTTTGTCTTTAAGAAACATTACTCTTCTACGACAAATTCAAAGTTGCCTTCGAATTTAACGTCTTTCCCAAGCAGGACGCCGCCTGTTTCGATTGCTGCATTCCAAGTCATGCCGTAAGCTTCCCGGTTCACTTTACCGGTTACGTCGAAGCCTGCAATCGTGCTGCCGTCCATTGGGCTTTTGGAAACGCCATTGTATTCGACAGTAAAGGTTTCTTCGCGGGTTACATCTTTGATGGTGAAGTCACCAGTAACTTCAAATTCATCATCGGATACCTTTTTGATGGACTTGCTTTCGAACACCATGTTCGGGTATTTTTCTGCTTCAAAAAAGTCACCGGAACGAAGGTGGCCATCGCGGTCTTCGTTTCCTGTATCAATGGAAGTGACAGGAATGGTTACGGTCACGTTTGCCTGGTCCAGGTTATCGAGATCCCCGTTGAAATCGACGTTGAAGTCCGTGAATTCTCCTTTTGCCTTGGATACCATCATATGTTTGATTTGAAAATTCAAGCTGCTGTGCACGTTGTCTAATTTTAATGTAGCCATTAATAATTCCTCCTGAATCGATAATTTTTATCTCGAATTAAAGATACTATAATTTTATCTCAAAGTCAAGATGTTTTTATTTAAAATAATTAATATCGAGGTTTATCAGGAGTTCATTCGAATTAGAAAAATTTATGTAAAAGTAACACAAGCTGGTAATTTCTTGTTATTATAGTTTTATAGTTCGAAAGTTTTAGGTAATACGAATCTGAAAGGTTTGCAGGAATAGGTCTTTATGAAGGCTGCTTTAGGAGAGGAGGAGAAAGGGATGAAAACGAAGCCGGTGTATTTTGATGGCAGCAAGCTTGATCTGTCCTGGAATAAAAGCGGGACGGCAAGAAAAGAGACATTCCGGGTAACGGATGAAATGAGGAAGAAGATAAGCGGTAATCCATATCGGAGTAACAACATCATAATTACATAATAAAAAGGCGCCGTTCCCTGGCGTCTTTCTGGTTTGAATAGGCAGAAAAACCGGACTTCGCCACCAATAGCTGGCGAAGTCCGGTTTTTCAGTTAGATGTCTGTCGACGCTTTGCTGGCTGGCAAGGTGCCTGGGTTCAGGCAGGAGGCAAGCAGCAGCCAAACTCAATTTTAATAGTAGAAAGTTGCTCCTACGATGATTAGCAGGATGAACAAAACGACGATCAATACGAATGTGTCACCATAACCGCGTCCGTAACCCATATTTCACACTCCTAACTTTAGATTCTTGAGGTATTTCACTAATACTATATGTAGCGGGACCATGATGTGGATAGGCGCAAGCCTATATTAGAAGAAATGGATGTTTTCATTAGTTAGGTTTGCTATTACATAGTTTTTACACATTTGCTCAGGAAGACAGTTAGACAGCCTGCAAAACAAGGGCTGAACGTTGTAATCACTCTGACATAACGGGGATATTTTCCATCCACGGGTTTACAGTCGGCTCAAACATGATACAATGACGGAAACTCTTATTTGGAAAAGGGGAATGGAAATTGAGTAAAAAATGGATTATGGGGCTGCTTTTTGCAGCATTATTAGCATTGGCTGCATGCGGCAACGATGAAGAAGCAAAAAAAGAGGGACAAGATAAAGACCAAAAGCAGGAACAAAAAGCTGAACAAGGTAAAGAAGGTGGAGAAGGCGAGCAGGCGAAAATGCCGGAGCCGGATCTCAAAGATACACCTGAGGTCGTAGCAGAAGTCAATGGAGAAGAAATTAAGAAGGAAGAATTCGAGAGCGCTTATAAACAGCAGTTCCAACAAGCTGCTCTACAGGCACAAATGTCTGGCCAGGAACTGAATCAGGATCAACTGAAAAAGCAAATGGTTGAGAGCCTTGTCGGTCAGGAATTGCTGATCCAGGAAGCGAACAACCGAGGCTATGAAGCGACACAGGAAGAAAAGGACAAAATCCTGGAAGATTTAGCTGAGCAGAATCAGCTTGGATCGAAAGATGAATTCATGGCTGCCCTTGAAGAACAAGGCATGAGTAAAGAGGAAATCGATTCTCAATTGGAACTACAAGTTAAAATGGATCAGTTGATTGCTGAAGAAGCAGGCGATCTTGAGCCATCCGAGGAAGAACTGAAACAAGCCTATGAACAAATGAAAGCCCAGCAGGAACAAATGGGCGGTGAAGGCCAAGGTGAAGTACCACCATATGAAGAAGTGAAGCCTCAGCTTGAAGAACAAGTCAAGATGCAAAAAGAAGGCGAAGAAGCTCAGAAGCTGATGAAGAGCCTTCGTGAAGACGCCGACGTGAAAGTTCATATTTAAGGAACAAATAAGCCAGGTCCCATCAGGACCTGGCTTTTGTTATGATTATCAGCGGTTCTTTTGAAAAAAGTCAAGAAACGCATGGTACAGTTCAATTCCCTGAAAAGAGAACAAGGATACTGCCGTTAGTGAAAACGCTGCGATCATGATCATTCGAAACCATATCATTTGCATTCTCCTCCTTTGATAAAAATAGTAGCTGTTCTTTATCAAAGGCGTACAATCACATAATTCGACTGATAAAAGATGGTAACGAGGAAAACCTTTGGAATGTATGCTATTGCCAATTGGCTAGCACACCAGGTCACGAGCAGCAGACTGATGGTGATCATGATCGTTCCTTGTAATAAGCTAAACTTCTTGTCCCCCGGATCGCTGCCTCCAGAGGTAGATTGATCTATGATTGGATTATCCGCTACATAGTTCTCAGGTGAGGACTGTGTGTCATTCATACTTGCCGTAGTCGAACTGATAACAAGGAAAAGCAGTAAGAAAACAAATAATTGCTTCATCGCCCCACCCTCTCGTTATCGTAGTAATCCAATTTTACACTATGGTAATGTTGTTTTATATAGTAATAAAGCCCGAAATAATAACGAATGGAGCCTATAGTTATTGCTTTTCAGCGCCTCCGTGTTAGGATAAAACCATCCTGAAAAAGAAGGTGAAGCTTATGAAGAAGATAACGTTAGGAAACAGTGACTTACAGGTAGGAGAAATTTCGCTTGGCTGCATGCGGATGAGTGAGCTCAGCACAAAGGATGCAGCCCATGTCATTGAAAATGCGATGGAAGCAGGCGTTGATCTGTTCGACCATGCTGATATTTATGGGAAAGGGAAGTCGGAAGAAGTGTTCGCCGATGCCATTGGCATGAACGATGATGTGCGCGAGCGGATGAAAATCCAGACGAAATGCGGAATCCGCAACGGCTTTTTTGATTTTTCCAAAGAACATATTCTCGAGTCAGTAGAAGCCAGCCTTCGCCGCCTGAAGACAGACTATGTCGACAGTCTGCTGCTGCACCGTCCGGATACTTTGATGGAACCGGAGGAAGTGGCAGAAGCATTCGCCACATTGAAGGAAAGCGGTAAAGTCCGTTATTTTGGTGTCAGCAACCAGAATCCGATGCAAATGGAATTGCTGCGAAAATACCTGAACGACGATTTGATTGTGAACCAGATGCAGCTGAGCCTTGTACATACACCGATGATCGATTCTGGCTTTAACGTGAACATGCAAAATGATCCTGCCGTCGTGCGCGACAGCAGTGTACTGGAGTATTGCCGTTTGAATGACATTACCATCCAGGCGTGGTCCCCATTTCAGCATGGCATGATCGAAGGGCCGTTCATTGGCAACGATGCGTTCCCAGAAGTGAACGCTAAACTACAGGAACTCGCCGGGAAAAAAGGCGTTACTGATTCTGCGATCGCAATTGCCTGGATTCTACGTCATCCCGCTAACATTCAACCGGTCGTTGGCTCGATGAATCCGAAGCGGCTGAACGCTATCGCAAAAGCTACAGACATCGAATTGACAAGACAGGAATGGTACGAACTGTACCGCGCAGCAGGCAATGACCTGCCTTAAAGCATAGAGAATGGACGCAGTCATGCGATTGCGTTCATTTTTTTAAATTTTCTTCATCGTGTTACAATGACACCAATGATTCAGGAGGTGGAACCTTATGTTGAGTGATCCGTTTGTTATATCCGTTTTAGCGATGGCAGCTATCGTATCGATCCTCTTTGTCATTTTTATTCTTATCCTTCTTAAAAAAAACAAGCGAAAATGAACGTCCGTGAAATCAGGATTCATGCAGCCAGTCGTAGTACAGGTTGGATGGATCTTCCATGATTTCTTTTCGTCCTACTTGTGTGAAGCTATTTTTCATTCCACCGTAAAAATAACCGAGAAAGGTTTTTTTGATCGCCCCTTGTTTCTGAAGGAAAATCGCCTGCTTGAAGGTTTTGGTGATAACTTCTATGTAATGGTCGACCGGATAATTCAGCTTCATCTGCCGGTAGGCACGCGCGACGCTTCCCCACGCAGCATAAATATCCGTGATTTGTAAGTAAGGTTTGGTCAGCTCAATAAAAGCTTTTGGTATAAAAGCAGGGAGGTAGTCTGTATCCATCATGGGTTTGGATGCAGCTTTTTTTATGTCTTCCTTTTGAACGGGTGCCGGTTTGGGGGTGCTCACTTCCGGTTGTTCGACTTCCTGGTCTTTTTCCCAAGGGCATGCAGGTGTTGCTTCAGGAAGGATGACTAGAAAATTCACGCCGCGTTTACCATTGGGGCGGACAGCCGGAACCCGCTTCATGAGTCCTTTGGCTACGAATAAGTTAATGGCGCGAATGACCGTGCTCCGGCTGCGGCTTGTTTTATCAATGATTGTGTCAATTTTGGCAAACGAAACACCTGGAAACTTCACCGAATGACGCCAGATGAATTTCAACACTTGGAGGGCACCAGGGGATAGCGTGGCTTTATGATGGTATAGAAAAGCACGGACGCGGAGGTCCATCGCAATTTTGTTGGGAAACGATTGTAGTTGACGGATTTCTTGCAGCATGTTCATCATCCTATCACAGTCTTTTACTTATATAATCGTAATTTCGATAAAAATGGTGTGATGAAATTTGAAATTATTTTCTGGGATGTTCGTTTTTCTCATGCTTTTCTATTATTAAATTTACGTTTTTGCTTCGTTTCCAGTGGGAATGAGGGCGACTGGGTCCTTGTGGTGCCTGATGTTCAGCCCTGGGGGTACGGTGTCATATACCGTGGCATTCCTGGGGTGTCATCCGCGGGTGAAAAAAATAAAAAAAATGCGTTATTCTCACGCACAGTATTCTTAAAGGATTTATCAAGCAATTGCTATCGCTTGCGTTGATTAGTTGGATGACAATGGTTGGTGATTCATGTTTACTAGGAATATAGCTGGGTATATAATTAATGAGCCTACAGAGAAAAAAGGTGATAAAAGTGAAACATCAAGAGTTAGACTTTATGCTTGATTCGCTTCTCGATACCAAAGAGGAGTTCGAGATCAAGGAGTATCCAAAGTACCGTTTTGGGAAAAAGATTGTAGATGATAACGGGGACTACATGATTATCTATTACCATCCAGAGATAGAAAAAGTAGTATATACGTTTAAAGGTGTGGAAGATATCTACTTCACCTTGTATATGCCAAAGCAGAATACTAAAGTAACCTAGCGCCTTTCTTCTGAAAGTGAAACATTCAGGAGGAAGGCTTTTTTGTTATCTAAATAGGCATTACGGTTACGATTTGCTGGATACGGACAAATACAGTGGAATCGCCTGCTTTTAAAGCGATATGATCGGGCTGGACTTCGATTAAATCTCCTCTGATCGTATCTTTCGTTGTTTCAACAATCAGCGTGGCGCCAACGATCGACTGAAGGCGATTTACAACAAAAGGATCGATCAAGGTCTTATATCGGTGATTGGTTTCCTGGTTCCTGTCTCCTGCGTGTACATCATGATGCATGTATCATTCCTCCATTCTTCTACTGCATTCAATTTATGCAAGGTCACTGAAAAGGTGCTGTCAATCAAAAAAACCTTCCTTTCGGGAAGGAAGGGTTAGTCATTACCTTAGGTCAGCGGCTCATACCTGCTTTGGTATTGAGGGTGATAGAGATAATAAATAGGATAACCTTTCATATAAAAATACTGTATGAGAGGACCGGCACCGAACGTTCCTATAATGGTACCGATTCCCACTGGGCCACCAATCAACAATGCGGATGTCGAGGTGGTGACTGCGATGGCTGTCTGGCTTGCTAGCAGGCTGATGTTGAACTTGTCAGCGATGACTAAGAATAATTGATCCACTGGTGCTCGCGGCAGTTGGGGTAAAATGTAAATCGCTACCCCTAAAGCAGTGAAACTGACACCGGCTATAACGGTGAGAAGCTGAATGAAAAATGGTGCGGAAGCTAAGGTCATATGTTTGAACACAACTTCCAGCCAGAAGTCCAATACCAGGCTTTCTAAAATAAGTGGCAGTAAAGCACGAAATTCCGGCTTTTGCTTCATTAACCACCCATTGAGGAAAATGAAAGCGAGCTGAAACATTCCGTACCAAATGCCGACGGTAAAACCGAAACGATCCGATAATCCTACAAATAGTGCCGTCCAGAATCCTGCGCCTAAAGCGGCTTTAATGATAAGGGCTACACCAAAAAAATTTACAACTATTCCAAGCATGTACACAGCGGTACGATAAAGCATTACGATAACCCTCGTCTTTCTACACAATCAATTTTATTGGGCCATTCTATTAGGCGATTTTTTTCGTGTCAATAGGGTGCTGAAATTTTCCTGTTATCTATCTTTTTTCCACAATAAGTCCCGTGAAGTGAAAGACATAATAGGACAAGGTTCAGGTGAATAGCATGGTATATAGAGACTACCTGAGAGGGTGAGGGATCGTGCGAATTCATGTGGTTGCTTCAGGAGATACGTTATGGGCTGTGGCCCGGCGTTATGGAACGGATATGAACCAGATTATTTTGGCGAATCAGATAGAAAATCCTGATGTACTCGTGGTGGGTCAGGCGCTTGTCATCCCCGAACCGGGACGGGAGTATGTAGTCCAGCCGGGAGATACGTTGTGGGCGATCGCGCAACGCTTTGGAGTACCGGTGCAAGAGCTGGCACAGGTCAACCAAATCACGAATCCGGCATTGATATTTGTGGGAGATATGCTGGTACTGCCGTACTTTCCATATCGTGTTCGATCTGGGGACACGTTATGGCAGATTGCCAGACGGTTTGGGACGACTGTGGACCGGATCGTACAGGTGAATCCGATCAGTAATCCGGCGATGCTGTCAGTCGGCCAGGTTTTGTATATTCCCCGTGAGCCGCGGCCTGTTACGGAAATCAATGCTTATATTACGAATACCGGGGAGGAAGGGCGCAGCGAGGTGCTGGCGCTCGGGAGGAATTTTACTTACTTATCGCCATTCACGTATTCCATCAGAGAAGATGGTTCTATTACGGATATGCGGGAGACCCCCGTTCTGGAAGCAGCGCAAGCGACAGCAGTTGCGCCCTTGTTAGTGCTGACCAATTTCAGGGATCGGTCGTTCGATTCTGATGTGGCGGCGACTATTTTGCGAAGTCCTGAGTTGCAGGAAACACTGATTACAAACCTCATGGAAACGATGGAAGCAAAAGGGTATTCGGGGCTGAATGTTGATTTCGAGTATGTCTATCCGGAGGACCGGGAAAATTATAATGATTTTCTCAGGCGTGCTGTAGCCAGGATGCGACCGGCAGGCTATACAGTCTCGACGGCATTGGCACCGAAAGAATCGGCCGATCAGGCGGGGCTTTTGTATGAAGCCCATGACTATGCCGCACACGGGGAGATTCTTGATTTTGTAGTGATTATGACGTATGAGTGGGGTTGGGCCGGAGGTGAGCCGTGGGCGATCGCGCCGATCAATAAAGTCCGTGATGTGCTTGACTATGCGGTTAGAGAGATACCTCCCGAGAAAATATTGATGGGCATCCCGTTGTATGGGCGGGACTGGAAAATTCCATGGCAGCAAGGCACGTACGGTCAGTCCAAAAGAAGCCGTGCAGCTTGCCGCCCGGTATGGGGTCGATATTCAGTATGATGACGAGTACCAATCACCGTTTTTCCGTTACGTCGACGCGAGCGGCCAGGAGCATGAGGTGTGGTTCGAGGATGCCCGGAGCATGCAGGCGAAATACGACACCATCAAGGAATATGGCCTGCGCGGCGGCAGTTATTGGGTGCTCGGAAGCCCGTTCCCGCAAAACTGGCCGGTACTGCGTAATAATTTTACGATTGAAAAATATTAAACCAGAAGCGTGCTTAGCCGGCACGCTTTTTTCTATGAATAGATACAAGAATCTTCTATAAATGTTAAAATGGAGGAAATTGTCTGAAAATAGTATTTCATGGAAAGGAGAATAGGGGTGAACAGAAAAAGGGTCTCCTATGCCGTTCTCCTTTTGATCACAGGGCTGCTGCTAAGTTTTTCATTGGAGTTACCGGTATTAGGATATAAAAAATTGGATTACAACCAAGATACCGACACCACACAAATCACGGAATATTACTGGTATGGCGGGATAAAAAGCCGGGAACCATTTGATGAGAATCCGGATGAGGAGCTGGCCATTTTTCAAAAACAGACCCGGCTGCAAAACATTCAAATTAGTACCGTTATATTCTTCCTGATGTCTATAGCTGGGAAATGGGCACGGGAAAGGCGGATCGTGGTGATCGGTTCCCTGGCATTGGCGGTCATTTTCAGTGTAGTTGATATACTGATCGTTACGAATTTTATTTAAAATTGAAAAAGGGGGAACCCAGATGGGCCTGACGAATATTCTGCTTGGTGTCGGTGTAACATTCTTCGTATTATTCATTATCGCTATATCTTCTGCTTTAAAAAGATAAGGGAGGAACGGAATCGGATGCTCCCTCCCTAAAAAGTCATTGCTCCAAATATCTTCTGTCTTTCAAAAACAACTTCCAGAATAGATAGAAAGCCGGAACTAAGATGGCCATTCCGATGACGGTTGCAATCAAAAGGGCATAAAACATCGAAGGATTGGTGAACGCTTCCTCGATGGTCAGGTGCGGATAGACCATGTACGGCAGGTGTGAAGAACCGTACGCATAGATGGCAAAACCATACTGTAAAACTACAAATACGACAGCATAACGGAATAATCCCCTCTGTCCGTCCCTGTTTTTTAAAAACAGGGCGGCATAGCCAAATAGAAACAACAAGAGGGACATGCCGAAACCATACAAATGGTTTTCCACATTAGACAGGAACCACGATGCTTCCGGATCCAATGTAAATAAGGTTAAGACGGCGACAACAATCGTTACCGGACCTGCGATAATTGCGTGTTTGCGGTACAATTGAGCGGTTGATGGATCTTTAGAAACAGAGGCATAATCCGCTAAAAATAAGGCGGATAAGAAAAATTGGGTGCAAATGCCGAACAGGATATGGGCGTAAGTGGTGAAACTTGTCAGCAGTTTTCCATACAGCAGCTCAGGGTGACCGTTCTCCATCGTAATAAACCCTCCAAGCGTTACAGGTAAGATACTCACCAATAATGCCGGAATCAGTATCCCCGTAATTCCTGATATAACCTGCAACAGTCTGCCAAACCGTTTCACCGAATGGGAAAATACCATGAAAGTGGTCCGAATCGTCAGCAGAACGAGCCCAAGACCGATCGGCAGAAGGAACAAAACCCCAAGCATCGAAGCGGCAAACGGGAAAAAGCTGTATAAGGCGACCACAAATAACACGAGAAAGACATTGGTCACTTCCCAGGTAGGAGACAGGAAGCGGTTGGCAATCAGCGAGGCGCCGGTATTATTATTTTTACCATAAATCATTCCCCAGAAACCTGCCCCAAAATCAAGCGAACCGAGCATGGAGTAAATGTATAAAAAGCTCCAGAGAATCGTAATTGCGATGATGGATGCTTCCATGGTTTATCCCTCCTGTTGCAAATCTTTCATGACGGGGTTTCGTTTGAAGTAGTAACGCATGACGAAGCTGGTGATGAAAAGCAATGCGATATACAGCCCGGCGAATAAGAAGAATAACAGCCCGACATAGTCAGAATCTGTCGCCGCTTCTGTCGTTCTCATCACATCGGTGATGGTCCATGGCTGCCGGCCGATACAGCTGAAGCACCAACCGGCTTCAATGGCAATGATGGCAAGCGGTCCACCTGCTGTCAGTCCGGCGAACATCCAGGGTTTGAATTCCTTTTTTAATACATACTTCCAAATCACCAGGAAAGCGGAATAGAGAAGCAATAACGTACCGATACCGACCATCACGTTAAACAGGGTGTGGACGAATAAAGGCGGCCATTCATCCTTCGGGAATTCATTCAATCCTAATACTTCGGTGTCAAATCGGTCTCCAGCCAGGAAGCTTAGCGCACCGGGAATTTCAATTGCGAATTTCACCGACTCGCTCTCTTCATCGGTAAACCCGCCAATGGCAAGCGGGGCATAGGATTGCGTTTCGAATAACCCTTCCGCAGCCGCAAGTTTCCTTGGCATGTATTCGTGGAGCATCTGGGCTGTCTCATGACCATTGACAGCAGTTGCCAAAGACATAAGCAGACCTAACACGAGGGAGATTTTCAACCCCTTCATATGATAGCTGCGCTCTTCCTTTAGTATGTTTCTTTTTAATAGTTTAAAGGCGGCAACCGAAGCGATTACAAACGCGGCGGTCATGTAAGCCGATACGGTTACATGAATAGCTGTGGCGAAAAAGCTCGGGTTGAAAAAGGCATCCCATGGATCAACATCGACTACTTCCCCATTAACGATCCGGAACCCGTCCGGTGTATTCATCCAGGCGTGGGCATCGGTGATCAGTATCGCAGAGCCGACCGCTCCGATAGCTACCAGGATGATGCTGCCAAGGCGCATGGCTGGTGATAACCGATCAGCCGCATAGAGATAGATCGACATAAAGACCGCTTCAATTAAAAAAGCGAAAATTTCAATCAGGAACGGCAGGGCGATGATCTGTCCGACCATTTCCATGAATCCTGGCCATAACAACGATAATAGAACGCCGACAATCGTTCCGGAAGCGATTGAAACAGCAATTAATATGGCGAACCCTTTCGTGATTCTGCGCGCCATGATGGTGTAATGGCGATCTTTTGTTATGATGTGCATGAGCTCACTTAAAATAATCATCAATGGCAGGCCGACACCTAGTGTGGCATAGATAATATGAAAGCCGAGTGAGCTGCCGAACAGCACACGGGCGTACATGACTGGATCCAATCTACTCACCTCAGGAAGGAATAATCTGCTGCAGTTAGTAAGCCCTGTTCGACTATTTTTATTCCAATGGGATACTGCATTTATAAAAGTGTGATGTTTACACCCTTTCTATACTGGGAAACTGGTTTATATAACCCAATTCCAACAGAAAGGATGAGCACAACATGGCACGAAAAGCACAATATCAACCTGTAGGCGGAACTGGGATCGATCCAAGTGATGCGCAGGAAGTACATTATGCGAAAGAATTCAAGCAAGCAGATAAAGCTGGAGGCTATCGAAAGCCCAGAGTACAAGAAGCAAAACGTGAAAATCCTGAATTGAAAAAATAAGCACCTTGAAAAAGCAGCTTGAGATCAGGCTGCTTTTTTTTACGTTAAGAAAGTCTCATATTAATAAAGGTAAGGTTAGTGAAGTTATAGTGACCAGCAAAGTTATTTTAAAAAAGGAGGATTTACATGAAACATGGGCTGGTGGTTGGTGGTACGGGAATGTTAGCGGAAACGACACTGTGGCTCGCGGATCAAGGTTATCATGTCTCCGTAGTGGAAGTAAGAACGAATATTAAGCCTGGATTTCATGTGAATCCAGGCTTTTCCTATGTAAAAAAAGAACTTCCTCTACTAGCCCGGTGTTAAAGTTTGACAACTTTGTTACAGTAGAAACATTTTTAAAAAATAATACCAATAAGTGTGATTTAGTTCACTTAGTTAATAAACGTTCTCAATTATCATAGAGTTAACAAAAGGTTAGGGGGGATTCGAAATGGCGGAGTCAAACGTAAAGAAGACCGAAGAAGTGGTGGAAGAGCATTCGTCAATCAAGGGGACTATTTTTTCGGTAGCTGTGGTGGGGGGAGTCATTTTTCTAACTTATCTGCTGATTTACGGATTGTATATGGCGAGAATATAGGAGGGGATGAACATGCATAAAGCAGAAAAAATATGGCTGACGTTGAGTTTTGGAATGATTATCGGGTTCATGTTAATCACCGGCTATCAGGCGTTCGCGAAAGATATGGGACCACCAAGCTACGGGGAACGGATCGATCCGCAAAAGGTCGATGAAACAGCTCCATTCGATAACCCTGGTGTGAAAGAGATTGGTGAAAATGAATATGAAGTGGTTATGACGCTGCAGATTTTCAGCTTTACACCAAACGAAATTGAAGTACCTGCAGGATCCACGGTCCATTTCACCATGACTTCAAAAGATGTGACGCACGGGTTCCAGGTTGCTGATACAAATATCAACGCAATGGTCATGCCAGGTTACATTTCAAAAATCACACAAACATTCGATGAGCCTGGTGAGTACCTGGTCCTTTGTAATGAATATTGCGGATCGGGCCATCAGCTGATGGGTACGACGATAACAGTAAAATAAAGGGGGGAGTAACATGGAAGCGATAAAAAAAGAGTATTGGAAAGATAAAGCGAATAAAGCACTCGGAATCAGTCCGGAAGATGCCAGAATCACGAAATCATATTTAATTGTTGCCTTCGTGGCCATTTTAGTTGGTGGTCTTCTCGGACTTCTGCAAGGCATGAACAGAGCTGGCATCCTCGAATTGCCGGTATGGCTGAACTATTATAAAGTACTGACTGCTCACGGACTTTTATTAGTCGTAGTTTTATCTGCATTCTTCACGATTGGTTACTTTTACGCGGGACTGTCCCATTCCTTAGGCGGGCTGCTCCCGAAAGTTCGGAAAATGGCCTGGATCGGCTTCTGGATGAAAATCTTCGGCTTCGTGCTGGCCGTCATCCCGATTTTACAGGGCGACGCCTCTGTCATGTATACCTTCTATCCACCGATGGCCGCTGCTCCGATGTTCTACATCGGCCTCGTCTTCATCGTATTGGGTGTCTGGATGCTTGCCTTCGGTGCATTCATCAATGTGGCGAATTGGAGAAAAAATCATAAGGGACAGCACATACCGATCATCTCGTTTTTCGCAACCGGTGTTTTTGTCCTATTGTTCTTCGGCAGTCTGCCAGTCGCTATTGAAGTGCTCTATATCATCCCGTGGGCGTTCGGTTGGATTGAGACTATCAACGTTATGGTTTCCCGTACGCTGTTCTGGGCATTCGGACATACGCTCGTTAATATCTGGTATATGACCGCCATTTCTGCCTGGTATGTATTCGTTCCGAAAATCATTGACGGAAGACGCTGGAGCGACTTGTTGACAAGGATCGTTGTCATCGCGCTCGTCATCATGAATATCACCGGTGGATTCCACCATCAGATCATTGACCCGGGTATTTCTGAATCTGTCAAATACATGCACGTGTTCATGAGTCTTGCCATCGGGTTCCCATCCTTGATGACTGCTTATGCGATGTTCGCTATATTTGAAAAAACAGCCCGGAAAAAAGGTGGCAGAGGCCTTGTTGGCTGGTATAAGAAGCTGCCGTGGGGAGATGTCCGCTTCCTGGCTCCGTTTATTGCGATGGCTGCTTTTATTCCTGCCGGTGCCGGCGGAATTGTCCAAAGCACGAACCAGTTGAACCAGGTTGTCCATAACTCGATGTGGGTGGTCGGACACTTCCACTTGACGCTTGGTATGACGGTTGTCATGACGTTCTTCGGCGTCAGTTATTGGCTCGTTCCATATATCTCTGGAAGGGTACTGACAAAAGAAATCAATAAACTGGGTGTCATTCAGACAATCGTCTGGACAATCGGAATGGTGCTCATGTCCGGTGCCATGCACTGGGTCGGCTTATTGGGATCACCGCGCCGTACTTCTTACTCGACTTACTTTGATAATGCAACCGCACTAAGCTGGGATCCGTACCTGTTCTTCCTGGCGATTGGCGGAACGTTACTGATGATCGGTGTGCTGCTCCAAGTGTACGCTGTTTTCCACATGATGTTTCTGGCACCAAAAGGGGAAACTGAGTTTCCGGTTGCAGATGTGGAAGAAGATGCAACACCGACACCAATGTGGACCGAACGCTGGGGTCTCTGGATCGTCCTGATGCTTGGTTTGGTAAGCATGGCGTATGTCATTCCGTTAGTCGACTTCATTGTTAACGCGCCTCCAGGTTCGCCGCCATTTAAAACCTGGTAAATAACAAAAGAAGAGAGCCCGCTCCTGGCAGCAGCTCTCTTTCTTTTAATCGATAACTAGGATGTGATCCTAATGGTCAACAAAAAACTACTAGCCTATCTACTGGTCGCTGTCTTCGGTCTCGTCCTGTTCTACTTTGGAACCGATGGCTTTACTGCTTACACCTCGGAAGCGGCTAGGGTCAACCAGCTGAAAGAAGAGAAACCCGAATTCCCTGAGGTGACATTAGAGGATCATGCCGAACGGGTGTATCCTTTTTCCGAGTTTGAAGGCAAGTATGTATTCATTACCTTTTTTTATACGATGTGCGGCACGGTCTGCCCTGAGCTGGAAAAGAATATGAAGCAAGTGTATGAGATGCTGCCGGAAGACGGGCTGGAAGATGATATCCAGTTTTTAAGCATCAGCTTCGATCCGGAGCGTGATACACCTGAAGTACTGGACACGTACCGGGAATGGCTCGAGAGTGACGGGGAGATGTGGCGGATGGCAAGGATTCCGGATCAGCAGGAACTGGATGAACTGCTTGACCGTTTCGGTGTTACTGTTATACCCGACGAATATGGTAACTTTGCCCACAATTCGGCTTTTTATCTCGTTGATCCGGAAGGCCGGCTGGTGGAAGTGATGGATTATCAGGAGACGAGAGAAGCGGCGGCAACCGTGATGGATAGAATGGAAGGGGGCGGGGAAAAATGAAGGGAATCTATTATGTGCTATTGCTTTACGTTTTTCTCATGCTCCCTCCTGTTGCCAATCTGATGGAGTCCGTTATGATTATCCATATGCATATGCAGATGACGCTGTTTGTCATCATCGGCTTTTTGCTAGCACCTGTATTGCAAAAAAAGTTCCCGCGCTTTTTTGAAGAATGGAACCCGAATGGCATTCCCGGCATCCTGCTGTTTGTGATCGTCATCTTCTATTGGACGCTGCCCCGGTCGATGGACGAAGCGCTCAACCTATGGTATATCGAGCTGTTCAAGTTCATTTCCCTGCCCTTCTTAGCTGGTGTGCCGCTTAGGGACAGTTGGAAGAAAATTACTGACAGTCTTAAAAACGGTCTGATTAGTTTATTCACCTTATTATTCATTTTGATGGGCTGGCTGTACATCTGGTCGCCGAACCAGCTGTGCAATAATTATCTGATGATCGACCAGATCACGCTAGGGTGGGGATTTTTGTTGACCGCTGTCTGTATGATCATTTACCTGGCGTACAGCTATATTACTGATTTTGCGAAAACGGTATAGCCTATCATCCGGCGAATTTCCATGGATGTGGCTTCCGCGTATCAAAAAGCAGTCCAGAAAGGAATAAGATGGGCTGCTTTTTTTATTGATAGGAATGACAATCGGTGTGGATATATATGGTAAGATAAAGGGGAAGTTCTTCCTGCAACTATTAACGAGAATTTTTAAAAGTTGGTGTTTTGTTATGACGAAGTGTGATTGTTGCTCTACCCCGTTTAAGTGGGGCGAGATTCTAAAGAAAAACTTTTTTTATGGTCCGATTACATGTCGAAATTGTAACTGCGTACATAAAATTGATGTTCCGTCGAGGTTTCTCACGACACTGTTCAGTGTGGTTCCCTTCCTTTTATTCGGAATGATTTTATCTCCTTTTCATAACATCTTTTTCACCATTGTAGTGGCGTTGTTGATATTTGTATCAGGTATGCTTGTCACACCTTTTGTTGTCAATTATAAGTTGGTAAGCAAGTAGACGGAAGGCAAAGTGGTGGTAGCAAAAGGCATAAAAAAAGTAAGCAGGCAGCCACCCGCTTACGTTAGTATTGTTTTTGGTGTTTAACATCCCAATGCATCGCACCTTTGGTATGAACATTGAGCTTCTGTGCCATTGCATGTGCGGCAGTGAAATCAGAAAAGGTTTTAAACAAATGGCTGTTTGTAGCCTTTAAGGTTTCTGTTGCCCCATTTACGCATCGTATAAGAACGAACATATTGCGGGACAGTGGTCTCAAAGCACCATCATCACAATGACGACAGCCTTTGTCCTTTCCCCATGACATCGCTTACGCACCTCCTCCCCATTAAACTTTACCGGAGTTAGAAGAGGACTGTCAGATCATTTGTGATGATCAGGGTAATTGCTATATCATTTGTCATTTTGAGGCAGAGTGTGATTGAGCGGACAGGGAGCCTGATGCAGCCAGGCTCTTTTTCTATTGCTCTCAAGAGAGATTAGTAAGCAGCTCCTGATAAATAAACATACCAAAGGCAGCTATCATACCAGGAAAAAGGGGGAGGTCAAACTGGTTAGGTAGCTGCCTTTATTCAATAATTATACTAACAGACATAGCCGCTTTAAACCACCAAAGTAATAAAAATGTAATACCTTTTTTACCCTTGACACGTTTATCTCAAAACGAAAAAATTTTATCCATCACCTGGTAAAACAGTTGTTAGTAAGGTTGTAATGGTCTTTAAACATATTTTGGTGAATTACGGTAATGATTGTCACGTGGTACATATCTTTCCCTATAAAACGGGCCTGTATATTTAGATATTAAGCCTGTATTTTTCAGGTGGTCACTTGTGTTAATCTTTTAGAGATGGAAATTCACGTCCTCCTTTCATGGGGGACGTTTTTATTTGTCATAGACTTATAACGGATATTGTATTTCACCATGAAGGAGTGACGGCTTTGGATTTATTTATAACGATATTTTTTCTGATTAGTGTAACGTTTCCTGTGTTGCATCTTTATCATTGCCTGCCGTTTTTTCGAAATAATGACGAAAAAACGGGAATCACTAGCGGTTTGAAACAGTGGAAGCATCAACATGGCTATGTGAAAGAGGCCGGCATCAGTATTTTGGTTCCCTGTTACAACGAAGAATCGATCATTGAAACTTCAATAGCAAGTATGAAGACACTGGAGTATTCGAAGTTTGAAGTGGTTTATATCAATGATGGATCATCGGATGGCACGATGGATGATTTGAACAACATGCTCGATTTGAAAAAAAGCGAGCTTTCCCCTCAGGGCAGACTTAATCATGAAGAGGTAAAAGGGGTGTACCAGTCCCAACTTTATCCTCATATGTATGTCATCGATAAAGAGAATGGCGGGAAGGCAGATGCACTCAATGCCGGAATCGAATATTCTCAAAAAGATTTGGTTGTCACACTGGATGCCGACACGATCTTAGCCGAGAATGCATTGGCGGCAGTCAATAAAGCATTCGAAGATCAAGGAGTCGTAGCTGCCGGAGGAATGGTCCATGTTCTGCAGACAAAAACGAATGAGCCGTTGAAGCGGTTATCGCTGAAAACGGCCAATATGCTTGTCCGTGTCCAGGTACTTGATTTTCTGAAAGCTTTTTATATATCAAAATTGTCACTCGTCCGATTCAAGGCATTGGCCGTCATTTCTGGAGCGTTCGGTGTCTTTCGGAAAGACATCTTATTTAAGGTTGGCGGCTACCGGAATTCCATTGGAGAAGATATCGACATCACGTTGCGTATCCAGCGGTTCATTGCAGATAAAAAGCAGTTGAAAATCACGTTTATTGCGGATGCGATCGGTTATACCGAACTTCCGGAGACATGGAAGGATTTGACGAAACAGCGTCTCCGGTGGCAAAAAGCCTATGTTGACTGTGTCATTCATTTCTGGGCATTCTTCTTAAAAACGTTATTTACGAAACCCGTTTCCTTTTTCTATATCTTTGAAACCTTTCTAATCGGGACGATTGCTGCTTATATCATGACAGGGCTCGTTACCTACAATTTGGTCACCAGCTCTGAGAATTCAATTATTGCGTACATGTTTTTCTATTTATTCTTCTTGTTTTTATTTGGTGTGCTATACGATCTGGTGGCGATCCGAATGAATAAGCATTACGGTTTCCGCTTTCAGAAAGGTGATGGTTTCCGGGTGCTGGGCACGATTTTGTTCGATATTTTTGTTTATCGGTTTGTGGCGGTTTTTTACGTTATGTATGGGAGTATTTCCTATTTTTTCAACAAGAAATGGAACAAGGTTTCCCGGACAGGAAGAAAATATCATCAAAAGAATTCGGAAACGGCAGCTTAATGAGCCGATTCAGTGGAGGAAAGCATCATGGGTAAAAAATTTCTATTATTTATCATGACTGCAGTGACTGTACTGATACTCGGTGCGGGCAGTTATGCATTCAATGTGTTCACGTCGACCTCGGCAAGCATCTATGAAGATATCGACCGAAATCCGGAGTTTGAACAGCGACTGAAGAACATCGATTTAAAGGATGGGGATCCGATATCCGTGCTGATCATGGGACTGGATACGCAAAAAGGAGAAAAAGGTGGACGGGCCGATACAATGGTCCTACTCACAATTAATCCGGAAGAGGAGTCTGTCCAGATGGTCAGTATCCCCCGCGACACGTATGTAAAGGTGCGAGGGGCTGAGGAAAATAAGATGAACAGCACCTATCAAGTTGGCGGTACGGAAATGACCATCAAGTCAATTGAGGAATTTCTCGACGTTCCGGTCGATTATTTTGTAAAAGTAAATATGCAAAGTTTTGAAGGAATTGTTGATGCTCTAGATGGCATCACTGTCGAGAACGACCTCGAGTTTGATACCAGGGATGCGGAGCATCTCAAAGAAGATGCGTATTTCCCTAAAGGTGAGATTACGCTAAATGGAAAAGAAGCTTTGCTGTATGCCCGGATGAGAGAGCTCGATCCAAGAGGTGATTTCGGACGTCAGAAACGTCAGCGCCAAGTGATTGAACAGGTAATCCGAAAAGGGGCAAGCATTTCCTCTGTGACGAAGTTCGGGGATATTTTCGATGTGGTGGAAGACCATGTGAAAACCAATTTGAGTTTTAATGAGATGTGGAAAATCCAGTCCAATTACAAGAATGCCCGTGCCAATATTGAGCAGCACAAGATTGAAGGCACGGATAAGAAAATCGATGGGGTTTACTACTATATGCCGGATAAAAAACAAGTAGAGGAAATTTCCTATCAATTGAACTCCCATTTAGGGTTGGCCGACCAGGCATCTGATGCAGCAAAAAGGCCGATAGAAGAGAATGTTAAGAAAGAGGACAAGGAAGGGAATCTCTTTACTAACAAAGAACCCAAGCGTGAATCTGTTAAAGAACCGGTAACCGAAGCAGAGCCTCGTCCGGACAAAGAAGATCCGCCGGAAGAAAAAGAGCCGGAGACATCGACAGAAGAGCCGCCGGAAGAAAAGGCGCCGGAAACACCACCAGAAGAGCCAACGCCTCCGGAAGAGGATGAAGGTGAAGCGGAGTCAGCCACAGACGAAAGTGAAGACGCAGCTCTAGAACAAACACAACCGGAATCTTCCCAGGACCAAGGCGGCAATGGTGATCCGAACGTCAAACAAGTCATTACCGATAATTGGCCTGTTGTGCCAACCGAACAGGAGAACCATACCCATATCACTTTTGAAAAAGGTTCCCTCGATTGGAAGGAAATGACGACAGCGATCGCTGCAGGTGCCGGCTTGTCGGAAGACGATATGATTGTCTGGTGGGCGGCAGGAGAAGGCACGGATAAAGCCATCGCCACGGTCACCAATCAAGCCCAGACAGAGAATTACCGTGTCCAAGTTACGTGGGTGGACGATGCAGGCTACAAGCCGGTGAAAACAGAAATTCTTTATGAAAATGATCAGAAAAATTGAGGAGACGACAGTGTTAAAGATAGAAAGCGGCGGGCTGTAAGGGTGGGTCCGCCGATAAACATGTAATTCCAACCAATTTGAAAGATACTGCCCGAACAGCGGCTGGGTTTTCGAAGTCTATTAAAAAGAGTTGGAGGAAGAAGCGATATGAATGCATCTGATTTTTTAAATATGTATGTGTGGGTAACAGCAGCTATTGTGTTAGCGTTTGTTGTAGTAGGTTTAATCATCTATCATTATTTTTCCGCTAAAAGCTATAAGAAAATGGTGGCAGAAGTGGAACACGACGCCGTGACAACACTGGATGAGGTGGAAAAGGATTATGCACAAAAGAAAGAAGAGCACAGGAAAAAAGTAAAGGAAGATTACGAGCAAAAGGTCGCAGCGGTCAAAGAATACGTCAAGGATATGGAAAAGATCTCACGAACAGCCAGTGAGATGGCAATTTATACGATTGTGAGTGAATTGAAGGATGGCCTGATTCGTGAAGGAAGAATCCAGCCTTCTGACATGATTCTACTGCCTAACGTGTACTTACCGTCTCCTGGGGATAAGAAATTCGTTAAAAATGAGCTCATTGTTTTGATGAAGTCGGGAATTTATCTGCTTGGCACCAACGATTTACAGGGAAAGGTGCTTTACGGCATGAGTCAGGACAAGGCGAAGGAAGTTTCTTTTTTGTTTGATGACTTTTTTTCTTCCGATGATAATAAGGAAGAAAAGACGCTTGTCGCTGATAATCAGCAAGCAGAGCAGCATAGCCTGAAGGTGAAGTCCATAGAGAATCCTGCCAGCCAGGTACTGGATGGGATGGAGACAATCGATAACTTGCTGGAAACTAATGAGCTCGACCGGCGGGTACTTCCGATTGTTTATTTTACCCATAGCAACCAGGTGATCAATTATTCCAAAGCTTATAAGCCCTATGTATTTGATCAGAAAGAAAAACTCGCAAAATTTCTGGTGGGTCAGCTGAAAGATGGCTATCCATTTTATACCGAAAAGGATTTGAAAAAGCTGAAAGAGGTGCTTGAGCACGCGGATATGACCAATGGAGATGCAGGGCACTTCAGTCAGGAGTTTGCAGCGGAACAAACGTAATTTTATCCATAACAAAAGCCACCCTCGATTGGGGTGGCTTTTTGTATGCAGTGTTTGTTTTTAATAAAGGCA
This sequence comes from Thalassobacillus sp. B23F22_16, assembly GCF_043496955.1. Lineage (NCBI taxonomy): Bacteria > Bacillati > Bacillota > Bacilli > Caryophanales > Bacillaceae > Thalassobacillus > Thalassobacillus sp. B23F22_16. The sequence continues at coordinate 44,684 of NZ_JBIEKD010000001.1, read as the reverse complement.
GGATTCCTTTCAGATGAAAAGGGGGAGGTCAAAACTGATGGGATCCTGCTTTATTTATATTCACCCTAACAGATGAATCTGCTTTTATCCAGACAAGTAATCGCTATGTAATGTTATTTTAACCCGGGAGATATTTTTTTCATCATTCTGCTTTAAAAATAGGCAGCTTGCCATGAATAGCTCCCTAACTCCGGTGAATACCTCCCTATCGCCGCAACATACCGCCCTAACTCATCGATATACTGCCCTGACGAACCACTATTGTGACTTAACGCAAGAATCAAAACCTCATTCGGTTAGTGTAGAAAAGCCACTCCAATTTGGAGTGGCTTTTCTTGATCGTATGTTTTGCTGCTTGTCTTCTTGTTCCATAAAGTCCAGGTTTTCATCAGAAAATAAAGGGGGGGAGGTCAAAACTGATGGTAACCTGACTTTATTAATATCTACCCTAACAGAGAAAGTTGCTTTTATCCAGTGAAGTAATGGCTATGTAACGTGATTTTAACCTATGATATCATTTTTCCAAACTTCTGCTTTATAATTTGAGGGTTATTCTGCCCTAACTCGGATATATACCTCCCTAACGTGGTCACATACTGCCCTAGAGCAATAACATAACGCCCTAACGCCACAGTATTATGCCTTAACGCAAAATTCTGGCTGTAACCGCATAAAGGATATGAAGGTATGTTAGGATAAGTGTATATATTTTACAATGCTAAAGCGAATGGAGGGGGATAATGAATAAATATCAGAGGCAGGCTGTGGTTTTTTCATTGCTTGGTGCTGCCTTTATAGCCGGTGGCATGGGAATGAAAGATTATGTCACCTTTTCTCCATTAATCGGGTGGTTGTTTGGGCTTTTCTGTCAAATTATCGCCTTATTATCTGCTATAAAGTGGAACCGTGACGAACGCGGGTCTACCAACTAAGGGGGAGAAGATGATTAATAAGAAGTCCCAATTCTTGCTGGGTCTCACCATAATTTCCGTCACTTTTTTACTGCTTGTCAGTTTTTTTATTATCACATCCAGCTATTTTCATTCAAAAGAGATTGGTGAATTTACAGCCCAGTGTTACGAACGCGGCGGGGAAGTCCTGTTAGAAATACATAATAGTTTAACGAGTTCCTATTCTTTTGAATGTAAGATGGATAAGTAAAGCCACTCCGACTGGGGTGGCTTTTCTACTGGTCGCTTCCCTGTATAAGAAAGCGGATTTCTGCTGAAGCTATTGGTAGCAGATAGACGTTAAAGTAGGTGCAACGATGACAGCTGGACTGATTTCGATTATTATTCCTTCCTATAATGAATCCGATAATATCGACCTTATATATAAAGCAGTAGACAAAGAGTTTGAAACGCTTCGTTATGATTACGAAATCCTGTATGTGAATGATGGCAGTTCGGACGATACGCTCTCCCGGATTAAAAAACTTGCCGGGGCACACGCAAATGTGAAGTATATATCGTTTACGCGTAATTTTGGAAAAGAGGTAGCGCTTCTTGCCGGATTTCAACATTCGAACGGAGAAGCGGTGATTGTGATGGATGCAGACTTGCAGCACCCGTGTTCGTTGATTCGACCGTTCCTCGAAGGGTATGATGAAGGCTATCACCAGGTGATCGGAAAACGGAATCGGAACGGGGAGGGCTGGCTGCGCTCCTGTCTTTCCTCGCTATATTATTGTGTCATCAACAAGTTTGTGGATGTCGAGCTTGAGGATGGAGTCGGGGATTTCCGGCTGCTTAGCAGGAAAGCGGTGAACGGGCTGTTGAAGCTGAATGAGGGAAGCCGCTTCTCGAAGGGGCTGTTTTCCTGGATCGGTTTAAGTCAGAAGGTCATCCATTATGATAACGTCTGCCGGGAGAATGGCCAGTCGAAGTGGAAGCTGTCTAAATTGATGAATTATGGCATTGATGGTGCGATATCGTTTAACAACCGGCCGCTCCGGCTCTGCTTTTATACCGGAATTTTTGTGCTGATGATTTCTGCTCTATATATAATCGTCCATCTGGTTCTTATATTAAATAACGGGATCGTGGAGCAGGGTTATTTCACGACGATTTCTGCGGTGCTGCTGATTGGCGGCATCCAGCTCGTCAGCCTTGGTGTCATCGGAGAATATATCGGAAGAATTTATTACGAAACGAAGCAGCGGCCGCATTATCTGGTCGAGGAAGCCAATATCCGTCGCGGGCCAGACAGTGAAGCGGAACAAACGGGAGTTTACCAAATTCATCGCAGTGGGGACCAGTAATACGGTCAGATACACTGGTATAACAGTAAAATATCTAAAATGCAGGCGGGGATGTCATGGTAAATAAAAAGCTTATGATGTTAGTGGCGGCGAGTCTCGTACTTGCTGTCTTAGCTCATGGTTTTTTTCTGCAGGCATGGACGGAAGGCCGTTACATGGTCGGGCACAATGATGGCCTGCAGCAAATGGTGACATTCAAAAAACTTTTATACCACCAATACACCAGCGGGAATTTCTTCTATAATTACGGATTTGGCCTCGGCGGGGGTACCTATAGTCAGTTGTCGTTTTATTTTTCGACGTCGATTGTTTTCCTCCTCAGCACCGGGGTAACTTTTTTACTGGAATGGCTTGGCGTAGTGAGCGCGGTAGATATCGTTTATTGGGCCGAATCGGCCGTATTCATCAGCATCCTCCGGCTGGCTGCTATTCTTGTCCTCACCACGCTCGTTTTCCGTTATATGAAAATTCCGTGGCTGCCCGCATTCCTGGGATCTGCCGTTTATGGGTTATCGGTGATCTATTTCCGGCATGCGACGTACTGGGAGTTTTTTGCTGATGCCATGTTATGGCTGCCATTCCTTGTCCTTGGGGTCGAAAAAATCATCCGTGAAGGCCGGGCGGGATGGTTTATTTTTGCTGTCGCCGTAACGATGATTGATAACTTCTATTTTGCCTATATCAACCTGATTTTCATTGGCGTATACTTTCTGTTCCGGTTATTCCACCGGCTGGATCAGCAGGAAGTGTCCGTGGTTGAACAAGTCAGGCTGTTTGTGACGGCGGGATTGATCGGGGCTGGAATCAGTGCGGTTTCGTTTGTACCGGCCGTCTACAGTTTTCTGAACAATTACCGACCCGATTACCGGTTTCCTGTTGGTATCGTGGATTTTTCCGATAACATCCTGTTTACGAGTCGGATCATCGTTCTGCCGGCTATTTTTCTCTTGTTGCTCTGCCTTATTCCCTTGTATAAGAGGCCACATTTCCGATTATTTGCCTCGTTAAGCGTTCTGTTCGTGCTCCTTCATTTCAGTCCGCTTGCGGCCAGCGCATTCAATGGCTTTTCGGCTCCCCAGTACCGCTGGGAATACCTGCTGTCATTTACGGTTGGAGGGGTTGTGGCTGTGGGACTGCAGTACTTGGGGGAGGTCAGTAAAACAAGCATAATGATTGCAAGTCTGCTCGTAATCAGCCTGTACTTGAGCGTGCTGGTGATCGATCAGCATCTTTCTTTCTTCTCGCTGCCTGGTCTCACTGTCCTAATTTTCATGGTAGTCATCGTGTTGATGACTGCATGTGTGGTGTGGATAGGTAAACGCAGCTGCTTTTACATGTTATACGGGGCAAGCCTTGTTTTTCTGCTCGTTTTTTCGAATGCCATCCAGTACGTCATCTCGGAAATGACCGGTGTGCGAAGTGTATCGCAGGAGTTTTTACATAGCGAAAAATATAACGGGAAAGAACAACGGGAGTTGCTGGCAGAAATCTACGAGCGGGATAGCAACCCGTTTTACCGGATTGACTGGCGGGTCGGGTATTGGAACAATACGCCGATCGTTCAGAATTTCAACGGTATGAGTGTATATTCCAGCATATTGAACAAGGAGCTGTTGTTTTTCTATTTGTATGATCTCCAGGTGGATATGGGGCGGGAGAGTGTCAGCCGTTACTCGACGCTCGGCTCGCGGGCCAATCTGTACAGCCTGTTGCAGGGCAAATACATGATGCGTAAAAAAGAAGACACGGCAAAAGTTCCCTATGGTTTTGAAAAGGTGGCCGCTACAGAAAATTATGTGATGTATGAAAATACCAACCTGCTGCCGTTTGTACGTACGACAGATACCGTATTTTCTAAAGAGGCGCTGAGAGAAGCCAATGTCCTGGAAAAAGAGCACGCTATGCTGGAAGGGGTGGTTGTCGAGGACGGCAGCTTTTCTGAAAAACCAACAGAAGCGCCAAATCTTATTGACAATACGAGCATGAAAACGACTGGAGCAGAATATGAACATGGGTATTTGAAGGTGAAGGATAAAGAAGGTGGCATTGATATGATTGTCGAGGACTTTGATGGGGAGGCTGGTGATTATTACCTCCGTTTTCATCTTGAAAGTCTCGCCGAGCGGCAAGGGTTTGCGGTGAAAGTCAATGGTTACCGGACGACACGTAAACATAACCAGTCGATTTACAAAACCTACATCGATGACCTGGTCATCCGAGTTCCTAAATCGGAAAAGATTTCGATACGTGTTCCCGAAGGTGAGTATTTGCTGAAGGAGTTTGCATTATATGAAGAAGACTACACGGTTCTAGACAAAGCAAAACGCCATGCGGATGACGGAGCACAGGTGAAATGGGAGGGCAATAACCTGGTGATTCAATATGACAATCCCGGTGGAGAAAAATGGATGGTGCTGCCTATTCCTTACGAACGAGGTTGGCAGGTGAAGGTGAATGGAGAGGAACAGAAGATGGAAAAGGTCAATTATGCGTTCCTGGGATTTCCGATTGAACCAGGAAACAATAAGATTCAATTAATGTATCTTCCTCCTTTCTTTAAAGCTTCTATGGCAGTCACTTTTGTAAGCACCCTGCTTGCTCTCCTATTAGTCAGGAGAAAAGCGAACAATAAACATCATTTAATTAATTACGTTCGTATTTACCATTGAAAGCCTATCTGTGATTTGTTATAGTGGCACCGTAACGTTATAAATCAATAACTCGTATATGCTCGGTAATATGGTCGGAGCGTTTCTACCAGGTTCCCATTGAAAGAACTGGACTACGAGGTGAAATTTATGAATGTTCGGCTTCCAGCCTGTTTGCCGAACTATACATATTTTTCCTTCGTAGGCCTGAAAGGTAACCCACCTTCCAGGCCTTTTTATCCTTTAAGAAAGTTTAACTATGTTAAACGATTAAAGGCTTTCGCCATAAGGGCTTGGGGATTCAGCCAAGTTTTCCTAATCGTGCATAAGACACCACAAGGAGGAATCAGCTTGAAATCAGCACAGAGAAAAGTCGTAATTTTACTAGCAGTCATGGCCGTAATGGTACTGACAGTCCTTGGGGCATGCAGTGCTTCATCCTCAACAGAAGCGTCAGAAGATAACAAACAGCAGCGGCCAATTTTAATTGAAGGGCCGATGCCGATTGAAGCAGAAAACTTCGCCGAACGGCTCGAAGATGTAGAGGTAGAAAAGTCCGGAACATTTGAATTCTATATCGGAAGCGTCGATGACTACCCTGTCATTGTGGCGAAAACAGGGAAGGGAATGGAAAACACAGCAGCAGCGACAGCAGTGGCCATTGAAAAATACAACCCGGCTGCCATCATCAACCAGGGTACATCCGGAGGACATGACCCCGATTTGAATGTTTATGATATTGTGTTAGGCGAGCGTACAACAAACATCGGCTCCATGAAGACAGGTGATCGCGACGAAGGCGAAGGCATCGAGCCGAAAGAATGGATTCCGATGGATTTGATGGCTTCAGAAGGAAGTGCCGGAGAAGATCCGAATGCGGAAAATATCCGCTATTATGAAGCAGACGAAGACCTTCTGGCAGCAGCTAAAGAAGTAAAAGATGAGCATGAAAAAGGAAAAGTCGTCGAAGGGACAATCGGTTCTGCAGATGTCTGGAACAACGAAGTCGACCGGATCAATTGGTTCCACGAAAATTATGGGACATCTGTAGAAGAGATGGAAGGTGCAGCAGCCGCCCAAATAGCGAAAGGTTACGACATTCCTTATCTCGGGGTCCGCATCCTATCTAATAATAAAACGAACGACGGGGAATACGATCCGAATACAGCAGAAGCGAATCAGGAATATGTATATGAAGTAGTGAAACAGTACATTTCTGATCAGAAGTAATAAGCTCATGAAAAAATGCCTGGCTATCAAAGCGATAGCCAGGCATTCTTAATAATTATCGTTTGCGACGGCCTTTCATGATGACACTGATGATAAATACGAAAATCAGTGCACCAATCAAGGCAGGGATAATCGCCATTCCCGCGAGGCTTGGTCCCCAGGATCCTAACAGGGCACCACCAATCCAGGCACCAATGATACCTGCAATAATATTACCTACAATTCCAAACGGTACATCACGGCCGAGGATGACACCTGCTAACCAGCCGATCAGTCCACCTACAATTAAATATAGTATAAATCCCATAATCTTTTACCTCCTTATCTCTTTTTCTATTGATGAATATATCCCGAATAGCGTTCTTTAAAACATAACCAACCTTTTGGAATATTGTGGTAGGATAGTAGGTGTGTGCCAGTCTGTTGGCAACCAACAGACGGAAGCTATTAAGGGGTATTTTTGAGATATTATCAGACTAATCCAGTGAGAAGTGATTCTTCGCAGGGAGCAATTCGTAATATAATAAATGAATCTTTAGGAGGTGTTACTTTTGTTCAACATTCTACTGATTGAGGATGATACCTCCCTTTTTCATGAAATTGAAAACCGTTTGGAACAATGGTCCTACATCGTACATGGGGTTGAGGACTTTGGAAGAGTAATAGAGACATTCTCCCGTGTAAAACCCGATTTAGTGATTATTGATATCCAGCTGCCAAAATACAATGGTTTTCATTGGTGCCGAATGATACGTGCCCATTCCAATGTGCCGATTTTGTTTCTATCATCCCGGGACCACCCCACAGATATGGTCATGTCTATGCAGCTTGGAGCGGACGACTTTATTCAGAAACCATTCCATTTTGACGTGTTAATCGCGAAGGTGCAGGCGGTATTACGGCGCGCCTATGACTACAGTACCGACCAGGTTAACCTGAAGACGTGGAATGGGGCCACTGTCGACTATGAACAGAATGCAGTAGCCAATCAGAACGGAAGTATTGAATTGACTAAGAATGAGATGTTCATCTTAAAACGCTTAGTGGAAAATAAAAATAAAATTGTAAGCAGGGATGAGCTGATCAAAAGTCTATGGAATGATGAACGTTTTATTAGTGATAATACACTTACAGTGAATGTTAACCGTCTGCGTAAAAAACTGGGAGAACTGGGCTTTGACGAGTTTCTTGAGACAAAAGTTGGTCAGGGTTATATGTTATTGGAAGTGGATGATCAATGATACGAAAATATATAAAAGAAAGACGGAGCTGGATTGGGCTGTTCTTGTTCCTGCAAATCCTGCTCATCTCGATTGCTTATTTGGATCCGACTATTCCGGTGAAATCGATCGGATATATCTTATTTTTATCACTGATTATATTCATCTTTTTTCTTACTTTCCGCTATCAAAAAGAAGCAAAATTCTACTGTGAGCTGGAAGAAAGGGAGAACAACCTTGATATCACAAGCATAGTTGTTGCAGAAAGCCCTTTTGAAAAGGTTATAGAAGAGACATTAATAGGGCAAATCGAGGTTTTGAAAAAGGAAGTCGCTCAAAATGAAATGAGTATAGAGCAGGAAAAAGAGGAATTGCTTGCCTGGATCCATGAGATTAAAACACCATTGTCCGCTATGCATTTAATGTTAGAACGTGTGAACGATGAAGAACTGCAGGCACAATTGACATATGAATGGCTGAGGATTCACTTACTGCTTGATCAGCAGCTACATTCAAAGCGGATAGCTTTCATGGAGAATGATTTATACATAGAGCCACTTGATGTAAAAGAAGTAATTTTCGGGGAAATCAAACCGTTGCAGTACTGGTGTATGCAAAAAGGAATAGGGTTTGATATCGATCTCGAAGTAAAAGAAGTCCTCAGTGATGGTAAATGGCTGGCCTTCATCATGAGACAGTTGCTGAGTAACGCAGTGAAGTATAGTGAGAAAAGTGACATTATCATCCGAAGTTATCGGGAAGATGGAAAGCCGACGCTTTCCGTGGAAGACCACGGACGGGGAATCGAGGCAAAAGATGTACCGCGAATCTTTGAAAAAGGTTTCACGTCTACTGCTAAACATGAAGAGCAGTCAGCCACAGGAATGGGGTTATATCTGGCAGAGAAAGCGGCTCAGGCACTTTTAATCAGCATTGAGGTGCATACCCAACCAGAGAAAGGGACAACATTTACGCTGACTTTCCCGAAAGAGAATGAGTTTGTGGACGTGATAGGCATGTGACAAAAATGTCACATGCCTTGCTTGTTTTGTTAGGAGAATCGAAGGAAAACCGGCTTTCCCCTTCTTATAATGGAATTATCACCAAGTGAAAAGGAGTGCGGAAAAGATGAGTATATTAAAAGCGCAAAAAATTCATAAAAGTTTTGGAAATAAATTTAATCGTCAGGAAGTGTTGAAAGGAATTGATTTGAAAATTGAGGAGGGTGAATTCGTAGGCATTATGGGTCCATCGGGTTCAGGGAAGACCACTTTGTTGAACGTACTTTCTTCCATCGATAAGGTGAGCAGCGGTTCCATTATGATTGAATCGAATGAAATGACCGAAATGAAAGACAAGAAGCTGGCGGAATTCCGTAAGCACCACCTCGGGTTCATTTTCCAGGAATATAACTTGCTGGATACTTTGACAGTCAAGGAAAATATCCTCCTGCCATTGTCGATAAAGAAGGTTCCAAAAAAAGAAGCGGAACGAAAATTTGATGACTTGGCCTCTGAATTAGGAATCGTGGGGGTGAAAGATAAATACCCGAATGAAATTTCCGGTGGACAGAAACAGCGTACCTCTGCTGCCAGAGCTTTTATTCATCAGCCTAGCATAATTTTTGCCGATGAACCGACTGGAGCACTTGATTCCAAAGCGGCCTCTGACCTGCTGAATAAGCTAAGTGACATGAACGACAAGCGGAAGGCGACGATTGTCATGGTTACCCATGACCCTGCAGCGGCCAGCTACTGCAGCCGGGTAGTATTCATCAAAGACGGCAGGATTTATTCCCAATTGATTAAAGGAGATCAGTCCAGGCAGGAAGTGTTCCGCGATATCATTAAAACCCAGGGTGTATTAGGGGGTGTCCAGAGTGAGCATTAATCATCTGATCATCCAAAACCTGAAAAAGAATCTACAAAACTATTATTTGTATGTATTTGCCTTGACAATTAGTGTTGCGCTGTATTTTGCTTTTGTCACGTTGCAATATGATCCGTCCATGGATGCTGCGACAGGAACGATCAAAGGAGCCGCTGCCTTAAAGTCTGCTTCCTTTTTACTAATAGCAATAATAGCCATTTTTCTGCTGTACGCCAACACCATTTTTATTAAAAGAAGAAGCAGGGAAATCGGGTTATTCCAGCTGATCGGCATGAAAAAGAATGAAATTTTCCGCATTTTAAGTGTAGAAAATTTCTTGTTATATTTCGGCGCCTTGGCTGCAGGGATCTTTCTCGGCTTCGCTTCATCAAAGTTGGTTCTGATGATTCTGTTCCGCCTTACCAAGGTTGAGACAGCTGCCGAGCTGAACTTTTCTGAAGCGGCTTTGGCCCAGACATTGGTCGTATTTGGTGTTGTTTATATTCTGATCATGGGCATGAATTACTTGTTTATCCGGAGACAAACCATACTTTCTTTGTTTCGTGTGACCTCCACGACAGAAGTGAAAAGGAAAGGAAGTCCACTTTGGGAAGTAGTCCTTGGCGTCGCAGGTATCCTGTTGATTTTAACCGGGTATTACCTTTCTTCCAGGTTATTTGATGGAGATTTTCTGTCCGTGAACGCCCTTTTCATTGTAATGATCGTGATTCTTACTTCTGTGATTATCGGTACTTACTTGTTCTATAAAGGGTCCGTCAGTTTTCTTGCTAACTTGATTCGGAAGAGAAAAGGGGGACACGTGAATATCAGAGATGTCATGTCTTTATCATCCATCATGTTCCGGATGAAATCGAACTCTCTGCTATTGACGGTGATAACTACTGTATCTGCTCTCGCTATTGGCCTGTTGTCCTTAAGTTATATCTCTTATTATTCAGCAGAAAAGGCGGCAAAGGATCAGGTTGCCGGAGATTTTGCTTTTACCACAGAGGAAGATGCTCGTTTGTTTAGAGAAACCCTCGAAATGACAGCTATCGACCATCAAGTGAAACAAATCGAAGTCGTGCAGACGAAAGTTGATATATCTGGAATCATTGATGGGAAAATAGAAGGTGCGACTGCAAAGATGGATGAAATGCAGATGCCGGTCATCAGTGATGAAGCTGTAAAAGGGGTGGACGTCAGTTCTTCTGAGCCGATTCTCACGGGCTATAATGATATATTGCAATCCATGATAAATTTTAAGGACTCTGGACAGATTGTCCTACAGGGGAAAACAACGGCGATTCCCCAGGAATTTCAAGGTCTGGAAAAAGAGCATATCATCTCGGGATACTATACGAGTGGCGGGGTACCGGTAGCCATAGTTGATGATGAGATTTACAAACAATTAAAACAGGATGCTGATCCTGAGCTGCAGTTTGGTTCATCGCTTCATATCGGTATTGATATTGTAGAGAAGCAAAGGCTGGAGGAAGCGAACAAATTATTCCATGTGCCCGAATATAATGAGGAGAGTTACACAGCTTCTCGCCTGGATAAGAGTAATGAGCAAAAAATGTCCATGGGGCTAATAATGTTCATTGTCGGCTTTCTGGGACTTACTTTTCTCGTGACTTCGGGATGCATTTTGTACTTCAAACAAATGAATGAAAGTGAAACCGAAAAGCCGAGCTATACGAACCTCCGAAAATTAGGATTTACGAGGAGCGATTTAGAAAGTGGTGTTCGTATGAAACAGGTATTCAATTTTGGTATCCCATTAATCATCGGTTTATCACATAGTTATTTTGCGGTCCGATCCGGCTGGTTTTTCTTCGGAAAAGAATTATGGGTGCCCATGTTCATCGTAATGGGGTTATATGCAGCGTTATATTCTATATTTGGCGTGTTATCTGTGCTGTACTATAAAAAAGTAATTAAAGAAGCACTGTAACAGGGAGAGGTGATTCCATCATTGGAATTACCTTTACTATTTCTATCCAAGAGGCTGAGTATGATAAAGTGAGTAGGGAGATGTTTGATTATGCATATTTAAGAATCTGGTAGGGGGCTGTCTGCATTGCGAAGAGACTTGAGAGTTAGGATCGGGTTGATCGGCAATCTGCTGATTTTTTTCTGGGGAATTTACCGCATGTTTTCCGAGAATACGATAGCATTTATTCCGGTGATCCTTGCGGTAGGCGGTTTCATTGGTATGGTTGCCTCTATCTATGAACTGAAAAAGGTACATAAAAATTAACGTGTCATAAAGAACGGGAAGTGATAGATTGTTACATGCTTTTATATTATTCCTGTTTGCCGGGCTCGCGGAAATCGGCGGCGGGTATTTGATATGGTTATGGCTGAGAGAAGGGAAGCCGTTGTATTGGGGAGTAGGAGGAGGCTTTGCGCTTGCGATGTATGGGGTGATTGCCACCTTTCAAACCTTTCCTTCGTTCGGCAGAGTGTATGCCGCTTACGGGGGTGTGTTTATCGTGCTGTCTGTTTTATGGGGTTGGGGGATCGATAAAAAAACACCCGACTTATACGACTGGGTCGGTGCCGGAATTTGTCTGATTGGTGTGTCGGTCATATTATTCGGGCCGCGTAATTGATAAGCGCATTAATTATTTTTAACTTACCCTTGACGGGGAGTAATAATCAGCGTATAGTAGGGATTAATTATTCTTGTTCGTTTAAAGAAGGCAAGAGAAGTTTTAGTGACTTACCCTTGAATTTCTAGAGCAATAATAGTAATACATTGTGGATAAACATCCACGCAGGAGGTAACAACATGTTACAAGGTAACGTAAAATGGTTCAACGCAGAAAAAGGTTTCGGATTTATTGAAGTAGAAGGTCAAGACGATGTATTCGTTCATTTCTCTGCTATTCAAGGTGAAGGTTTCAAAACTCTAGAAGAAAACGAAACAGTTTCTTTCGAAATCGTCGAAGGCAACCGTGGACCACAAGCAGCTAACGTTCAAAAATAAGCGTTATAGCTTATAGAGAGACTCCCAACTCGGGAGTCTCTTTTTTTGCGTTTACAAACTGGCTATATAGGTGTGCTATATGTCAGCTTTTTCTAGGGACAATGATAGAGCTTATTCGACAAGAGCGTAGTATAATAGAAGTAAGATACAAACTATTCTGAAAAAAGAAGGGAGGTTCCTGGCTGTCACGCTGGTAGGTGGAATGCACATAAAAAATCGAATATGAGGTGGAAAAGATGAGCAAGCTGCTGGCATCCATTGTGGCTCCAGTTCTGTTTCTTGCTATGTTTCTGTCTTTTATTACTCATGGGGAAGCCGCTGCTTCAACGTTTGTGACCAAAGCCAATACTTCGAGTAAATTAGTTGCTTTGACATTTGATGACGGTTCAGATGGAACGAACATCGACCGGATCTTGCAGGTGCTTTCCGATGAGCGGGTTCCATCGACCTTTTTCCTGACTGGTTCAGGAACCTCTAACCACCCGGCTGCCATTAAGCGAATCGTTGCAGGTGGCCATGAAGTCGCCAACCATTCGTATTCCCATCCTGATTTTACAAAGCTGACCGCAACGCAGATCAAAACCGAGTTAGATCGCACCGAGGCCATTGTCAAAAGTACAACAGGTAAATCGACAAAACCGCTGTTTCGTGCGCCGTTCGGTTCCGTGAATGCTGCAGTGTTGTCAGCTGTAGGTGACACCGGTTATACGCATACGATTCACTGGAACATCGATACGCTCGATTGGAAAGGTCTATCCAAGTCGGAAGTGTACAGCAGGGTAGTCGATAACATCGTTCCAGGTTCCATTGTGCTGATGCACACCGGAGCAGGAGCGTCAGGAACACCGGGAGCATTACCGGATATCATTAAAAACCTGAAAGCAAAGGGGTATCAATTTGCCACTGTCTCTCAGATTTTGAGCTTGCCAGGGATAGCAGGTGAAACGGTCCATGTGGTCCGGGCAGGCGACACGCTTTACAGTATCGCCAGGAGTTATGGGGTGACAGTGGACAAGCTAGCTGCTGCAAACAACCTGAAGAACCCTAATTTGATCCGTATCGGTCAATTTATAAAAATCCCAGCTAAAACGATTGTTGGAGGCGATGTCTATACAGTCAAGGCAGGGGACACGTTGTATAGCATAGCAAAAAAATACAATGTCTCTGTCAGTGATATCGTTGCCGCCAACCAGATAGCCAATGCTAACCTTATCCGAGTTGGCCAGCAGCTGACGATCCCGGTCAACACCGTTTCTTATACGGTGAAAAGAGGTGACACCCTCTACAGTATCGCAAGAATTCATGGTACGACTGTTGCGAAAATCGCAGCAGCCAACAATATTACGAATACCAGTCTAATTTTTCCGGGACAGCAATTAGTGATACCTAAATAAATTTCTATGTGGCAGTCCGTTTTGAACGGGCTGTTTTTTTATGATAACGGCGGAGCGACAAAACCAAAATCAATCATTTTATTTTACAAAAGCTATAGTAATATAATGGAAGCAGACGAAGCAGGAGGTGCTGAATGTATGGCGAATCAACGAGGAATCGAGCGCGTATGGACGGTGGAGTACCAGGAAGGAAGCGGCCCGCACAAGCAAGTCGGACAAGTGCTGCCGCCTGGCAACTGGGAACAATTCGACCCATTTTTGTTAATGGCGGAGGACTGGTTCCAGCAGGGGACATTTCCGGATCACCCCCATCGCGGCATGGAGACGATCACCTATGTAATAGAAGGAAAGTTAAAGCATGAGGACAACCATGGGGGCTCGGGAGTGTTGGAGCCTGGCGATGCACAGCTTATGACGGCAGGGAGCGGCATCGTCCATTCGGAGGATCCACTGCCGGGTGAAACGGTCCATAGCCTGCAATTGTGGCTGAACCTGCCGAGCAGCAAAAAGTCAGCGACTCCGCGCTATCAGGATTTGAAGGCGGAAACGGTGCCGGTTCGAAGGGAAGATGGCGCAGAAGTTCGTGTTTACTCCGGTTCTTCCGGTGATGTGCAGGCAGATACGGAAAACCATGTCCCGCTCACCTATGTGGAATTGAATGTCGAGGCAGGGGCAAATGTAACACAGGATTTGCCTGGAAGCTTCAATGGCTTTATCTATATTATAGAAGGAATCGGGACATTTGGAATTGAGGGAACCGAAGGGAAGCAAAACCAGGTGCTCTGGCTCGGACGCACTTCAAAGGATGCATACAGTGAAGTGACCATCCAGGCGAATGAAAAACTTCGAGCTATTCTCGTTGCCGGAGAACCGATCGGGGAGCCGGTGGTTGCCAGAGGACCGTTCGTTATGAATACGGAAGAAGAAATTTTCCAGGCTTATCGCGACTATCAAGCTGGTAAATTCAACCGTTCGTAAGGAGCTGGTTTTTTACGGGAACCTTATAACCGAGCGATTTACATCATGAGACTTTTTTCCTGTTTATCCTTGTTTTAAAAGTCTCGAAGTCGAAATAGTTGAGAAAATCCTCCCTCGGTAGTACAATCTATAATCGTTGAGCACACCTAAGTTAATCATGGGAGGAATATAGAGATGAACGTACTAGTAGTAAAAGGTAACAACCGTCCTGACGGTATCACAACAAAAATGTATGAAACATTCATGGAAGAGGTTAAAGACAACAGCGATTTGAACATCACGACGTATGATGTATTCGCAGAAGACATGCCTTATTTCGGGCAGGACCTTTTCAATGCTTTGACAAAAATGGAAGCTGGCGAGCGTTTGAATGACGTTGAACAGCGTCTGCTTGACGCCAAGCAAAAAGCGAAAGACGCCCTGGAAGCAGCCGATGTCATCGTACTGACATTCCCGCTATGGAACTTCACGATTCCAGCGAAATTGCACACATTCATCGACTACGTTTCTGAAGCTGGCTTCACATTCAAATATACCGAAGAAGGCATCAAGCCGCTTATGCCTGGCAAGAAAGTCATGCTATTGAACGCACGCGGCGGTGTTTATTCTACGGAAGAAATGGCTCCGATGGATATGTCCGTCAACTTCATGCGCAACGTATTCGGCGGATTGTATGGCATGGACATCGTGGATGAAGTGATCATCGAAGGCCATAATGCAATGCCTGATAAAGCAGAAGCTATTATCGACGAAGGTATGACAAAAGTAAAAGAAGCAGCTCGCAACCTAGCCTACCAATACGCGTAAGGCTGAAATTTACGGAAAAGTGTGGTGCCAGAAATGAAAATTGAAGTATGGTCTGACTTTGTCTGCCCGTTTTGCTATATCGGCAAACGCCGGATCGAGCAGGCACTGGAACAGTTTGCTCACAAGGATGACGTGGAAGTCATTTTCAAAAGTTATGAATTGCAGCCTCACATCCAGAGTGATGAGAATGTTTCTGTTTACGAAGTGCTTGCCAGGAAAATGGGTACCACGGTTGAGCAGGCGAAAGCGATGAATGATCAGATGGTGGAGACCGCAAAGACCGTTGGTTTGGAGTATAATTTTGACGAGGTGAAACAGACCAATACGTTGGAGGCTCACCGGCTGTTCAAATATGCCGAAAAGCATGGTAAAGGACTGGCGTTCATGGAACGGCTGATGCGGGCTTACTTTACCGAATCCCGTTTCCTCGGACGGCCGGACACATTGATTGAACTGGCTGAGGAAATCGGTCTCGATGGCGAAAAAGCAGAAGATGTACTGGTAAGCGATGACTTTTTGGAAGATGTCCGAAACGACCAGCGTGAAGCTCAGCAAATCGGAGTTCAGGGAGTACCATTCTTTGTGTTTAATCGTAAATATGCGGTTTCTGGCGCCCAGCCACCAGAGCTGTTCCAGGAAACCCTGGAGAAAGTGTGGCAGGAAGAAAACGAGACGCCTTCCTTGCAGCAAATCCAGCCATCCGCTGATGCGGCTTGTACGGATGACAGTTGTGAAGTGAAAGACGACAATAACTAATCAAAAACGCCCGATTACAGAATCTATTCTCGTAATCGGGCGTTTTTATTTATAGAATCTCCTTCATGATCCGTACATGATCAGCCAGCCTGCTTCACGCTTAGTATAGTTACTGTGACCAGTATAAGCCCCATTCCAAGAAATTGAATGAGTCCCAATTGATCTCCGAGAAGCAAAACGCCAAATATGGAAGCTGTCACCGGCTCTACCATTGCAACCATCGAAGCAGTAGTCGGGGCAGTCTTCCGAACCCCGATTACATAGAATATAAACGATATTCCAGCTCCTACAAGTCCTAAGAGAATGAACCATCCCAGGTCGCTAGAGGTCAACACCTTAGTTGCTTCCCCACTTCCTGTAAAGAATAAAAGGATGAGACAGAAAGAAAAAAAGGCGATGGTTAAGGTAGTCTGTGGCTTTCCGATAGCAGAAGCGTTTTTAAAACCGAATATAAACAAAGCATAGGAAAGACCTGCACCAAGCCCTGCTGCCGCCCCTGCTAAACTGACGGAAATGGATTCCGTATTGTAAGCGCCTGTAAGCAGCACGATCCCCATAAGTACTCCGAAAATGCACGCCCATTTAAACCAGGTCGAACGTTCGATCCGAAATAAAAAGGAGATTAACAGGACAAAGACAGGTGCGGTGTACATCAAGGTAGCCGCTACAGCAATGCTCGAGGCCTGGATGCCGAGAAAATAAAAAGTGAAATTTCCAGCAACACCAACGCCCGCTAAAAGTGACCAAAAGTATAGACGAGGAGAGAAAGTCCAGTTCTTTTTAAAACGAATGAGAAACCACGCCAAGAAACATATGAATCCAACGGCACCCCGGTAAAACGAAATTACCATTGGGTCCCAGCCCTTGGTCATTAAAATATCTGCAATTCCGCCACTAATGCCCCAGCATATAGCGGCCAGCATCACTAATCCTACACCTGCATACTTCATTGTGCTCCTCCTCAACATGTATAATCGTACGAATTTTAGTAACGGTATTAGAGAGGGGATGTGTCCTTCATGTAAAAACGACCAAAACCCCTTTAGCTTTCCTGTTCAATATAATTTTTAATGACCGTGTAAACGGTAATTCCTTTAATTTCTCATAACTAAACCTACATCTACCAGCATCCAATGGAAACTTCCTTTTAGGGTAAAATGATAAATTTTGCACCTATTTATTCATTAATCTGAGTCCTGCATATCAATGGGTCATTATATTATTAAATGAAATATCTTGAATTAAAGATAGTTTAAATGATATTATATAGTAGAGTTCAATAATCCTTCAAAGCAGATAAGAATACTGTGTCCAGTACAAACGTGCAATCTCGGAACCTCTTCCATCGAATGAAGAGTAGCAAAAATTTTTAAGGTAATATCTCGAATTTGAGATTTTTGGTTTTCTTATATTCTTTTTCCCTTGGGGCATAAGAAGAAGTAAAGCTGTACACGTCTGGTAATAAGCTAGCCGGTTAAGCATGGTATTTATTTTTAATAATAAAATCGAAAGAGAGATACAAGGAGGAATTGCGTTGTCATTTCATCGTAAACCAATTACATTTGTAAACCGCGTCAACATTAAAGTACAACATTTAGAACGCTCCCTGGAATATTATCAAGAAGTGATAGGACTTAAAATTTTGGAGCAATCAAATAACAAAGCAAAGTTAACCGCTGATGGGAAAACCTGTATCCTGTCCATAGAGCAGCCGGATAACGTCATACCTAAGCAGGGAAGGACTACCGGACTATACCATTTTGCCATCCTTGTACCAAGCCGGTCCGATCTGGCTAATATCGTCCAGCATTTGATTGCAAAAGGGATTCGACTTGGATCTTCGGACCATCTTGTCAGTGAAGCGCTCTATTTAAATGATCCCGATGGGAATGGGATTGAAATTTATGTGGATCGTGATCCTTCTGTTTGGGAATGGAGGAATGGTGAAGTTGCCATGACAGTGGATCCGTTAGATTTTGCAAACCTGCTGAAGGACGGGGATTCAGAGAAAGCGTGGGATGGACTGCCCGCCGACACGGTGATGGGGCATATCCACTTACATGTTTCTCACTTACATGAAGCAGAGGAATTTTATACAAAAGGACTGGGTTTTGAGGTGGTCAACCGATTTGGCGATCAGGCCCTGTTCATTTCAGCAGGCAACTATCATCATCATATTGGCTTAAACACTTGGAATGGTGTTGGAGCTCCTGAAGCACCGCAAAATAGCGTTGGTCTTGAATCGTTTACCATCCTGATGCCTGATGAGGAGTATAGAAAAAATGTGGTTGCTAGTCTTGAGCGTATTGGTGCCACTGTCACAGAGGATAATGGGATAGTTACTACGAAGGATCCGTCTGGAAACCGTATCCATCTCGCTGTTTAAAAGCAAAACTAAATAAAAAATAAGACATGATGTTTCGGCAAGCTTACTTCACCACCTTTAAAGACCATTAGGTTAGCGAATAGAATTCTAATGGTCTTTAGAAAGTGGTTAATGACTGTAAAGCTACACGATCGCTTAAGTTATGGTCTTTATAGGCAGGATAAGAACCGTACGAGATGCGTACCCGTTCGGGACAGTCTTAATAACTTAAAAAAAGACCTGGCCTAAGGAATCCAGCGGTTTATCCTCAAATGATTCATCAAAAACAAGCTCAGAGTATAGACTCTGAGCTTGTTTACGTGTCATCTGAAAATATCAGGAAGCTTTCTTCTCTTTTAACATGGTTACCTTTACGTTGCGCGGCGTCATATTGAAAACGATATTCAAAACTATCGCGGTGACACTGCCGGCAACGATTCCGTTGCTTGTCAGAATTTGTACACCGGACGGCAGCTGGGCAAACAGCTCAGGAACCACGGTAACCCCAAGCCCCATGCCGACGGAGCAGGCAACGATCATAGAATTTTCAGGTGAATCGGCAATCACGGTGCTGAGCATCTTGATCCCCTGCGAGATGACCATCCCGAACATGGCCACCATCGCACCTCCAAGTACGGCAGCCGGAATGATTGTCGTCAAGGCAGCAATTTTCGGGATAAACCCTAAGGCGATCAGGAGTAACCCTGTAACCAGAATCACTTTCCGCGATTTGACCCCGGTCATATGGACGAGACCGACATTCTGAGAGAAAGCGGTATAAGGAAAAGCATTGAAGATGCCCCCAAGAAAGATGGCCAGTCCTTCCGCACGATAGCCTTTTGAGAGGTCCGTTTCTTTTATTTTTTTCCCCGTCAGGTCGCTAAGGGCAAAATAAACGCCGGTAGATTCCACCATCGATACCATGGCCACTAAGATCATCGTCAGAATCGCCGACCATTCGAACGTTGGCATGCCGAAGTAAAACGGCTCTACCATATGGAAATAAGAAGCTTCTCCGACAGCTGAAACGTCGACTTTTCCAACGAAAGCAGCTGCAATCGTACCAGCGACGATGCCAAGTAAAATAGCGATCGCCCGGATGAAACCTTCCGTAAAACGATAGGTTAGGATAATGAATAATAGCGTTCCGAAAGCTAAGGAGATATTTGTGATCGACCCGAAATCACTGGCGCCTTCCCCGCCGCCCATATTCGTAATCGCGACAGGAATCAAGGTAATACCGATAATCGTGACGACCGTTCCGGTGACTACCGGTGGGAAAAACCGTACCAGTTTTCCAAAGAACCCACTGATGACGACGACAAATAATCCGGATGCGAGAATCGCTCCATAAATAGCGGAAATTCCATACTGCCCGCCAATCGCAATCATCGGAGCAACCGCCGTGAACGTACAGCCGAGAACAACGGGCAGTCCGATACCGAAGAAGCGGTTATTGACGATCTGGAGAATGGTCGCCACCCCGCACATTAGAAGATCGATGGCGACGAGATAGGTTAATTGTTCGGAGGTGAGTCCAAGTGCGCCGCCGACAATCAAGGGGATTAACACGGCCCCTGTATACATGGCGAGCAGATGCTGGAGTCCTAAGGTGAAAGTTTTCATGTTAATGCCCCCTCCTTGTCAAACGTGATTTGTTTGTTTTCCATAGATGAAATGATGGCGAGGGACTCTACCCGGATTCCTTCCTGGCGTAGAATTTTGCCGCCATGCTGGAACCCTTTTTCGATCACAATGCCGACGCCTGCGAGACTTGCACCCGCTTGTTTGATGATGTCTACCATTCCGGAAACGGCCTGGCCGTTGGCCAAAAAGTCATCGATGAGTAGGATGTTATCATCGGGTTTAAGAAAGTCTTTGGCAATGGTAATGTTATTCATTTCTTTTTTGGTGAAGGAATAGACTTCTGTTGAAAAGTGCTCTGCTAGTGTTATAGGCTTTCGTTTTTTGGCAAATACAACCGGGACACCTAAGATGAGCCCTGTCATCGTTGCTGGTGCGATGCCTGATGACTCCAGTGTCAGCACCTTCGTAATGTTGGTATCTGAAAATCTATCCGCGAATTCCTGCCCGATCTGTTTCATCAATAATGGATCAATCTGATGGTTTAAAAAAGAATCGACTTTGATGACGGAATCCGATAGTACGTTTCCTTCGGTTACAATCTTCTGTTCTAATGCTTTCATGGAAATCCCCTTTCTGAATCAAGAAAAGCGCAAGCGCCCTGAAAGACACGACACGCATAAGCAAAACGACTGGAGGAAGGTGTCCTTTCCTTCCGCAAGACGGGTTGCTTATGTCGCGAGTGTCTGGGCGCTGAAGCTAGCCAATAAAAAAACTCGCTTTCCACCACTATGAGGAAAGCGAGCTTTGGCTTAGTTTTTGCCAATGACGAATAGAATAGATGGCGGACATACTTCCCCGCTCTATTGTCATGCTGCTTTTCATAGTCGGTTCATTTACGGTAAACCGGTAGAAACTTGCAGGCCCTATTCCTGCGATTATATGAAAAGGTATGTAGTTGTGAAAAAGGCGAATGATAACAAAATATTGTCGTTTATTGTTCGTATAATAGATAATCTACATGAAATACTGGCAGATGTCAAAGTTTTTTATCAAGAATTTTGAGGAAGAATACACATGCCAAAATACGGAAATATCTTGAAAATATAGCTTGTGGAACAGGGGAGACTTTGGAATAATAATAGTAACTTATCAAGCATCTACATAGGAGAGGGAAGCATTTAATAGAAAGAAGGGGAGACATGGAGCATGTCATTGATGTAAAAGGATTATCGAAAAGTTTTGGCAGTGTCCAGGCGGTGAATGACCTGTCATTTTCTGTCGGGAAAGGCGAGATATTTGGAATTATCGGTCCGAACGGGGCTGGTAAAACCACCACGCTCGAAATGCTGGAAGGCATCCTGAAACCGGATAAAGGAACAATTGATGTACTGGGGCTGGATCCCAGCAGGCAGTTGAGGAATTTGAACCATCATATCGGCGTACAGTTCCAGGCCACATCGATTCAGAAGAAAATGAAAGTAAAAGAAGCACTCGACCTATTTTCATCCTTTTACAAGCAGGCGACACAAAAAGAACATTTAATCGAGATACTTGGATTAAAGGAAAAGCTGCATGTCGCGTTTGAAGATTTATCAGGGGGATGGAAGCAGCGGGTGACACTGGCGCTGGCAACTCTTCACAAGCCGGAAATCCTCTTCCTCGATGAACCGAGCATGGGCCTGGACCCTCATGCCAGAAGGGAAATGTGGTCGATGATCCGTCTGATGAGAGAGCAGGGGTGTACCATTGTGATTACAACCCATTATATGGAAGAAGCCGAAAAGCTCTGTGACCGTGTCGCCATGATTTACAGTGGGCAGCTGAAAGCATTGAACACACCATCAGAATTGCTGAATGAAATGAAAGCCCATTATCTGGCTTTTGAGAGCCGCGGGCTGGAGTATGACTACTTGATTACCGTCCCTGGAGTAGTGCGGGTGGAGCAGACGGAGGAGACTTTCAAGGTTTTCAGCGAGGACCAGCAGATAACCGCTTACCACATTTTCTCCTATTGCCACGAGAAAGGAATCGCGCTTCACAACTTTAAGTTTGAAAAAGGGTCCCTTGATGACTTATTCGTTCATTATTTGGAAAAGGAGCAGACAGGATGACATCTATTATGAGGCTTGCAAGCATTGAAACGAAAATGTTTTTCAGGGACCGGCTCAGTGTATTTTGGACGTTTTTGTTTCCAGTTGCGATGATCTGGCTGTTTGGCTCCATGTTCGTTGGCAATGAAATGAACGGGCTATCGTTCGCGCAGATGTTTGTCCCGTCATGGATCGGCGTGAATATTGTTACGACTTCGTTTTTTACGCTTGGGACGGTGCTGACCGGCTATCGGGAAACCGGTGTATTAAGGCGCTATCAGTCGACGCCGCTGCAGTCCTGGAAAATACTTGCCGCTCATACCCTGCAGGGGACTGTGATTTTCTTTATCTCTGCGGTGCTGCTGATGGTGTTTGGTATGTGGATGTATGATTTGACGCTGCCGGCGTACATCGGAAGTACGCTGATCGCACTACTCGTCAGCATTGCGGCCTTTTTCCCGTTCGCTTTATTTTTGACGTCACTTGCGAAAAACACCCAGTCTGCGGCTGCTATCAGCTCGTTATTCTTGAATCTTATGTTGTTCTTATCGGGAGCGACGTTCCCGCTTGAGTTCATGCCGACCGTGCTACAGTATGTCGCGAAAATTTTGCCGCTTTATTATGTGATTATCATGCTGAGGGGGACGTGGAGTGAGGCGCCGATTTCAGCTTACGGGGTGGAAGTCGGGATCTTACTCGGTATTGCTGTCGTGTCGATTATTTTGGCAACACGTTTTTTCCGCTGGAGCGAAAAATAACCCACCTCTTTATACCAAACAAAAGAGCCTCCGCATCAAACGGGAGCTCTTTTTTTATGCCATACGAGGGGGGACGTATTTCGTTTTGAACGCTGTCGTCACCGGTTCAGCTTTCAGAATTGCCAGGAGTTGTTCCGCCAAATCGGATGGTGAATGCTTCAGACCAGTGTGGACCCACTCGATAATCAATCCGAAAATCGCATAAACCTGATAACTGGCGTGCAAATCAGGGTCGACTTCAGGGGTTGGCTGAAGGGAGATGAGGTCTTCTGATGCCAGCTCTTTCAATGCCTGGATGAATTTATCCTGGAAGCCTGGCAGTGCATTAGAACGGATGACAATTTGATAGAACTTAGCGTTTTGTTCCACATGGTCGAAAATTTTTATCGCAGAGGAAGAAAGGCTGGTTTCTTTATCATTATCGGACTCCTGGTAGGACTCCCTGAGCCCGGCTAAGACATTTTCGATGATCTCATCCAGCAAATCTTCTTTGTATTGATAGTGCTTGTAAAACGTGCCGCGATTGTAATCGGCGGTCGTAACGATATCTGTGATCGTAATATCATGAAAGTCTTTTTCTTCCATTAAGGTAAGGAGGGAGTTTTGCAATGCTTTTTTCGTCCGTCTGACCCGTTTATCTTTTTCCATCTTATTGACCTCCTGTCCGATTTTTCATGCGTTCTTCAACACTTGTCTGAAGAAATGTCGTTTATTAGACAAACCCTCGTCTTACTGATTTTTCCTTCTAATTACGTTCATTATACTGAAAAGTGTTGATTATTGCACATTTGTTTTAATAGGAAGAAAGCGGATTCAAAAAAGAGACGTTTATGAGAGGGAGGAGGCCGCAGGTGGATTTCAAAAGAACAAAGGCTGTCTTTCCCATGAAAAGCAGCCTTTTACCTTATTGTCCTATCTCCTCCTTTACGGATAAAAGGACCGTCTCTAAAGAGAGACAGTCCGGTCAGGTTTAATGGTTATAGGAAGTGCGGAGGCGTTTGTTGTCGCCGAGTGGTTTATTGCCAATATAGTTGTGGAAGAAAAATTCCCCAACCGCAAGCACGATTCCGGCCAGCAGACCTGCCGACATCCATGAGGAAACGTCGTTGCTTCCAACCATCGGCCCGATAACAGCGACAACTAAAAATGCGACCCCGACATCAGCTGTGGTTGCAATCATATTGGTGGTTTTCGGGTAAAGCTTCAAATCACCTAATGGGTAAGAAACAGCTCCAAGTACGACCGTGATAGCTAGAACTGTCAGCAACGATACATTGAATCCTAAGGTCAATACGACGAATAAACCGACAAACGTCATCAATCCTTTAATGGCAAGTGCTTTTACATGTTCCACGATATCACTCCTTCTTCCGATGTTTTTTCATTTTCCTGTCGATGCTTTTTAATCCTTGGTCAAGCTAGGGACTTGTAACATATATTCCCAAATGAAAGAGAAGGATAAACGTCTAATATAGCGTTTAATGAAAACGAAACATCCGCTTAATGTCAGGGAAATAAAAAACCATGAAACCGAGGAGGAAATCCGTCGGTTTCATGGTTTTTATCCTAACGCGACATCGAGAATCATCATGACGGTAAAGCCGATCATCAGAGTCATCGATGCTAAGTCTTTGTTCCCTTCTTCCTGAGAGCCTGGAATCACTTCTTCTGCGACGACGAAAATCATCGCACCGGCGGCAAAACTCAGTGCGTACGGTAAGATTGGTTCAATCATGGTGACAGCCAATACTCCAATCACAGCGGAGATGGGCTCGACCATTCCGGAAAATTGCCCATAAAAGAAGCTTTTCCGTCTGGAGATGCCATCACGGCGAAGCGGGAGGGAAACGGCAACCCCTTCCGGGAAGTTCTGAATGCCGATCCCAAGCCCAAGCGCTACAGCTCCTGCCAAAGACGCCTCCGGAAATCCGGCAGCGGCAGCTCCAAATGCTACCCCAACAGCCAGTCCTTCGGGGATGTTATGCAAGGTGATGGCAAGGACGAGCAAGGTACTGCGCCTCTTTTTATTAGGCTGGTAGCCTTCTGCCTCTGTCATGGAGGAGCCAGGGTGCAAGTGAGGGATAACCTTATCGACACTCCATAAAAATATCCCGCCAAGCATAAAACCGACAGCAGCGGGTATCCAGGCAGCGATATCGTCGCTTTCCGCCATATCCAGGGCAGGAGCCAGTAACGACCAGAAACTGGCAGCAATCATTACTCCGCCGGCAAACCCTAACATGCCGTCTAATAATTTTTGGCTCATTGTTTTTGTTGTGAATACAAGGGCCGCCCCGAGCGCTGTCATCCCCCATGTGAAGAGGGTAGCAATCAGCGCTTGCATCAACGGTGTCAGCTCAAGAAATAAATCAACCATCGTCAGGTTCCTCCAGTATTTATTACAATTGGTAATGATAAACAGATTAAGTTTCACAAATGTAAAAGCCAATAGGAAAGCAGGCCACTGGTGTAACCCTTACCCTTTAAATGCTTAACTTTAACATGTGTGGCGGGGAAAAATTTAAGCGCCTGGTCCCGACATCAGCTGTCGAAACCAGACGCTTGTTCACTCGTGATATTTTTTAAAGGTCATGTATTGAACATTTTCGGTCGGCACGCGTTTACGGATGTTACCATTTTTATCATTGTAAAGTTCATATTCCCGGTATGTTTCGACAATATGGCCATGCACTTCTTTTCTTTCTTCCAGCACGTAGGTTAATTCGGAATAGGGGGTGTGCTGCACTACCTGACCACTCGTTTCTTTGGCACTATCGTCCTGCATGACCGGGCTTCCACCTATAGAAGGCTGGCTCTCGTTTTCCAGTAATACGGCGAAAATAATCAATACCACTGCTGCTAACACAGAGATAGATTGTTTCATAGGCCATCTCCTTTTCCTCGATCGTTAATCATCCACTAAGAAACTATATGCCTTGTCCCCGAAGAATATGAAGTTGTTGTAAAATGTAGAGGAAAAGGGGGAGAGGAATGAAGATTAGAGGATGTAGAAAAGACGAGCGTCCACCGATGGATTTGCTGCTCGATGCAGATCCTTCCGAACAGCTGGTACGGGAATATCTCGAACGTGGCGAATGTTTCGTTGCAGAAGATAATAGGGAAATTGCAGGTGTTTATGTGCTATTGCCTACCAGACCAGGAACAGTAGAAATTGTCAATATAGCTGTGAAAGCTTCCTGCCGTGGGAAAGGATTGGGGCGATTGCTCCTTACAGACGCAATCGAAAAAGCGGCCGGGTACGGGTATCAAACGATAGAAATAGGAACAGGGAATTCCAGTATCGGCCAGCTGGCTTTGTATCAAAAGTGCGGCTTCCGGCTCGTCGGAATCGACCGTGACTTTTTCCTTCGGCATTACCAGGAACCGATTTTTGAAAATGGGATCCAGTGCCGCGATATGATTCGCTTGTCGCAGGATTTGTAAGGAAAAGTGTAATTCTTTCCAATCGGCTGTTTTCTTTGTTACAGTGAAAATACTAATCTGGCAGGTAATCTTAAGCATACATAGTCATGAAGGAGGAACGGTCCTGTGATCATTGCGATCATCTTTTTGATTTTCGTTTCATTATTCTTTTCGGGTAGTGAAACGGCACTGACTGCCGCTAATAAAATGAAGCTGCAGTCGAGAGCTAACAAAAACGATACGAAAGCGGAAAAACTGTTGGACTTACTTTCCCGTCCAAGTGAATTTATTACCACCATTTTAATCGGAAACAATATCGCTAATATCTTATTGCCGACCTTGGTTACAACGCTTGCCATACAATATGGATTTAGTATAGGCCTTGCCTCTGCGATACTCACCGTTATCATCATCATTTTCGCAGAAGTGATCCCGAAATCAGTCGCGGCTGCTTTTCCTGACCGAATTGCGATGGCTGTCTCGCCGGTTATCCGTTTTTTTGTCCTTATTTTCAAGCCGGTGACGATCGTGCTCAATTGGCTTACGGATGCATTGACACGGGCTCTGTCAAAAGGGGAAACGGAAGAAGCTTCGATTTCAAAAGAAGAATTCCGGACGATGGTCGATATTGCCGGTTCAGAAGGGACATTCAATGAAGCGGAGTCGCACCGGATTCGCGGGATTCTCGATTTTTACAGTTTAAATGTCAAAGATGTTTTGAAAACGCCGCGGGTAGAGATTATCGCGATTCCAAGTGATGCGAGTTATGAAGAAGTCAGGGATGTTGTCATTCAAAATCCCTATACGAGATATCCTGTCTACCGCAAGGATATCGATGACATCGTGGCCGTTTTCCATTCGAAATATCTGCTGACATGGGCCATGAATCCGGAACGGCCATTATCCGATTTTTGCTATAAGGACCCGCTTGTCGTGTATGAATTTCATAACAT
This sequence comes from Thalassobacillus sp. B23F22_16, assembly GCF_043496955.1. Classification (NCBI taxonomy): domain Bacteria; kingdom Bacillati; phylum Bacillota; class Bacilli; order Caryophanales; family Bacillaceae; genus Thalassobacillus; species Thalassobacillus sp. B23F22_16. The sequence goes on along the minus strand of NZ_JBIEKD010000001.1, from coordinate 17,351 downwards.
CGAATGGGTGTTCAAGAAAATGACGAAAGAAAAAAAGCACATGGCAATTGTCATTGATGAATATGGCGGCACTGAAGGGATTCTGACCCATGAAGACGTCATCGAAGCGATGATTGGACAGGAAATCGAAGATGAAATGGACATGGAAGGCGATTTGATCGTGGAAAAACTGTCCGAAACGGAAATTATCTGCGATGGTAAAATCACGCTCCACCGTCTGAATTCGATTTTTGATACCGAGATTCCAGAAGAGGAAGATGTGCTGGCCGGCTATCTGTTGGCAGAGTTCAATCGTTTTCCGGAAGAAGGCGATGTACTCGAGCGCAACAACCTGACCTTCAAAGTGCTGGAGATTGACGTCAGAAAAATCAAAAAAGTACAAGTGATCAAGTGATGGATTGGAGAACCGGCCTGGAGCCGGTTTTTTATTTGGGTCTAAGAGAAGTCGCAAATAAAACACTTGTTCACTTTTTGACAGGAAGAAGGAGGAATCGTCAGGAAATTGTAGAAAGGTATTGGTAATGAACTTGGCCGAGAAAGGAGGAGCAATGAAGAATAAATATCCCGAAATCGATCAGGTGATCGAGTATATTGATACTCATCTTTATGATTCGTTATCACTTTCTGACCTGGCTGATCAGGCCGGCTACAGCCGCTACCATTTCAACCGTATTTTCAAACAAAGGATCGGGGTTCCGCCACTTTACTACTTGTCCGCCCTGCGGCTGCAAAAAGCGAAAGACTTGTTGATTAAAACCGATTTTCCGGTTAGGGAGATCGGGATGGAAATCGGCCAGCAGAGTCTGGGAACATTCACGACCCGGTTTACCGAAAGGGTGGGGGTGACCCCGGCACATTTTCGGAATTCTGCCCAACAGGCGGATGAACAATTTCGATTTTTGCAAGATTTAAGTGACTGGAAGGATCCGCGTACCAGCAGCACTACCCCTTACAGCGTGCATGGCACGCTGGAAACAGCATCCCCTTTTGAAGGCGTCACCTTGATCGGGCTGTTTCCGAAGGCCATTCCCGAGGGCCTGCCGACTTATGGGACCCTTGTATCTTCCATGGGCGATTTCTCAATGACTGGTGTCAAACCAGGTGTCTATTATTTGATGGCAACTTCTGTATCCTGGAAAATGGCTGCTCATGATCTTTTACTACCCCATCAGACCTTACGTGCGAAAGCGCGGAAGCCGATTATCGTGGAAGCGAATAAAGATATCCCGCACCAGACGGTCACCCTCCGCCCACCACTCATCGACGATGCGCCAATTTTAGTTTCCCTTCCACTACTGATGAATAATTTTTTGGACCGCTTACACCACAATAGCAATCGGTGAGAAATATGGGGTACTTTTCCATGTTAGTATGAAACGGACATCAGTAAGAACAGCACTAATCAAATTTTTTGTATAAAGGAGGATAAAGTTGAGTAAAGTGCAAAAAATCACTCCGCATTTATGGTTCGATACAAAAGCAGAGGAAGCTGCGGCATTCTATGTTTCTATTTTTAACGATTCCCGAATTAACAAAGTCACTCGCTACCTGGATGAAGGTCAGGACATTCACGGCAAAGCGGCAGGGTCGGTGATGACCGTCGATTTCGAACTGGAAGGCCAGTCATTCATGGCATTGAACGGTGGCCCGCATTTTCAATTCAGCGAAGCAATTTCCTTCATTGTTCATTGTGAAAACCAGGAAGAAGTAGATCGTTTCTGGGAAAAACTTTCCGATGGAGGGGACGAAGCAGCCCAGCAATGTGGATGGCTGAAAGATAAATATGGGGTTTCCTGGCAAATTGTTCCCGATAGACTGCCGGAGTTGCTCCGTCATCCTGAGCAGGAAGTGGCAGAGCAAGTAATGCGGGAAATGCTGCAAATGAAGAAAATAAATATCAACAGGCTGACTCGGATTACAGAAAAATATAAAGCCTAATGGAAATAAACAGCGCCATCCACACATTGGATGGCGCTGTTTCGTTTATCGCGGTTTTCTAATAAAGGAAAAACCCTCTTAGGAGTAGAATCTAGGGAGAGGAGTAATTTGTCAATTTTGAAGGGGAAATGTCATGAAACTTCAGAAGCAATTCGTAGAAAACATTCAATTATCTTTTTCGAAAGAAGGGGAATCCTGGCTGAAGCGACTGCCTGAATTGATCGCCTTCTGTGAAAATCAATGGGACCTAAAAATTAGTGATCCTTTTCAGTTATCCTATAATTACGTTGCCCCGGCTACTCGAGCGGATGGAACGGAACTGGTAGTAAAATTATCTATTCCCGGGAACGGATTTCGTGATGAGTGGGAAGCACTTCGGTTATTCGCTGGAAAGGGAATGGTCTCTGTCATCGCATCCGATGAGGAGAGAGGAATCCTGCTGTTGGAGAAACTAACCCCCGGGAAGATGCTTGCGGAGATAGATGACGAAATTACTGCAACTCAAATCGCAGCAAACGTGTTAGGAGATTTACATCATCCTGCACCGGAACATACCCGGATACCGACGACCAGGACACGGGAAGAGAATTTGCGGCGACAGTTGAGAGAGAACCCGGATGGGAAAGGCCCGATACCCCGTGAACAAATGGAAAAAGCTTGCGATATTTTTGAGCGTTTACATAAGTCTTCCGAACAGCAGTTTCTCCTCCACGGAGATTTTCATCATTACAATGTGCTGAAGTCAGGTGAAAACCAATGGAGAGCTATCGATCCGAAAGGGCTGGTTGGGGAACGGGAATATGACGTGATTCAGTTTTTACTGAATAAACTGCCTGAGACCGAGACGCTGCCAGTCATACAAGGTCGTATTGATATTTTTGCAGGTATACTTCATTTAAACAGAGAAAGGCTGATGCTCTGGGGCTACTGTCACAGCGTGCTGGCAACCAGCTGGACGGTTGATTCCGATGGAAACTATGATAAACGGTTTTACCAGGCTGCCACTAGTTTCGAACAGCTGCTTTATAATTAAGGTGGTGATCCAATGCTCCGGAGAAAATGGAAAGCGTGGTTTTATACTACTATATTTACGGTCGTTATCTATGCGGCAGGCACACCTGTCACTTTTTTTACCCTGCTTCATGTACTTCCTTTTTTAATAGCCGGCGGGGCTGCTTTGTCGGTTTTAATCGAATTAATAACACGTAACTTGAAATACGCAGCATCCCTCTCGCTGCTCCTGCATATAGTGGCAGCTTATCTGATTTACAAAATGATTGCGATCCCCGTCTGGTCGATTGTCGTTTATCTGTTTGCATTTCCGATCGCCATGATATATTGGGGAATAGATGAGCTTTTGAAAAAGAAAAGCTATAATAAGGTGGAATCCGTAAAGATGTAATTGGAGGTAAGTCAACATGAAAAAACTCGCTTTAGTTTTAATGATCGTCTTAATGACAGCTGCTTGTTCCACAGGGTATGACATGCAGTCCTATGATAAGGAAAAAATCACGAATGAGTTGGGAGCTGTCGATTTTGATTATGAGCTGCCGGCTGAAGTCCCGATGGAAGTCGACACGCTCGAAGTGGAAAGTTTTGTACCGGACCAGCCGATTTTTGTTGCTAACTTTCAGGGGACAAAGGGGCAGTCGATGGAATTGGAAGTGATTAACGCGAAAATGGAATCACCAGGCAGCAATTTATTTGATGAAATCGAATTCGGTGAGGGCCAGAAGGGTTTCTTTTACGAAAATGCGCAAGGCAGCCGTATGCTGCTATGGGAAAAGAATGGTGTCCATTACCAATTGAAATCAGCTGCGAGTGAAGATGCGGAAGCGCTCGAGGACGAAGAGCTGATTGCTACAGCGGAAACGTTTGAATAAAAAAGGAGGCCGGCAGTGTGAAGCAATTAGCGGCTAAGTTTATGGATTTTGCGGAGTTGGAATGCAAAGGATCCAGTCCTTTATATGAACAGTTGGCGATAAATGTAGCAGATAACGAGGAAGTATTGGAACTAAGCTCGCATGCGAGGGAAGGCCAGCCCATCCCTAATCTCTTATTTGGCGCGGTGCATTATCTCCTGTTATCGGGAGAACAGCACGAGCTGCGAAAGTATTATCCAAGCCTGACGGAAAAGCCGGAATCGCCTGAAGAAGTGTTTCCCCATTTTTTAGACTTTTGTCGCAGCCATAGGCGGTCGCTCATGGAATTGATGGGGAAAAAGCTCGTGCAGACAAATGAAGTCAGACGCTGTGCTTACCTCTATCCTGTTTTTTGTCATATACATAAGAAAACAAAGAACCCATTGTCGCTGATAGAAATAGGCACTAGCGCCGGGCTCCAATTGCTTTGGGACCAATACGGATATAATTATGGTGATCATCTTACATATGGGAATAATGCTTCTGCGCTCCAGTTATCTTCGCAAGTAAGACAGGGGAGCATGCCGGATCTTCTTTCTGACGCTCCTCCAGTAGCTTTCCGCACAGGCGTGGATCTCCATGTCAGTGACCTGACAGACGGAGAGGAAACGCTGTGGCTGAAAGCACTGATATGGCCGGAACATAGGGAGAGGCTGGAGATTTTTGAGAAGGCTGTGCGTCAGTTCCGCGAAAATCCTCCTTCCCTGGTCGAAGGAGACGGCGTGTCGCTACTAGAGGAGCTTGCAGCTAACGCACCATCGGCCAGCACGCTTTGCATTTTTCACACCCATGTCGCCAACCAAATGCCTAGAGAGGTGAAAGAGGAGCTACTGCAGAAAGTCACCGCCATCGGGCGGGAGCGGGATGTGTTCCACATCTATAATAATATCGAGGACAGGAAGCTCCATCTTGATTATTTTATCAACGGGAAAAGCTATGTGGAAACAGTGGGGGAGACAGATGGGCACGGACGGTGGTTCGATTGGCATTTGAACGACACTGCCTGGCTGGGGTGACTTGTCTAGTAAATGAAATAATTGTCTGGTTAATTCTTGATTCTGTCTCGTTTATTTTCAAAACTGTCTAGTAATATTCCGGAATTGTCCTGTAAATTTCTGTGTGTGTCTAGTATGCGTCCAAGCTGTCCAGCAAGCCTGAAAACTGTCTAGTATAAGGCCCGGCATGGAATTAATTTTTTCAATAAACAGGAATCCTTTAATAGCAGGAAAGTAAACGTTATCATTATTAGGCGCCAGGTTTTCCCCTATTGCTAACCTCGAAGCTATGCTATATAATCCAGGCATATCACTGATTTTTCTGACAAAATGAATAATAGAAAAAGCTAAGAATGCTGTGGGTGATACTATAGCAGGAGCGGCTTCTGGAGAGGATGCACAATCTGTGCAGCGCCGAAGGGTTCATAATCTCAGGCAAAAGGACAGAAGGGTTACATAAACCTTTGAACACGATGAGATTGGGGTACCCCGGTCTCTCTTTTTTATAGTTTAACGCATAAAAGGGTGTGGCCATATTAACGGTTGTCAACCTACTACATAGGAAGTGAGGGGTCAGTTGAAATGAAGCGTATATATAATTTTTCTGCGGGGCCGTCGATGCTGCCGCTGCCCGTATTGGAAAAGGCACAAAGCGAGTTGACCAATTATAAGGAGTCTGGCATGTCGGTGATGGAGCTCAGCCACCGCTCTGCCTTGTTCACAAAAATCATCGAGGAAGCGGAGCAGCACCTGCGTGACCTGATGGAAATCCCGGATAACTATAAGGTATTGTTCGTACAGGGAGGCGCTTCCCAGCAGTTTGCTGCCGTGCCGCTTAATCTATTTGGCGAAAACGGGAAAGCAGACTATGTTAACACGGGCTCCTGGTCAAAAAAGGCGATCAAGGAAGCGGAGAAGTATGGCGATGTTCGGGTGATCGCCTCGTCTGAGGATGCCAATTTTACGTACATTCCAAAGATCGAGAAAAGCATGATCGATTCGGAAGCAGATTATGTTCATATTACGACCAATAACACGATTGAAGGAACGGCGTTTACGGAAATCCCGGACACTGGTGATGTACCGCTCGTTGCTGATATGTCGTCGAATATTCTTTCAGAACGGATGGATGTATCGAAGTTCGGTGTAATTTACGCCGGTGCCCAGAAAAATATTGGTCCGGCCGGCCTGACTGTAGTCATCGTTCGGGAAGACTTAATCGGCAAAGCGTCTAAATCCTGTCCGGTGATGCTCAATTACAAGACGCACAGTGACAAAGGATCCTTATACAATACGCCTCCGACGTTTGCTATCTATATGGCGAAGCTTGTGTTCGAATGGCTGAAGGACCTCGGCGGCATTGCCGAAATGGAAAAGATCAACCGCGAGAAAGCGGAGCTTTTATACAATCAGATTGAAGCATCCAGACTATTCACGTCACCGGTTGAAAAAGACAGCCGGTCGATTATGAATATTCCATTTGTCAGTCCGTCGGCTGATGTGGATGCTGCTTTTTTAACCAAGGCAAAAGAGCAGGGGCTGGAAACACTGAAAGGCCATCGTTCAGTTGGCGGGATGCGTGCGAGCATTTATAATGCGATGCCAAAAGAGGGCGTCGAATCCCTTGTAGCATTCATGCAGAATTTTGAAGACAACTATCAGTAACAGCAAAGAGGTCTCTCCCATTATAGAAGAGACCTCTTTTTATGTGTTCTTTCCCATGATTTCAATGGTATAGGTTCCCCGTTCCGTAGCCAATGTAAAGGTCGACCCGTCATCATAGCGATACAGTGTGGTATCTTCAAGGGGAATTTCGTAGGAAGCATCCGGCAATGGCTGGGAACCGCCTGCCTCCAGGGTGATCTCTCCCTGTCCATTCAATGATAAGGTATGCATCGGCTGATATTCGTCCATCCTTCTTGTTTTGGTTCGATACGAGACCGAATCGATCTGCAAAAATGTCGTATCGACGTCATCAAGCTCATGCTTGGATATTTTTATTTTTTCTCCGTTCCAATGCTTCAACAGTTCATTGAACTCTTCAATCGTCAACATTCTCTCTGGCATATTCATCCCTCCGGTTTTATCTTTTCCTGGAAGTCCATAAAGATACCTTTTTAGAGCCAAACGTAAAAAAGAGGTTTTAAGGCTGGAAGGTACTGGGTATTCAAGGAGTATAATTGGAAATGCTGATTACAGCAATTTTGAAGGCCATAAAAAAAGAGACGGCGCATGGCCGTCTCTTTCGTTATATATCACTATCAACTTGTTATTTCATCGGCTACTTTGTACTCAATGATTTGGATTTCTTTAACCGGTATATTGAATTGTTCGGAAAGCTTGTCTTTCGCTAGTTCTTCTAATGTTTTTTTCTCTTTTTGATCATTTTCCAGATTAATTTCATCCATTCGTTGAAATAGTTCGGGGCGGTCGAGTTCGCTTGCTTTGTGAAAATTAATCCACATTACTTTAATTTGCATGATTGTACCCCTTTCTAATCCAAGTTGATGCGAAACCCTTCTCAACTTGGCCCTGGATTTAAGCTCCCTATCCAAGTATTAAACCAGTATAACATGCATACCATCCCTTGCATACCCCGTGTCATATAACAGGGTGACAGGAGGTTTCAATTAGCTGAAATAGGAAATAGTGCAATATGGGAGATTCAGTAAATTACTGCAAGTTGACAAACAAGGAGGAAACAACGTTGCGATATCTTGTAGTTTCCGATATACATGGGGAAGCGGATAAGCTCGATTTAGTGCTGAACAAGGCGGAATATGATCCACAGGAAGATCAGTTGATCCTGCTTGGAGATTATATTGACCGGGGGCCTTCATCGAAGCGAGTGATAGAGAAAGTGAAACGGCTGGTGGAAAATGACAGTGCGGTGGCAATCAAAGGCAACCATGATGATATGTTCATTCGTTCCAAGGTAGATCGAGAAGCAATGGAACTTTGGAAAATGAACGGTGCAGCCACGACTATCCAATCATACGAAGGAAGGATGGAAGAAGTCCAGGAAGATCAACAGTGGCTGGAAGAGAACCTCCATCTTTATTACGAAACGGACAATTATATTTTTGTCCATGCGGGTCTTGAACCGGAGACCCCACTGGAACAACAGGATGAGGATACGTTGTTATGGACACGGCACGAGGAAAAAATCGGTCTTGGAAAGACAGTGGTTCACGGGCATACGCCAGTCCGGGAGATTGCTTATTACGAAGATCAGATTGATATTGATACCGGTGCCGCCTACGGCGGGAAGTTGACGATGCTCGAGCTGCCAAGTCACGACATATATACGGTATAAAAAAGAGCGGGGATGAGCCCGCTCTTTTTATCATAGGTTAAGATAAGTTTCTCTTTGAGAGAAGATACTAAGCGATCGACATCAGCGCTTGACGAGTTTTCTAATAAACTTTGTCTCCGTTAAAAATCGAATTTTTTACGACAACATAGTCGACATGCTTGATAGCATCGAGGCTGGTCCCCCCTGCATAGGAAATGGCGGACTGAAGGTCCTGCTCCATTTCGAGCAAGGTATCCTTCAAGGAGCCTTTATGCTCGACATACATTTTTTTGCCTTCGACGTTTTTCTTCTCGCCTTTTTGGAATTCAGACGCGGAGCCGAAGTATTCTTTATAAAGCTTTCCATCCTGTTCGTATGTTTCCCCAGGTGATTCTTCATGTCCTGCAAAAAGAGAGCCGATCATGACCATCGACGCACCGAAGCGGATGGATTTTGCTACATCACCATGGGTGCGGATACCGCCATCGGCAATGATGGGCTTGCTTGCCGCCTTTGCACACCACCTTAGTGCTGCCAATTGCCAACCGCCTGTCCCGAAGCCGGTTTTTATTTTGGTAATACATACTTTACCTGGACCGATACCTACTTTGGTTGCATCAGCACCAGCATGCTCCAGTTCCCTGACTGCTTCCGGTGTTCCGACATTGCCGGCGATGACGAAGCTTTTTGGCAAATGCTCTTTAATGTGCTGGATCATTTCGATGACAGCATTGGCGTGCCCATGGGCGATGTCGATGGTGATGAACTCCGGAGTAAGGTCTTCTTCGGACAGCTGGCGGACGAAGTTGTATTCTTCCGGTTTAACTCCTACACTGATGGAAGCAACCAACCCCTTATCGTGCATGTCCCTGATAAAAGTCAGACGTTTTTCTGGCTGAAACCGGTGCATGATATAGAAGTAGCCATTTTCTGCAAGTGTGGCAGCAATATTTTCATCGATGATGGTCTGCATATTGGCTGGCACGACCGGGAGCTTAAATGTATATCCGCCTAGCTGAACTGTTGTGTCACATTCCGAACGGCTGTTAACGACACATTTTGCGGGAATCAGTTGAATATCTTCATAATCAAATACATTTTCCATGGTTAACACTCCTAAAAGCGAATGATTTTATTTTTGATATATTAATTGTTCGTACATTGGGTAATTTACACCATTATTTAGAAATTGTCAAAACTTATTATAGTTTAATGACTTATCAATAGGGTCATAAATAAACTAACAGGGAAAAGGTGGGTTGGCAGATGAAAGTACGGATTGAATTTACTTACAAAACACCGAAGGGGACGACAAGTGCGTTTACTTCTGAAGAAATGCCGGCAGGGCAGGCGATTATGATTGCCGACGATATAGAAAAGACCGGCCGGGCCAGGAGCTTTACGTTTATCGATCCTAAGGATCACACGTGGAGCTTGAAAGAATTAAAGGAATTTATGAAAGGAATTGAAACAGAACCGCATAACATTACCGTCTATTTTGATGGCGGCTTTGATTTGAAAACAAAAAAGTCGGGGCTCGGGTGCGCTGTTTATTATGAGCAGGATGGCAAGTCTTATCGCCTCCGGAAAAATGCTCTCGTCGATGAACTGCAAACGAACAATGAAGCGGAGTACGCGGCACTCCACCTGGCTTTGCAGGAACTGGATTTTCTCGGCGTCCATCATATCGATGTGAAAATCGTCGGTGATTCCCAGGTGGTGATCAACCAGTTGAATGGCGAATGGCCATGCCTGGAAGATGAATTGTCCAAATGGGCGGATCGAATTGAAGATAAATTCAAGCAGCTTGGCATTACGCCGGAGTACCAGGTGGTATCCCGAAAACGGAACAGGGAGGCGGACCGGCTGGCCACGCAGGCATTGGAGGAAACCGAGATTACCAGCACCATGGAATTATAATCAGGCTGCTAAAACAGGCAGCCTCTTTTTTTGCTTTGAACCTGAAAATGGAAAATAGTGTTGAGAAATATGCCATTATTTGAAATAATTGTAATTAAATGAATTCCAAATAACGGGGTGAAACATGTGGGTGCCATCGAGACGTTGATGCTTTTCTATCCTATGATCTTTTTGTTATTGGGAATAATCTTTGGAATTGGATATAAACTTTCTAAATGTCGCTTATGCCTGGTCGGTCTGTTCGGATACCTGCTTGCCAATACGGCTTTCTTTTTCTTTCGTAAAGGCGGATTTGCCGGCTTGGAACAAGGTGCAGCGGGAGCAGGGTTTGGAGTTTTTGCTGACTTGACCTTCGTGGAAGTGGTGTCTCTGTTGTTTGTACCGAGCGGATACTCCTTTGTTTATACCGGTTTATTGCTGCTAGGTTATTTGTTTACGGCAATTACGGTGGCGGTGTCACGAAAAAATGTCGAAGCGTGATTTTCCAGGAAGGATGAATCGTGGGCGCGATCCTTACGTTAATGGAAAAGATTTTTGCAGCAATCGCGGAAGCTTTTCCGAAAGCGTGACCAGGAGGAAAGGTAGCAGACGGCCCATCCGTGGGTCTTTTTGTGGTAAAATAAAGAAAGCGTTTACAACAAAGTAATAACTTCCCATCTTAGTCCAAGTCATAACAGATGACCAAAATGGAGGGATGCAAGTGAAGGTGTTACGACTGGGTCATGCTATGTATGTGTTGACGAGTAATGGGGGTTCGAAGTTTCTGATTGACCCGTTTTTCGAAATGAACCCTGGCTGTCCCGAGGATTATCAGACGGATGAGTTTTTAGCTACGATTGACACCGTTGTTCTTACCCATGGCCATTTTGACCACACCAGCGGGCTGGAGCGGCTGACGCAGGCAAAACCGGACGTACTGATTGTGGCACAGTATGAGTTGGCGATGATTCTGATTCAAAAAGGCTGCCAGAATGTCATGCCATTAAATTTCGGCGGCCAGTTCCAGGTGGCAGATGCCGAACTGACGATGGTAGCCGCAAGACATACGAGTTCCTATGGGGAAACGGAAGGCACGCCGATCTACGCTGGGGATCCATGCGGGTATATTTTTGATTTTGAGGATGACCTCACGCTATACCATTCCGGTGATACAGCTATGATGGCGGATATGAAGCTGATACAGGACGTCTATCAGCCGGATATGGCCATATTGTCCGCGAGTGGCCATTTTACGATGAATCCGAAAGAAGCGGCCTATGTAGTGGAGCATCTTTTGAATGTGAAAACGGTTATACCAAGCCACACGTTCCCATCGAAAGAAAAAGCTGCATCGAAAGAAACGTTTGACGGCCTCGTAGCGGCATTTCCGGTGATATCTTATATGGTAGACAGGGATAAAGAACTGGAAGCGTTATTGAAGGACTATCCTGACACAACTGTAGACGTTCTCGGTTATGGGGAAGAAAAAACGTATCGTCTATAAAAGGAGTAGCCCCGGAGCCTCATTCAGGTTGCGGGGTTTTTGTACCACATGCTGCAAAACAAAAACATTAAAATTTCACCCCTATAAGAGAGATAATAGCCGGATGGGAGACAGCATAGGTCGTAAGAGTGACAAATTTTTAATTATGAGAGACAAATTCGAAAATAAGAGTGACACTATCAAGCATATAAGAGAACGCCATAATTAGAAGAGAGACAATCGCACTACTAAAAGAGATACCGCCCCACTTAATAGAGACAAAAGAAGCACCACCTGAACTTGCAGGTGGTGCTTCTTGGCTTCATACACGATTATTTTCCTTCAATGTCCTGGTTCTGATCCAGGAAACGGAGCAGGTCGCCGTGGACGACTTTATCGGAATACTCCAGCTCTTTTTCTGCTTTTTCTTTTAGTGGAGCACAGGTTTCGCCATCGATTTCTTCTTCAGTTTCTTTGTCATAGCAGGAACCATCCTTGGCAGAATAGACATGCTCATCAGTCACGACCGTGCCGTCACGGAAGATCGCTATATCCTCGCGGTCTTTCGCAAACAGGTCGACACCGAACTGGACGTCGTTTCCTGCTTCAATTCCAAGTAGGTTGAGGATTGTCGGTTTCAAGTCGACTTGACTTCCGACGGTCTTCATTTCTTTACCTTCTTCACCTGGAATGTGAATGATCAATGGGACCTCCTGGAACTGCGCTTCTTCAAATGTGCGAATTTCCTTATCCATCAGATCGCCCATGGCGCGGTTATGGTTATCAGAAATGCCATAGTGGTCACCATACATAATGAAAATCGTATCTTCATATTCGCCTTGTTCCTTCATCATTTCCATGAACTTTTTCACTGATTCATCCTGATAACGCATGGTCTGGAAGTAGCGGTCTACCGTACCGTCTCCAGTTTCGGCAGGATCGATCATTACATCTTCATCGTTGTTCAAAATGAACGGATAATGGTGCGTCAGTGTAATGAACTTTGCATAATATGGCTTGTCCAGGTCTTTGATCATTGGCATGGACTGTTCAAAGAAAGGAATATCCTTCAAGCCATAGTTAACCGAGTTTTCTTCGTTGACATCATATTCACTTTTAGAGAAGAAGTGGTCGTAACCAAGGGATTTGTACATGACATCCCGGTTCCAGAACGAGTCATTGTTTCCGTGGAACGACACTGGTGTATAGCCTTCCTCTTTGATAATTTCCGGGGTCGCGTTGTATTCGTTGTTGGCATTTGTTGTAAAAACAGCACCCCGTGACATGCCATACATAGAATTATCTAGGAGGAATTCTGAGTCGGAAGTCTTTCCCTGACCTGTATTGTGATAGAAGTTAGAGAAATAGTAACTGTCATCTTTCAGATCGTTCAGGAAAGGTGTGACTTCCTGTCCGTTCACTTTATAGTCCATAACAAAGTTCTGCGTGGACTCCAGGGAAATAAGCACAACGTTTTTACCTTTGGCTTTGCCGAAATATTCACCTTGTACACCCATTTTTCCTTGCTGGCCATTGACGTAGTTGAGCACTTCTGTCAATTCATCGCTGTCCGCAAATACTCGCTTGGAAGATGCATTAGCGGTAACGACACTATCATAGATGTGATAGTTATAGATTCCAAGCAATTTTACTAGTTTCATACGGTCGAATGTACGGGTTAATAGCTCCGGGCGTTCCTGATTTGCCAGGTTGAGGTTGACAGCTGCAATACCAATGACTGCGGCATAAAGCATCGCAACCGTGCGCTTTTTGAACCGCATCGCCGGTTTGACTTTTCTAGTTACGAGCCAGGTGATCAGGATAGCCACATCGATCCAGTAGATGATATCTATCGGCTGAATCAATGCCTGAGCACTGCCTCCGAGTTCAGCAAAGTTTTTATACTGCATCAGTACCGGCAGTGTAATAAAGTCGCTGAAGAAACGGAAGTAGACAACATTAGCAAACAGCACAAATGTCATCAGGACATATATTGTCATAAACGCTTTATTCCGTATCTTTTTAGGAATCAGCAGGGATAATCCCAGGAAAAACAAAATCGAACTGATAGGTGCAATTGCCAGAATAAATTGCTGCGTACTATTTTCAATATCTAATTTGAAAGCTGTTTTCAAAGCATAATAGGTTTTACCCCATAGGAACAGGACAGCTACTAGAAAGAATAGCCAGCCCTTTTTCAACAGATTCTTGTAATCTTTCATCGTGTTGGACCTCCTGTTAATCTTTCATCACTCACATAATAGTTCAATTTAACAAATTTTCACCCATAAGTAAACACAATCGTGGCTATTTTAAATCTCTGCAAGTGGTATACCCTCCTTTACATAGAATTAATCTTATTAATTTTTCCTTTACACTTTTAATAGAAAAATTAAGTTGACCATGGTGGTCGAAAAGGAGTACAATTAAATCGACCAGAGTGGTCTAAAATAGACTGAATGCTTATATATTGGTGAAAAGGAGGGGCAAAACCATCGCAACGAAATTCATCAATCTAGACGATCATAAACGTAGAAAAATTTTGAATGCGGCATTCCGTGAGTTTGCTGAGAAAGGTTTTGAGCAGGCGTCGACCAATGTCATTGTAAAAGAAGCCGGAATCGGCAAGGGAATGCTTTTTTATTATTTTAAAAACAAACAGGGTCTCTATGAATATCTCATCGAATACACGCTCGATGTCATTATGGAAGATTATTTACAGCGGATCGAACCGGGCGAGCGGGATTTTATCGAGCGGTTCAAGCATGCTGCACGAGTGAAAATGAAGGCGTTCCTGGAGCATCCAGATTTGTTCCGGTTCAGTGGGACATTCATGCTCGATCAGGAGTCGATTCCTGACAGGTTGAAGCCACGGATGGAACAGCTTCAGAAAAGAGGGAACGAAATCATGTATGAGAATATCAACTATTCCCTGTTCCGGGACGATGTCGATGTGGAAAAAGCGTTCCGGTTGATTCGCTGGGCTATCGAAGGCTATCAGAATGAAATGAAGCAGCGGCTCTATGGAGCGAATTTTGCCACATTCGACTTTGATCCATACTGGAAGGAATTTGATGAGTATTTAGACGTTTTGCGGAAAAGTTTTTATTCGTAAGGGAGGGGTCAGGATGAGTGTATTGGAAACGAAAAACCTGAAAAAGCATTTCGGCAAGGTGAAGGCGCTGGATGGGGTCGATATCGACGTAAGGGAAGGGGAAGTGTTCGGTTTTATCGGACCGAATGGTGCCGGTAAATCGACGACACTCCGAGTACTCCTTGGCATGTTAAAGGCGACGGCTGGCGAGGCTACTATTTTTGGAAAAGATGCCTGGAGTGACGCGGTGGAATTGCACAAGCGAATTGCTTATGTACCTGGTGATGTGAACTTGTGGCCGAACCTTACAGGCGGAGAAGTCATCGATCTGTTTGTGAAGCTGAGGCGAGGAAAACAGTCAGAACGCCGTGAAGAACTGATTCGCCGGTTTCAATTAGATCCTTCCAAAAAATGCCGTACCTATTCCAAAGGAAACCGGCAAAAAGTGGCGCTTGTCGCAGCCTTTTCCTCGGATGCTGATTTGTATATCCTGGATGAACCAACATCCGGCCTCGACCCATTGATGGAACGTGTCTTCCAGGAATGTGTGATGGAAGTAAAAGCGGAAGGGAAAAGTGTATTGCTCTCGAGTCATATTTTATCTGAGGTTGAGCGGCTTTGTGACCGGGTGGCGATCATCCGGGAGGGACGGATTATCGAATCGGGCTCTCTTGCCGACCTGCGCCATTTGACGCGCACACAACTTTTATTGCAAACGAAACAGCCTGTGCCTGCCCTGGGGGAACAGCCGGGCGTCCATCACCTGGAGGAAAAAGACGGGGCGCTCGTTTTTCAAGTGGATACGGAAAAGCTCGATGATGTGATGCGCTATGTCAGCAGGTTCGGCATCGAAAAAATTGAAAGTACGCCGCCGACACTGGAGGACTTGTTCATGCGCCATTATGAAGGAGTGAAAGGGTGATGAATAAGCGGTTATATGCCAACACAGGCGTTCTTGCCCGGCACATCACGAGACAGGACCGGGTACGACTTGTCATCTGGATGGCTGCTTTTCTTGTTTCCACTTTGCTTGTCGTGAGTGCTTTTTCAACCTTGTATTCCTCCGACACAGAACGGCAGGCGATGGCAGAAACGATGAAAAATCCGGCGATGATTGCCATGGTCGGTCCTGGCTATGGTCTCGAAAATTATACGGTCGGCGCGATGCTTGCCCATCAGATGCTGCTCTTGACAGCGGTCGTCGTGGGGGTTATGAATATCCTGCTCGTTGCCCGGCATACGCGGGGAGAAGAGGAGGATGGCCGGCTGGAACTCGTCCGGGCGCTCCCGGCCGGAAGGCTATCCAGTCTTGCTTCGACGCTCGTGGTATATACAGGAGCGAACCTCATGCTGGCCCTGCTGACTGCCGTTGGGCTTGTGACATTTACCGTAGAAAGCATTGACGTAGAGGGCTCGGTTTTATACGGAGCGGCTCTCGGAGTAACGGGAATCTTTTTCGCTGCCCTGACAGCTGTATTTGCCCAGTTATCGGAAAGTGGAAGAGGAACAATCGGACTCGGAATGGCTGTCCTGTTGCTCGCTTATATGGTCCGGGCCATTGGAGACGTATCCAGCGAAGCATTGGCGCTCGCTTCCCCATTCGGCTGGATCGTCCGTACAGAAACATATGTCACCAATCTCTGGTGGCCGATTGTCGTAACTCTGGCAGCGGCGGTAGTGCTGGCCGTTTTAGCATTTTATTTAAATGCCATCCGCGACATGGACGCAGGATTTTTACCGTCAAAAGCAGGGAAAAAGCAGGCATCCCGCCTGCTCGTTCACCCGATTGGATTAGCGGTTCGTCTTCAGCGAACCGGAATCATTTCCTGGGCAATCGCAATGTTCGTGCTTGGCGCGTCGTATGGCTCGGTTCTTGGCGATTTGGAGTCGTTTTTTGCCGATAATGAAATGATGCAACAGCTGCTTACCCCGATTTCCGGTGTTTCCTTGACTGAACAGTTCCTGTCGATGCTGATGGCGGTACTCGCCATGATCAGCACGATTCCGGCTTTGTTGTTCATGTTGAAGCTGAAAGGGGAAGAGGGCAAAGGAAGGGCCGCTCACTTGCTGGAACGAGCGGTTTCCCGGACGAGGTTGATGGGAAGTTACCTGGTGCTGTCATTGGTTGGCGGCTGGGTCATGTTGTCACTGGCCGCATTGGGTCTTGGCACGGTTGGTAATGCGGTCATGGAAGGTGGGATTTCGCTTGGAAGATTTTATGAATCTGCCATGGCTTATCTTCCCGCCATGTGGGTGATGCTTGCACTGGCAGTTTTGCTGATTGGCTGGGTGCCCCGGGTGACGGTCGTGGCCTGGCTGTATCTCGTCTACTCTTTCATCGTCGTCTATATGGGCGGATTATTCCAATTTGACGAGTGGGTCACCAAACTGAGCCCGTTCGGTCACATTCCGGAACTCCCGGTCAAAGAAGTGAGCTGGCTGGCGCTGAGTGTGCTGACGGGTATTGCGGCGGTTGTGCTGCTGGTTGGTTTTGCAGGATACCGGAAACGTGATATCCAGGGCGGATAAGAGAAAATCCTATTGTATGAGAGACATAGTACCAGGGATGAGAGCTACTTCCGTTGGTAAGAGAGACAAATTGGAATTCTGTCAATAAAGTGGACAAAAATAGATCACTCAGCGGGCCACTTTTTCTTCCGCGTGTTTTCTTCCGAAACACTTGGATGCCTCCGCATAAAGGGAAGGATACCAAAACCGATCCTAC